>NZ_JBQSWW010000026.1:0-46588 GCF_052377515.1 Arthrobacter sp. AOP36-C1-22 | reverse complement strand
TCAAGTCCTGAGGAGGAACACATGAGAACCCTCGCCCACACATTGAAATCGGCTCTCGACTCGGGCGACGTCAGCGTCTCGATCAGCCGTTGCTGCAATGCACTTCGATGGGTCATCACCGCACGCACGTCAACCGACAGAAGCTGTCGATAGCCCGTTCTCCATCTCCACACGGGCGTAACAACGAGAGAGCTGGGGGGCGGACATGGCACCGTACGACCCCCTGCTCGCCCGGACACGCACCATCCACAATCCCAGTGGCCCCGTCGCGTACGACTGCGTCAAGCTGATCGTGGTCCGCGACGGTGGCGCCATCCTCTTCAGCGAGTTCGGTGAACAGCCCGTCAATGTCGGCGACGTGATCCTGCTCGGCGCGAACGTCCTCTGCGGATCGGAGCCGGAGGGGCACATCACGGTCACGACGATCTACCTCGACACTGACTACGTCCTCGATCAACTGTTCTGGCAGCATGTCGAGCTCCTGCACGACCGGCTGGACGCGCAAGGCTTCGCGGACACGACCTTTACCGAGCCCGCCCAATTGCTCCGCCTCGGTGAAGATCGGACCGGCATGTTGATGCCGTGGTTGGATGAATTGGTCGCCTTGAGCATCGGTCAGGCCTACCGGCAGCGCTTCCATCGGATGCAGGCACTGTTGCACGCGGTCATCGACGTGGTTGCTCCGTTCATCCGCATCTCGCCGCTCCGCACTTCACCGCTGCAACGGGCCCATATTCGGCCGACAATCCCGCGCGATCGCCGCTTCGCGCCGCTGCGTGTCGAGGCCCGGGAGGTTCACGTCGCTTTACATGCTGATGTGGCCAGGGCATGGACGTTGCCAGAGTTGGCCAACATGGTCCATCTGTCGTCGAAGCAACTCACCCGAGTGTTCGCGGACGCCTTTGGGAAGACCCCGATGACCTACCTGACGATGCTCCGTGTGGAGGAGATGGCCAGGCTCCTGCGGGAAACCGACTTGTCCGTCACGGAGGCCGGTCGCCAGGTTGGCTGGCAGTCCCGGAACCGGGCATCGGGGGCCTTCCGAGAGTGCGTGGGGATCACACCGAGTCGCTATCGAACGATGCGGTTCATCGGCGGCGATGTGCCCATTGATCGGACATTCCTGCCCACCTAAACGACACCTTGCGCGGTGCTGAGCCCCACGGTGGCGTGTTGGCTGATATGCCGTTGTCTACGTCAGGAGTACGCGAGCTTCCTGGCGGCCAACCTACCGATTTGCTTGTTCGCTGACCGTCTCGACTCGCCGGATGCTCCTGGCGCACCTCGCAGGTGTAGGACCGACCACCAGCCCGGTGGCCGGCCCTACCGGGAGGAGGCCGGACGATGGCGACGAGGGAGGAAGCCCGCCGGGCGCGGGAGGCGAAGCTCGACGAGCTGCATGGGAAACTGACGAGCGCGGTTGAGCAGCTGGTCTCCGGTGAGGACTGGGCGAAGGCCCTGTCGTTCGCGGCCCGGTTCCGGTCCCGCAGCTTCAACAACGTTCTGCTGATCTGGGCGCAGCACGGGGAAGCGTTCGAGGCAGGTCGCGTGCCTGACCCGGTGCCGTCGTATGTGGCCGGCTACAAGCAGTGGCAGCAGCTGGGCCGCCAGGTTGAGAAAGGCCAGGCCGGCTACCAGATTCTCGCTCCGATCACGGGCCGGTTCGCCTCGGCGAACCCGGCCGATCCGGAGTTGTGGAGACGTCTGAACCGGGGCGAGAAGCCCACGCCCGGCGAAGTGGCCCGGACCCGCATGGTCGGGGTGCGGCCGGCATATGTCTGGGATGCCTCCCAGACGGCTGGCGATCCGATCCCGGAGCATCCGACCCCGACCCTGCTGAAAGGCGAGGCACCCGGCGGACTGTGGGACGGGCTTGCCTTCCAGGTCCGCGCGGCCGGGTTCGAGGTATCGCGGGTGCCGCACGAGGGGATAATCCACGGCGCCAATGGGGTCACGGACTTCGAAGTCCGGACGGTGACGGTGCGGGAGAACATGGACCCCGCCGCCCAGGTGAAGACTCTCGCTCACGAACTGGGGCATGTGCTCATGCACGGGCCTGACCAGGAGGACGCGCGACAGCATCGCGGGATCGGTGAGGTCGAGGCCGAATCGGTCGCGCTGATGGTAGGTGCCGCCCACGGAATGGACACCTCGGATTACACGATTCCGTACGTCGCCACTTGGGCCGCCCGCGTGGATGGCAAGGAACCGGCCGACATCGTCAAGGCCACAGGCGAACGGGTCCGCAAAACTGCCCTGTCGATCCTGGATCAGCTCGACACCGCCCAGCTCGGCGACGGGACCCCGCCCGGCCTCGACCGCGAGGCGCCACAGCGTGCCCAGCCGGCACATGACCAGCCAGCGCGCCGGCGACAGAGTGTGCCGCTGACCGCACCTGGCGCCCGGGCCAGCCCCGCCATCGTGCCGCAGGAACGGGGCCTGTGATGACTTCCCCCGACGGCCTCGCCGGCGTACTAACGCGCATGACCTTCCGGTGGCCGGCCTCGGCCGTCGCGCGGGAACTCGCCGGTGCGGGAGTACCTGTGTTCCCATGTCAACCGGGCGGTAAGCGCCCGCTGACCGAGCACGGGTTCCACGACGCCACCAGAGACCCCGACCAGACGGAGGCGTGGTGGAGAAAGCACCCGACCGCGAATATTGGCGTGCCGACCGGCACGGCCTCCGGTGTCGTCGTGGTCGATGTCGACGTCCACGGCCCCGTCAACGGGTTCGCGGCGTTCAACCGCGCCCACCGTGCCGGGCTCGTCGGTGGATGGCAGTTCCTCGTGACCACGCCGTCCGATGGGATGCACGCCTACTACCCGGCGACGCCGGGCGTGGTGCAGCGGTCGTGGCAGGCCGCTCGCGCCGGGATCGACTTCCGTGGCGACGGCGGCTACATCATCGTCCCGCCCTCCAGGGTGGTCAGCAATGGCACGGGCGCCGAGTATCGGGTTCGGCAGATAAGCACCGGCCCCAGCACCACGGTGGATTCGGATGCGTTGCGGGACATCCTCGACCCCCGGCCCGCGCCGCGCTGGCCGGCGAGCCCGAGCGTGGGGCAGCAGGCGGATGTGTCGCAGTTGGCGGAATGGGTCGCCAACCGTGGCGAGGGCGAGCGAAACCGTGGCCTGTTCTGGGCGGCCTGCCGCCTCGCAGAGAACGACCTTCCGGCGCCGGAGGCGCTGGAGGTGCTTGCGGCCGCGGCCTCGGAGGCGGGGCTGGGTGAGCGAGAGATTACCGCGACTGTCCGCTCCGCCTATCGCACCGTTCAACCCCGACCCCAGACCTCCTCGCGGCTACAGGACGGCTCGTCGGCAACTGGCAGTTGGTTCAGCCGGGACGCGGCCGCGCGGTCGTCCCCTCAGGTGCGGGGGCTGTCATGACCATCCATGCCAGCACCGGGCAGAGGAACCGGCGTTGGGCGGTGGTCACCGCGGTGGCGGGGACCGTGTTCATCGCCGCCGGAGCGTTCTGGCTCTCGTTCACCGCGCTGGCCGATCTGGCTGCTCGGTCCGGGGTCGGCGGTTCGCAGGCGTGGGTGTGGCCGCTGATCGTGGACGGCATCATCGTTGTCGCCACCGTCGCCGCCGTTGCCCTAGCCGGTCAGCGGTCGGCGTGGTATCCGTGGGCGCTGCTGATCGGTGGGTCCGCCGTGTCGGTGATCGCCAACGCCCTCCACGCTGTCGTCGCCGCGGATGCTGATGTCCCCGGAGTGCTGGCCGCGGCCGTTGCCGCGGTACCTCCCGTGGTGCTGCTGGCGATCACTCACCTGACCGTCATCCTCACCCGACCGCAACCAGCCCCCGACACGCTGATGTCCAGCGACGACGCCGTGTCCCCTGACATATCCGCGCCCATCGAAGAGTGGGCTTCGGCACCTGGGCCGGGGACGGTGTCGTCGGCCGAGGTCGAGGAGATCGCGGCGTTGCCGGCGCCAGCAGAGGAGAGCGAACAGGCTATAGCACCCGGCACAGCGCAGGCATCGGCAGATCGGGACAGTGAGCCGACGACCGACTCGGGGGTGGCGCGCACCGATCGGCGTGCTCGGGCAGCGCAGCTGCGCGGGCAGGGGTGGTCGAACAAGAAGATCGCCCGTGATTTGGGCGTGCACCCCTCCACGGTGGGCCGGTGGTTCACCGGCGCGCACCTTACCGACAGCACCGATGACGAGGAGGCAACCCCATGAGTCCCGAACACGACCACGACCTGCGACGACCCGACGCTGACGATCGGGCACCCGATGTAGGGACCGTTCGCCCGGCGTCGGAGGCGGTTGAAAAACTCGAGGCACCGGACGCGGTCCGGGCAGCACGGGCCTCCCGCCGACGCGGAACCGAGCGGCAGACACCAGCGGCGGAGGTGAGCCGTGCGCGGGGTGTGGAGTGGGTGCGGCCCACGGATCTCATCGCTCGCCAGGGCGCGGCCCTCGCTGGCCGGGGTGTCGATTTCGAGGTCGAGCTGGCCCGCCGTACCCGCGCGCCGCTCGCCACGGGTGTTCGTGACCTGGGTGAGCGGACCCGCCGGTTGCCACCACTGGCAGCATTCGGCCGTGGCAGCACGGGGCAGGCCGCTCCGTCCCGGCCCGGCGTCGGGTTGAGCTGAGTAGGGCGGTGACAAGCGATGCGTGCGTCAACGAGGACCGACAGCGATGTTGGGGATGGCGTGCGCACCTGCTTGTCAGGAGGTGCCCTGACCATGACCGAGAACACACACCCCACCAGCGACCCGACCACAGGATCTGACCGCGCGGACTTCACGACCGGTGAGGGTCTGCGCGCACTGCTGCACCGGCTCCACCACGGCGGGCGGCGCGCCTGGGCGTACGATGCGCAAGCGGCGGAGCTGATGCAGTTCACCGCGAAGAAGTACGCGCCGTTGGCGCGCAAGCACGGGCTGGACCCGTGGGAGGCCGCCTCGGCGGCGTTCGATGTGATGCGCACCAGGGCAGCACGCGAGGCGTACGATCCGTGGGCGGTCATCACGCACGCGGTGCGGATCACCTGCATCTTCGAAGAACGCGCCCAGGGACTGCTCTGCTCGGTCCACCAAGCCCGCCGCCCCCACATCTCTGCCTTCCACGACCCTGAACGGTTCTCCGACCGCGAGACCCCACTGACCGACTACCACCCCGCCTTCCACATCCCCGCCGCCGACGCACCAGACGGCAACGACGAGACCCCGGCATCGGAGCGAGCCAGCACCTCAGCAGGCTCGGCAGTCGAAGACGCGATCGCGCTGTTCACGCTCCTGGACTGGCCCGCCGACACGGCCCGAGCCGCGATCGAGCACGCCTGCGGAGCGCTCACCCAGGCCGGTACCCGCCAAGCCGCCTACGAAGGGCTGCGACGGGACAAGCATGCCCGCGCCCTGCTCGACATCCCCAGCCACTCCTGGACAGCACTGTTGAAGGCGCTGCTGGGCACCCCCCACCCGGCCTACACCGCTACCGGCCTCGGGAGGGGTGTGCTGCTGCGCCTGTTGATCGGCGAAAGCCTGCCCGTGTTGCTGCGCGACGACGACCTCGTCCTTTCGGTTTCCCTCGCCGCCCCACGCCGCCCTCGGAACCACGACGATGCCCAAGGTGGTGCGTGATGAGCGCGCCGGCGGGGTTCATCGAGCTGGAGCGCACGGTCGCCTCGATCCAGGTGGGCAGGCGGCATCGCACCGAGCTGGGCGACATCGACGCACTCGCCGCCTCCATCGACCGCGACGGCCTCCTCCAACCGATCACCATCACCCCGGACGGGGTGCTCGTCTGTGGGGCCAGACGGTTGGCGGCGATCCGGCAACTTGGTTGGAAGACCGTGAACGTCTGGGTCCGCTCGGGCATCTCCGACCGCCTCGGACACCTGCTGGCCGAGCAAGACGACAACGTCCTGCACAAGCCCCTGACCCAGCTCGAAGCCGCCGCCCTGTATCGGGAGCTGAAACAGGTGATGGCCGAGGACGCGGCCCGGCGGCAGGCCGCGACCCAGTTCAGCGCGCAGCAGCAACCCGGAGACGACGGTGCGGGAAAATTTCCCGCACCGTCCGACCACGGCCGGACCAGTGAGCAGGCTGCCCGGATGATCCCCGGCAGCGCGTCCTACAAGACCCTGGACAAGATCAGCTTCCTCCACCACATCGCCGAGGACCCCGCCCAACCCGAGGAGCTTCGCCAGCAGGCAGCGACCGCGCTGGAACGCATCGAGGCCGGCAACCCCGTCGACCCCCTCTACCGGCAGGTCCGGGAACAGGCCGACACGACACGCGGTGACCGCGACGCGGACCTGCACCAGCTCGCCGCTGACGCCCTCGTCCGCATCAAGACCACGACACCAAAGAGACGCACCCCACGGCCCACCCCCGCAGCGGGTCAGGGTGAGGGTGAGCCGGTGCGGTATCCGGTGCGCGCGTTCGTGCTCACCTGGAGCGAGCTGGCCGACTGGTGGACCCACTATGACCTCGACCAGCTCGCCGCCGAGCTGACCGACGAGCAGATCAATTCCTTCCTCGCCACTGCTGAGGGCACCAGCCGATTCGGCGAGCAGCTGCGTGCCGCGCGCGAGCGCGGGAGCAGCGCCGACACCGGGCCGGTGCGCGGCCACCTGCGCGCCTTGTAGCCACCTCGCTGGCTCGGGTGTGGCGGTGCACCTACGGGGCATGAAGACTCCCGACCTTTCCGATGCTCGCTCCCACCACCGAATGATCGCGGTGCTCACCGCACTCGTGGCGGTCCTCGTGCTCACCGGGATCGGGGTCTACGGCCTGATCACCGGACCACCCACCAGCAACGAGCCCGGCAGCGATGAGGGCCCCGGGCCGGGGCCAGTCGTCACCGTGCCCAGCGATCCGGTACCCACCACGACACCCCGCCTGCCCGTCGTGCGGCCTTCGGCGGACCCGGCGACGTTCGTCGGCAACGTCGTCACGGCGCTTTTCAGCTGGGATACCGCCAGCGGATTCATGCCCCTGGACTACACCTCCGTCGTGTTAGAGGTTGGTGATCCGTCCGGTGCGGAACAGGCCGGGCTCGCCGCCGACATCGCCACCTACCTCCCGAACCGGGAGGCGTGGATCGAGCTGCGGCAGTACGCCACCGCCCAGCACCTGAGCATCGACGACGTGTTCGTCCCTCAGGCATGGGGTGAGGCAGTGGAGCAGGCCCAGCCCGGCCAGCTCGCCGAAGGCACCATCGCCTACACGATCGAGGGCACCCGCCACCGCACCGGCACCTGGAACGACGAACCCGTCACCTCGAAGCATGCGGTGGCGTTCACCGTGTTCCTCGTCTGCGAGCCGACCTACGACACCTGCCACCTGCTGCGGCTGTCCCAGCTCGACAACCCCCTCCGATAGCTGCTGAGGAGTGATTGCTCGTGTTGAAGAAACTCGCCGCCGCCATCGCCCTAGTGTTCTTTGGTCCGGCGTTGCTGCTGTTGTCGGTCGGGGTGCTGATGAACCCGGCCGCCACCGCCAACGCCTGTGTCACCGGAACCGGCGTCACCGTCGGGGACGTCCCGGACGAGCTGGAGGTGACCACCGCCAACGGTGAGACCTTCACCCTCAACCGCCAGCAGCTCACGCATGCGGCGACGATCATCGAGACCGGCTCCAGCATCGACGGGGTGACCCGCAACGGCATACACATCGCGCTGATGGCGGCGCTCACCGAGTCCACGTTGCGGATGCTCGCCAACACCTCCGCCTACCCCGAATCCGCGAACTACCCCAACGACGGCAACGGCTCCGACAACGACTCCCTCGGCCTGTTCCAGATGCGACCCCAGTCCGGCTGGGGGTCGGTGGCCGAACTGATGGACCCCGTGTACCAGGCTCGGGCGTTCTTCGGCGGACCCGAAGGACCGAACTCCCCCTCCCCGCGCGGACTGCTGGACATCCCCGGCTGGGAGCAAATGGACAAGGGCGAGGCCGCCCAGGCCGTCGAGGTCTCCGCCTACCCGGACCGCTACCGCAACTACGAGCCCGTCGCCAAGACCATCCTGACCACCCTCACCGGCACCACGAAAACCAATGCTGCCGACACGGATGGGTCGAGCAGCGGCATGACAGTTCCAGCGGTGCAGACGGTCGCGGCGGAGTCCTCCCGGGTGGTGTTCCCCCTGCCGGAGGGCACCTGGGTGCTCACCAGCGAGTTCGGACCCCGGGTGCACCCGATCACCGGGGAGAACTCCGTCCACACCGGCACCGACTTCGCCGCCCCGGACGGGACCCCGATCCTCGCCGCCGCCGACGGAACCGTGACCGTCGCCGAGTTCTCCGGCGGGTATGGCGGGCTCATCGTGATCGAGCACACCCTCGACGGCGTCGCCGTCGCGACCGCGTACGGACACATGTGGGAGCAAGGCATCCACGTCAACCCCGGCGACACCGTGACCGCCGGGCAGCACATCGGCGACGTCGGCAGCTCAGGCAACTCCACAGGTCCGCACCTGCATTTCGAGGTCCGCCCCGGCGGCACCAACGGCGAAGCGATCGACCCCGCCGCCTGGCTCAACACCCATGATGCGGGCGACCTGCCCGAACCCGAGACCGGCGCCCCCAACGGCGGCTGCGACCCAGGGGCCGGGACGCCCGGCCAGGCACCGGAGCCGTTCGAGGGCGACCCGAACCAGATGGTGGACGACCCCACCTCCGACGGGCAGATGACCGCCCGCACCCTGCACCTGTATCAGCAGGCCACCGCCGCCTTCCCCGACACGTCCTGGGCGTGCTGGTCACCTCGACCGGGCACCGTCTCGGAACATCCCCTCGGGCGGGCATGCGACATCACCTTCGGCAACGCGATCGGATCGGTCCCGACTCCCGCGCAGCTCGAAGCGGGCTGGGAACTGACCAACTGGATGAAGGACCACGCCGAGGCTCTCGGAGTGGAATACCTGATCTGGCAGGACAAGATCTGGTCGCTGGCCCGCGACGCCGAGGGCTGGCGGACCTACACCAGGGGAACCGACGTCACGACCAAACACATCGACCACCTGCACGTAACGGTCGTCGCCTAAGGTCCGAGATTACATCTACCGTAGATTCGTACCTTGAGCGTTCATCGCCGCTCAAGATGGGGTGCGGATGCCGTGACGCGGATCGTGATCTCGTCCACTTTTGGCACGTGCCGCTTCGCGGCTGCTTCGGCCTCCTCGGCAACCAGATCGGCGTGGGCCAGATCCATCTGGGCGGTTCGGACGACGGCGTCGCCGCGGAGGCGATGGCCGACCCAGCGCAGCCGCACCCGCTGAACAGACTCGACCTCCGCGGCGTGTTCGAGAGCGTGCTTGACCCGGTCAACGAGCTCGGGCTCGATGCCATCCATGAGGCGACGCCCTACCGATCGAATCGTTCCGATGAGCAGCACCGCGATCATGACGGAGATGAGTAGGCCGACGATGGGGTCGGCGAGCGGGAAGCCGAGGAGGACGCCGATGGCGCCGGCAACGACGGCCAGGGACGTGAAGCCGTCGGTGCGGGCGTGCACGCCGTCGGCGACGAGCGCGGCGGAGCCGATCTTCCGGCCGACGCGGATGCGGTAGACGGCGACGGCCTCGTTGCCGAGGAAGCCGATGATGCCGGCGGCGATCACCCAGCCAACGTTCTCCATCGAGCGCGGGTTGATCATCCGGTCGATCGCCTCCCACGCGGCGATGACCGCGGACAGCGCGATCATGAGCACGATGAACAGCCCGGCGAGGTCTTCGGCCCGATTGAAGCCGTAGGTGTAGCGGCGGGTCGCTGCGCGGCGGGAGAGAACGAACGCGATCCACAGCGGTACCGCGGTGAGCGCGTCGGAAAAGTTGTGGATCGTGTCGGCGAGGAGTGCGACCGAGCCGGAGAACGCGACGACCACCGCCTGAGCCACGGTCGTGGCGAGCATGAGAACGAGGCTGATCTTCAGCGCCCGGATGCCCGCAGAGTTCGCCTCCATCGCGTCGTCGATCGAGTCCGCCGCGTCGTGGGAGTGCGGCACGAAGATTCCGTAAAGGAATCCTTTGAACCCGGTCGGGTGCGAGTGCTCGTGCTCGTGATCGGCGGCGTGCGAATGCGAGTGGCTGTGATCGGTCATGCTTCCGCTCTTTCGGAGTGGTGGTGACGCGGACGGTCATCGAGGGAGTGTTCGGCCTGGAAGATCGCATCGGTCACGAGTTGCGAGGCGTGCTCGTTCTCCAGCCGGTAAAACACCCGCTGACCCTCCTGCCGGGCAGCGACGATCCGTGCCATGCGAAGCTTCGCCAGATGCTGCGACACCGCCGCCGGGGACTTGTACACAATGTCGGCGAGGTGATTCACCGACAGCTCCTCGCTGCGGCGCAGCGCCAGAATGATCCGCACCCGCGTCGCGTCCGCGAGCAGCCCGAACACCTCGACCGCGAGCTCCACGAACTGACTGTCCGGGTCCACCCCACACACCTGCTTATCTGCATCCATACGCAGATTATTGCAGATCGGGCTGCGCGTGAGAAGCACGTCCAAGAACAGTGATGCGAAGGTGCCGACAACGGAGCACACGACTAGACACCACACGCACGAAGGTCCGAGAGCGTTGACAAGCCCGGCCTCGGGTCTTCCCAATGCCGGGTGAACCACGTCGCATTGATCGACAGCGGGCAGCCGGGCGGCCTCAGCGCACCTTCACGGCATGGCAATCCCGCTCTCGCACCATCTATTCCGGCACGTCGAATATGCGACGCCGCCGCCCGAAGGCATGAGCGGCATGGATGTGTTTCCAGACTTCGACGGGATCGGTGGGATCGGTGACCTGCGCGCGGTGATCGGCGCGCTGCTGACGTTCGTGCTCATCACTAGCGTCCTGATGCTGATCGTTTCGGCCGTCATCTGGGCCATCGCAGCTGCGAACGGCAACTACAGCGCGGCTGGGAAGGGCCGCACCGGTGTCCTCGTCGCCCTCGGCACCGCGGTCCTGGCTGGTGCCGGAGTGGCGTGGATGAACTGGCTCATCGACCTCGGCCAGCAACTCTGATCCCTGCCCAGGCTCGAAACTGCCGCCTCGGACGGCCTTGGGGATTGTCGCGCACCTGATCTGCGAACCCATCCGTGTACCCGCCCCGAAAGGGCGGGTTCCGTTCGTCAGGAGACTCACCGTGTTCGATCTCATCACCGCTCTGCCTGCGCTTATGCCAATGGATGTCGACATCACCCCCAACGATTCCGGTCTGCCCGGCATCGCCCAGCTGCGCACCATCGTCGGCGCGGTGATGACCGTCGGCCTCATCTTGTCGGTGCTCGCGCTGATCATCTCGGCGATCGTGTGGGGTTTCGGCGCGAACTCCTCTAATCCACACCTCGCGGGCCGGGGAAAGATGGGCGTCCTCGTGAGCTGCGGGGCCGCGGTGATCTGTGGCGCCAGCGTGACGTTGATCAACTTCTTCTGGGACGTCGGCCAGCAGGTCTGACACCAACCGCTGACTCGATCCTTAAAGGAGTGATTGCGGTGGGTGTATGCGATATCCCCGTCATCTCGGCCGTGTGCGACACCGCCGGCGAAGCCGCCGCCAGTCTGGTGGCGGCACCGTTCGACTGGCTCGCCCAAGCGATGGGTGCCGCCGCTGGCTGGTTGTTCGAGGCCGTGTGGTCCGTGTTCGACACCACCACGCTCGTCGATGTCACCCGACCCGAATATGTGGCGGTCTATAACCTGCTGTTCGGCATCGCAGTGTTCGTGATGCTGATCTTCTTCTGTCTCCAGCTGCTCACCGGTCTGATCCGCCGCGATCCCACTGCCCTGGCTCGGGCAGCCCTCGGGTTGGCGAAGTCTGTGCTCGGCTCGTTCGTGGTGATCACGCTGACGGCGTTGCTGCTGGAGATCGTCGACCAGCTCTGTGTCGGGATCATCCAGGCCGCCGGTGAGACCACCGAGTCGATGGGCGACAAGATCACCCTCCTCGCGGCGGGGCTGGTGGGGATCAACATCGCCGCCCCCGGGGTGGGGGCGATCATCACGATCTTCCTCGCCGGCCTGGCGATCGCCGCCGCCGCGACCGTGTGGCTGTCGCTGCTCGTGCGGAAGGCGCTGTTGCTGGTGGCGATCGTGTTCGCACCCCTGGCGTTCTCCGGCGCCTCCTGGGACGCCAGCAGAGGATGGATCGGCAAGTGGGCGATGTTCGTCATCGCGCTGATCTGCTCCAAGCTCGTCCTGGTCGTGATGTTCCTGGTCGCCATCACCCAGGTATCGGCACCGATCGATGCGGACCTGTCCTCGATCAGCGACCCGCTGGCCGGAATCGTGCTGATGGCGATGGCCGCATTCGCCCCCTACCTGACCTACAAGTTCATCAGCTTCATCGGATTCGACATGTACCACGCGATCGGCTCTGAACAAGACGCCAAACAGGCCCTCAACCGCCCTGTCCCCACCCCGACGAAACCAGCCGGCGACGGCCCCAAGAAGGTCCTCGACGGAGGCAACAGCGGCGACAGCGGTGGGAGCGGTGGGAAGACGCCGCCTCCGGCCAAGACCTCCGCGCCCCAGGCATCCGGGGGTGGGGCGAGTGCTGCTGGAGGCGCTGGCACCGCGGGTGGGTCCGCCGGCGCAGGAGCAGGAGCAAGTGGTGGTGCCGGGGCAGGTGCGGTGGGTGCGGGTGCTGCGGCGGCTGGTCCGGCCGCGGCTGCGGTGATCGCGGCGAAGGTCGCCAAGGGTGCTGCGACTGCCGGTCCGAAGGCCGGCACGGCTCTTGGCAACCAGGGCGAGGCCGCCGCCGACAGTGCCGGGCAGACCGGCGCCACACCCTCTCCTGCGGCGTCCTCGACGTCGTCTACACCGACCACGAAGGCTCCGCCTCCTGCCGAGCCGAAGACACCGTCGGCGGGTCCCTCGCAACCGACGCCGCCTGCGCCGAAGCCGGCCCCGCCGCCGCCGGCACCGAAGCCGACCGGGAAGGACTGAGACGGCCATGACGACGAAGCAGAAGGAGTCCTCCACGGAGCTGGTGCCGGTCAAGTTCTCCCGCCTCACCCGCCGCGGTATCCTCCTTGGCCTGTCCCTGGCCCAGCTCATCACCCTCGCCACCGGCGTCCTTGCCGTCGTCGGCGGCCTGTATGCCGGCGGTGGCATCCTGCTGGCTTACACGGCTCCGGTGTGGGTGCTCGCCGCGGCGCTGACGTGGATACCCGTCGCCGGACGCCCAGCCGTGGAGTGGCTGCCGGTCGCATCCTGGTGGCTCTGGCGCACCACCGCAGGCCAACTCCTCTATCGGCGCCGCATCGTGGCACCGCGGCCGGTCGGGACGCTCGCGCTGCCCGGGGACATGGCACGCATGCGCGAGTACACCGACCCCGACACCGGGGCCGGGATGATCCATGACCCCCACGCCGCGACCCTCACCGTGGTCTGCGAGGTGACCCATCCAGCGTTCGTGCTCCTGGACCCGGGCGAGCAGGAACGCCGCGTTACCTCCTGGGGTCGCGTCTTGGCCACGGTGTGCCGCTCCGGACGGATCGCCACCCTCCAAGTCGTCGAACGCACTTTGCCGGACTCCGGCACCGGATTGGCTGAATGGTGGGCCTCCCACGGCACCGCCGACGACACCTGGGCCGCGACCACGTACGCGGAACTGATCGAGCGTGCCGGGCCGGCCGGGGAACGGCACGCGACCACTTTGTCCCTCTCGCTGGATATGAAGACCGCGGCCCGGCAGATCAGGACCGCCGGCGGAGGCATCCGCGGGGCCGCGGCCGTCCTGCGCCAGGAGATGTCGACCCTGGTCGCGGCGCTGCGCTCAGCGGACCTGAAGCCCTCCGGGTGGCTGAGCCCGGGACAGATCGCGGTGATCCTGCGCAGCGCATATGACCCGGCGATCGCCGCGACCCTGGAACGCCACGGCGAACTCGGCCAGCACCTCGCCACCGCTGGCCCCGTGGCCGTCAACGAGTCCTGGACCCGGTTGCGCACCGACTCCGCACACCACGCAGTGCTGTGGGTCTCGGAGTGGCCGCGCTCGATGGTCTACCCGGGCTTCCTGTCTCCGGTGCTGCTGTCCACCGGCATCCAACGCAGCTTCTCGCTGCTGTGCACTCCGATGCGTTCGGACCAGGCCGCCCGCGACATCCGCAAGAAGAAGGTCGAGCACATCTCCGACGCCGCCCAGCGGGCGAAGATCGGGCAGATCGAAGACGCCACCCAGACCGCCGAGTACCACGACGTCCTCCAGCAGGAAGCCGACCTGACCGCCGGCCACGGCGTGCTGCGGTTCACCGGCCTCATCAGCGTCTCCGCACCCACCGTCGAAGAGCTGGAGGCCGGTGTGGCCGCGATTGAGCAGGCCGCGATCCAAGCCTCCTGCGAGACCCGGCTACTCGTGGGACAGCAGGCCGCCGCGTTCACCGCCGCTGCGCTGCCGCTGTGTCGCCGAGTCTGACCCGTCAAACGGAGAGCCAGTACCAATCCCGAAGCCGGCTGCGTACGTGACGTGGGCATTCGGGTTGGTGCACACAGACTCTTTGATCGCCCGCCGTCTCCGCTTCGTATGCTCGGCCCGTACCCGTGCGGGATCGAGTCGCTCTTCTCTGACTTCACCGTTCCTCGGCATCGTGGGCGCCCGGCTAGACGCGTTGTCCCGACGGGCAACGCAACTTATGTTGACTTGGAGGCCATGTCAACGTAGGTTGCTTTGTATGGAGATCATGGACCTCACAGTTCGGGCGGCTGACGTGTCCGACCCTCGCGTGGGACTGCGAGCGATCGCAGCATTGCGTCGCTTGGTGGACACGCTGGAGCTACGCCAGGTCGAAGCCGCTTTGGCCGCCGGTCTGGGCTGGACCGATATCGCCGATTGTCTGGGCGTGTCCCGTCAGGCCGTTCACAAGAAGTACCGCAACCGGGTCCGGCCCGGTCTGGCGCCCAAGCACGGAGGAGCTCGATGAGCGCACGCACGATGCCGATCTACCTGACCGCCGCCTGGCGCGAGGCCGCCCGTGCGCGGGAGCCTTACATCGACCTCGATCACCTTCTGATCGGCCTGATCGCTGCTGGCGGGCAGGCGGCCCAGTTACTCACCCGCCACGGCATCGATCTGATCTCTGCGCGCTCCGCCGCCGGTGCGGTCCATGCTGATGCGGTCGCTCTTCTCGGCGTGGACGTCCGCGCACTCCCCGCACCGGCACCGCGACCATTGAACGAGCTGAACCGCGGGGATGTTGGGGAAGTGCCGATGAACGAAAGGGCTGATCGACTCATTGACCGCCTCGGTGTCCGCGCGACAGAACGCGATCTGCTGCATGCCTTGCTCGCAGAGCCATCCGGAACGATCCGCGACCTCATCGAACGCGGTGGCGCTGATCTGGAAACCATGACCAGCGAGGTGGTTGGTGGCCACGCAGATTGGTCACCGGTCGCCCCGCAGCGTGCTCAGACCGTCGAATCGCAGGCAGAAACACGCATGGCAGCCGTGCAGCTGACGCACTTCATTCCCGCCGAGCGGGGACTCGTGCGTTCAGTCGCCACCGACAGCACGGTGGCCCCGCAATGGTTGATGGTTCCCGACACGACGCGGCAAAACGACGGCACGCTAGTCGTGGACGTGACGAAGCGCGGTCGCACCCGTACTCTCCGGCTCACCCCCACAGCCGACGAGGACGGACACGTTCGCTGGGACGACCAGCCGTTGGGCTGGTACGAGCTGCGATTTGTCGCCGTCGACGGTGGCACAATACTTACGCTGACCCGCGCTGTTCGTCCCCTCGGCTTGCTCGGCGCCGCACTGATTCCGCTGATCCGTCTGTCGAACGGACTTGGCCTGCTCGTCCGTGCACAAAACCTCGCGCTCGCCTGCGCCGACGCGATGGATCACAAGTAGTGATGGAGGGACGGGCAGGCGCCCCGACGCTCGCCCCGGCACCGTCGCGCGCCCTACTGGGCTACCTGCGCGAGCACCGTGGCGCACTCGTCATCGTGGTCGCTTTGTCGATCCTGGGCGCGGGGCTGAACCTGGCCCAACCGTTGCTGGTCAATCGGCTCATCGACTCGGTGGGGACCGGCCGACCGCTGGCCCAGCTGATCTGGGTGCTCATCGTCCTGGTGGTCGGTGCCGGGGTGGTCGGTGCGGTGCAGCAGTTCTTGCTGGAGCGCACCGCCGAAGGCGTCGTGCTGACCGCGCGGCGCCGGCTGATCGCCGCCCTGCTCCACCTCCCGGTGCGGGTCTATGACACTCGCCGCGCCGGTGACCTCGTCTCCCGGGTCGGGTCGGACACCACCATGGTGCGCGCCGCCCTGACCGGGGGGCTGGTCGACGCTCTCGGTGGCGCCCTGGTCTTCGCCGGCTCGCTCATTGCCATGCTGCTGCTCGATGCGGTCCTGCTCGGGATCACCCTGGCCGTCGTCGCAGTGGCCATGGTCAGCGTCGTGCTGGCCTCGGCCCAGATTCAGACCCTCACCCAATCGGCCCAGGAGGCACTGGGGCGGCTCGGCGCGGGCGTGGAACGGGCGGTCTCGGCGATCCGCACCATCCGGGCCAGCGGCGCCACCGACCGCGAGATCGCCCGACTCAACGATGAGGCGTCCGCCGCCTACGGCTACGGCGTGCGTGTGGCCGGCGTTGAAGCCGTGCTCTGGCCCATCAGCGGCCTCGCAGTCCAGGGATCATTCCTCGCCGTGCTCGGGGTCGGGGGCTACCGGGTAGCGGCCGGTGCCCTCACCGTGGCCGACCTGGTGACCTTCATCCTCTTCCTGTTCATGATGATCATGCCGCTCGGACAGTTCTTTTCCGCGATCACCACCGTGCGTTCCGCTCTTGGTGCCTTGGCCCGTATCCACGAGGTCCTCGACCTACCGCGGGAGGATGACGGCGACCCGCCTGTCATCGCGGGTGTGCCAGGGCGCGCCGGGACCTCCTCGGAAGAACCCCCACCACCCGCGGAGGGCGCCGAAGTCGTCTTCGACCACGTCACTTTCGCCTTCCGGCCCGGCCACCGCGTCTTGACCGATGTCACCCTCACGGCACCTCGCGGGTCCACCACCGCGATCGTGGGTCCGTCCGGGGCGGGCAAGTCGACCCTGCTTGCCCTGGTCGAGCGGTTCTACGACCCCGACCGCGGCGCAATCCGCCTGGATGGCACCGATATCCGGGTCATGCCGAGGGCGGTGCTGCGCGCCCAGATCGGTTACGTCGAGCAAGACGCGCCGGTGCTGGCCGGCACGATCCGCGAGAACCTTGTTCTCGCCAACCCCACCGCCGACGACGACCAATGCCGCACCGTGCTCGCCGCCGTCAACCTCCTGGAGCGCATCGCCGCCCATCCCGATGGGCTGGATGCCACTGTGGGCGACGACGGTGCCGGCCTGTCCGGCGGAGAACGCCAGCGCCTGGCCATCGCCCGCGCCTTGCTCGTAGACGCCCCGCTGCTCCTGCTCGATGAGCCCACCGCGAGCCTCGACTCCCGCAACGAGCAGGCCCTGCACCAAGCGATCCGCTCGGCATCGACCGGCCGCACGGTGCTCATCGTCGCTCACCGCCTGGCCACCGTCGCGGCCGCCGACCAGATCGTGGTCTTGGACCGTGGCCGGCTCACTGCCACTGGCACGCACGCCGAGCTATTGGAGACCTCGGCCCTCTACCGCGAACTCGCCCACCACCAACTGCTCGCATGAGAGTCGAGAGTCCCGCACTGGCCACGTGTGCGAGGACTTCGGACACACGCACGGCCGGCGTTGAACTGTGACACGGATACCCACCACGTCTGGTCGCCTCCCTCCGACGTGAGGCGCGCAGGGCTTGCGAGTGCACCTGCCTGACACACCACGTCTCAGGGAGGCCACACGATGCCCACATTCCACAACCCACTCGCCGATGCCGCCGAGGCATCTGACGCGCTGCGCGGGCTCGCGCACGCCAGCCGCGTCTTCGACAACCCCGCCGACACCTACAGCGTGCTCGGTGACCTCCTCTCGGGCGTCCGATCGCTGCGCCAGGTGCTCGATCAGCTCGGCTCCGCGCATCTCGTTCATCGCGGCCGCGCTCACGACGATGACGGTGACCAAGCGATCGGTGCCTCCGAAGCCCTCGCCGCGGCAGACGACCTGCACCACGCCGGAACGCTCCTCGATAGTGTCGAGGAGCGCGTCAATGCCGCGATGACCCATTCGGGACGCATCGCCTGGCACGCCCCCGCCCAGGAACTCGACCGGGAGGCAGTGTCCACGGAAGCACCGCGGCGGTGGCTCAGCGTCGTCTTCCTCCAAGGCTCAGAAGCTGACGAGGTGCTCGACCTCATCAACCGGGACGGCCCCGACGCGGCGATCACGCACCTGAGGAACTGGGACTACGGGGAGGAGACAACCGACGCGGCACTGGAGAACGGGTACGTCTACGAGGAACCACCCACCGGACAACTCGACCGGGTCGCCACGGACGGTGACTACACCCTCACGTACAACCCGTTCATGGGGCACGTCAATCTCCTCCGGGCACACCCCGCCGCCACACCCGACCCGACCATCGACGGGACCGACGTGGTGACATCGCGTGAGGCCATCAGCGGCGTCGGGCCACTCGATCCGAGCACGCCCCAGACCGAAGTGACGCCCGCATCCGCGCGGACGCAGCACGGGTCGGTGGGAGCGGAGCCGGACTGGTTCGCGGAGCCGACCCGCTCCTCAGAGTCGACGGGGCGGGGGTTGTCGCTGTGAGCGCGCGCGAGCCCGAACGCCTGCACACCTCGGTCCTGGTCGCCCCGACCGCCGACCGTCGCCGGCTCCGCAAGCAACGCAAACAGGCCGCCGCACGCCTCCAAGTCGAGCAGCGCCGCGCCGAGCAGGCCGCGGCCAGGGCGAAAGCCGAGGCCGAACGGGCCGACCGTAGAGCCACCACTTACCTACCCGCCGCCGGTGAGTCCGGTCCTACAGCTCTGCGCACCCCGGGCGGGTTCCGCCTCCCGCGCCACCAGGACACTTCCGCGACGCTGGCGGGTGCCTATCCGTTCGTCGCTGAAGGCGGTCTCGGCTCCGAGGGGGTGTTCGTCGGCCAAGACCTCTACTCCGGCGGCTCGTTCGTCTACGACCCCTGGGTGCTCTACGCCCGCGGGATCATCACCGCCCCCAACGTCGTCCTCGCCGGCATCGTGGGATCGGGCAAGTCCTCGCTAGCGAAGTCGCTCTACACGCGGTCGCTGCCGTTCGGGCGGCGCGTCTATGTCCCGGGTGATCCGAAGGGCGAGCACACCGCCGTCGCGAACGCGGTCGGCGGGAAGGCAATCGTCCTGGGCCACGGACTCAGCACGAGACTGAACCCCCTTGATGAAGGACTCCGGCCCTCCGGGCTGTCGGATCACGAGTGGGCCATCACGGTCGCCTCCCGCCGCCGCGATCTCATCGGCGCTCTTGCTGAGACTGTCCTGGCCCGCGGGTTAACGCCGTTGGAGCACACCGCGATCGACCTTGCCCTGACCGCAGTCGTCGCGGAGAACACTGTGCCGATCCTGCCGATGGTCGTCGACCGCATCCTCACCCCGGACGAGGCCGCCGACGGCAGGTTGGCCGAGGACGGGCGGCTCGTCGGCCATGCCCTGCGCCGCCTGGTCGCCGGTGACCTCGCCGGCCTGTTCGACGGTCCCAGCACGGTCCGGTTCGACCCGTCGCTGCCGATGATCAGTCTCGACCTATCCCGGGTCACCGAGAACTCCACACTCATTTCGGTGTTGATGACGTGCTCGTCGGCGTGGATGGAGTCCGCACTGCTGGACCCCAACGGTGGGCAGCGGTGGGTGATCTACGACGAAGCGTGGCGCCTGATGTCCCACCCAGCGTTGTTGAAGCGGATGGACGCGCACTGGCGCCTTGCGCGGCATTACGGGATCGCGAACATGCTGATCTTCCACAAACTCTCCGACCTGGACAACGTCGGCGACGCGGGCTCGGCCATGCGCTCCCTGGCGAACAGTCTGCTGGCCAATGCCGAGACCCGGATCGTCTACCGGCAGGAATCCGACCAGCTCGGCCCCACTGCCCAGGCGCTCGGGCTGACCGGCACCGAACAGAAACTGCTCCCATCGTTGGGCGTCGGGCAGGGGCTGTGGCGGATCAAGGACCGGGCTTTCGTCACCCAGCACCAGCTCCATCCCGCCGAGCTGGAGCTGTTCGACACCAGCTCGCGGCTCACCTCGGGGGTGAAGTGATGACCCGTAAACCCCCACGCCACACCACCGGACCGGTACCGGAAGAGACGCCGGTTGTGCTGCCGCACGCGGTCATCACCGTCACCGAGACCGGCGTCCTGGACGTCACCGTCGACGGCACCGACGTCCCACCACCAGACGGCGATGCGTGGACGCGCAGCACCTTCGGGCCCCTCATGGACGCCCTCACCCGGGACCGGACCAGCACGGTGCGCATCGAGGTGCACGAGAGCGACGGCACCGTGTTCACCGACGTCATCCGCACCCGCCGCCGCACCGCGCCCAAGCCACCAGAAACCGAGGCGGAGACCGAGGCCGAACGAGGCAGGCAGGTCAAAGGCAGCAGCAAGCGGCGGCCGGAACCCGTCGAAGTGACCGGCGACGGGTTCGTACCCGGCGAAGACGTCGCCGTCGCGGTCATCATCGCCCACGCCGATGCCATCAGCACCGGTCATGCCCGCGCCCTCCTGGACCGGGGTCAACTCCGGTCGCTGCCATCCGATGTTGCCAGCGAGGTCGTGCTGTTCGGACGCGTCTCGGGGACTATTCACGTGCGGCGGCTGCCGTGAGCGCCCCACCGGGGCGGCAGGGTGGGTCGTTCGGTGACGAGCTGACCAACGCCGCCCTTATCGCTCTGGTCGGGATGTTCGGGATCGCGCTCATCCTCCGCGCCTCGGGGTCCGTGGCGGCGTTCCTCACCGGCACACCCCAGCCCGAGGCCGGCCCCGCCGCTGGGCTCGGAGTGTTATTCAACCCCGGCGACCCCGCGGCTGCGCTCGACGCCGACGGGCTCAACCCGACCATGTACTGGATCATCACCGTGGCGATGCTGGCCGGGCTCGTGACCGCCGGAGTATGGGGGTGGGTGCGGCTGCGCCGCCATTCCCGCCGAGTCGAGACCGACCCACGCCGCCTCGCCGGCACCGCCACGGCCCATGAAGTCACCCAGACGGCCTCGGCGAAGGCGCTGCTCCGCCGGGCCGAGGCACTCCGCGCATCCCTGACCGATCCCGCACCGTCGGATGTCGGCTATCGGATCGGCACGTCCAAGGGGCGCGAAGTGTGGGCGTCGGTAGAAGACTCGATCCTGCTCATCGGCCCGCCCCGCTCCGGCAAGGGCCTGCACATCGTCATCCCGGCCATCCTCGACGCGCCCGGCGCCGTCGTCACCACCAGCACCCGGCCGGACAACCTCACCGCCACCCTCCGCGCGAGGCAGCGTGGCGGACGGCCGGTGGCGGTGTTCGACCCCCAGCGCCTCGCCGAAGGCATCCCCGCCGGAATGCGCTGGTCACCCATCCGCGGATGTGAGGACCCGCTCACGGCGATGATCCGCGCCACCGGCCTCTCCGCAGCGACCGGCCTGTCCGCTGGCGGGGTCGAATCCGGCGGCTTCTGGGAAGGCAAAACCCGCACCGCCCTCCAAGCCCTCCTGCACGCCGCGGCTCTCGACCACCGACCACCAGCAGAGCTGTTCCGGTGGACCCTCGACCCCACCGCCGCCGCTGAAGCCGTCGCGATCCTCACCAACACCACGCAGGCGGCCACCGGGTGGGCGGACTCCCTCGGAGCAATGATCGACGCCGACCCCAAAACGCGGGATTCGATCTGGCAGGGCGTCGCCCTGGCCCTCAGCGCCCTGGCCGACCCCCGCGTCCTCGACGCGGTCTCGCCCGGGCCCGGTGAGGGCTTCGACCCCGAAACCTTCATCCGTGACCGCGGCACGCTCTATCTCCTCGCCACCGGCGCCGGGGCCGGTGCATCCTCCGCGCTGGTGGCGGCGTTCGTCGAAGACCTCATCGAAACTGCCCGCCGTATCGCTGCCCGCTCACCAGGCGCACGCCTCGACCCGCCCCTGCTGCTCGCGCTCGACGAGATCGGCAACCTCGCACCACTTCCCAGCCTGCCCACGTTGATGGCTGAGGGCGGCGGTACCGGTATCACCACCCTGCCCGTCCTCCAGTCCCTGGCCCAAGCACGGGATAAGTGGAGCGACAACGCCGCCGGAGCAATCTGGGACGCCAGTATCGTCAAGATCATCCTCGGCGGCGCCTCCAACTCCCGCGACCTCCAAGACCTGAGCACGCTCATCGGCGAACGCGACGAGTACACCGACTCCGTCACCCGCGGCGACCACGGCACCCGCTCCAACCAACGCTCCATCCGCCGCGTCGCGATCCTCCCACCAGACCGCATCAGGACACTCCCGTTCGGCACCGGTGTCACCCTGCTGCGAGCCGCGCCGCCGATCGTCACCGACCTACGCTCCTGGCCGTCACGTTCGGACGCAGGCCAGCTGAAGGCCGACCGGGCCGAGATCGAGGCGCTGCTGCGTCGCCCTGGTTCCTGACCCGGCGCGCCTGCCGGGGGTGGGATGTGCACCTGCCTGACACCAGCGACCCCGATCCGGGGACGCCGCGTTTCAGGAGGAGATTCCGATGGCTATCCAGACTCAGCAATCGTTCTCGGGCTTCGTCGCGTCCGACCCGCAACTCACCCGCACCGAGAACGGCGATGCCAGGCTGTACATGAAGGTCGGCAAGGAACACTACCGGCAGGAGGACGACCGGTCGTTCACCCAGTTGGAGACCACCTTCCACAACCTGGTCGCCTTCAAGGCCGCCGCAGAGCAGGGCCACGAACGACTCGCGAAGGGCGACAAGTTCATCGCCGAGGGCTACGTCCGCGAATACACCCACCAACGCGACGGTCAAGCGGTCGAGGGTGAGGAGTTCGTCGCCCGCCGGCTCGGGCACGACATGGCCCGCACGCGATACGACGTCGACCGCACACCCCGCCGGGCCGCGCCTGAGCGGGACGCGGCCGCGTTTACCGCCCCCGAGCACCGCCCCGTCACGCAGCCGCCTGCGTCCGTGAGCATGTGACCGAAGGGGATGCTGACGATGGACGAATACACCCCCGGACCAGACGAGCCCGACGATCTGGACGACGACCCCGGCACCGAAGACGCATCGGATGATGTGGCGGAGCCGCCGCACCCGGTGAACTGGAACCTGCTGACCGCCCACGACCTCGAACAGGAGTGGCTGGCGCTGAACGACTGGGTGGCATGGCTGCGCCGCACTTACGGGCTCCCCGCTGCGGTGATCCCGCCGTTCTGGCACCGGCACCTGGAACTGATGTGGGAGCTGTCCGCGCTGCACCTCCACTGGCTGTGCGCCTACGACCCCGAACAGAACGGTTCGGCGCCCGTCGGCTGGCACCGCGACTTCGCCGACGCCCGCAACAGGCTCCGCGAATGGGTCGCCGCCTCCGGCACCCGCCTGGACCGCGACCGGCACACCCGGCAGACCGTCTGGCCCGGTGAAGACCCCGCCCCGCCCGTCGAGGACGTCATCATCGCCGACCGCGGCGAGGACTTCGTGGAGTTCGTGTTCGAGCAGGTCGAGGCCCGCCGCGAAGCCGAGGAGGCGTTCTTCCGCGCCCTCGATGAACGCACCGGAGAAATCTCATGACGCACCGAGAAACGCCCGGCCGGGACGAGCGGCTGCCGGATCGGATGCGGGACTACCGGATTGAGGCCGAGCCGCGTGAGACACCCGACCTGCACAAGCTCGCACAACTGTTCATCGGCATGGCCCGTTCCCGCGCCGAACAAGACCACGCCCGTCCCGCACCGGACACCGTGTCGCCGGGTCCCGACGCATGTCGGGGGCACGAGGTAGAATCAGATCAGCAAGAAGCCAACGACTAAACCTCCGGTTCGGTCGTGGTGCGCGGTCCTGTTTGGCCTTCGTGGCTTACCCAGCAGGCTCCGATATCGAGTCGGCTGGGTCCTGTTTCCCTTTTACGAGTCGCACCGCACCAGCGGTAGCCACCGTTCGTGCTGGGCCCGATCAATCCGGGGAAGGGAAACACGACCCGTGACCATTACACAACCACCAGCCACTACCGCCCTGGACCGCATCGGCGAGACCACCACCATGGCAGTCTCCTACCTGCGCGTGTCCACCAAGGAACAAGCCGAACGCGGCGGCCGTGCCGAGGGCTTCTCGATCCCCGCCCAGCGGGAGGCAAACCTGCGCAAGGCCCGAGACCTCAACGCGGTCATCACCGAAGAGTTCATCGACGCCGGCGAGTCCGCCCGCAAGGCCGACCGGCCCGAGCTGATGCGGATGATCGAGTACGTCAAGGCCCACCACGTCGCCTACTGCATCGTCCACAAGGTCGACCGGCTCGCCCGCAACCGCGCCGACGACGTGACCATCCACCTCGCCCTCAAAGAGGCCGGGGTCATGCTCGTGTCCGCGACCGAGAACATCGACGAGACCCCGTCGGGGATGCTGCTGCACGGCATCATGTCCACCATCGCGGAGTTCTACTCCCGCAACCTCGCTGGCGAAGTCTCCAAGGGCATGAACCAGAAAGCGCTCAGTGGCGGCACCAACGGCAAAGCACCCATGGGCTACCTCAACGTCACCCGCCGCGACGAACTCGGCCGCGACGTCCGCACCGTCGAGGTCGACCCCGACCGTGCCCCGCTGGTGCGATGGGCGTTCGAGGCCTACGCCACCGGGAACCACTCCACCATCAGCCTGCGTGAAGAACTCATCGACCGTGGCCTGACCACGGTCCCGACCCCGAAGCGGCCCTCGAAGCCGCCGGTGCTGTCTACGATCCACAAGATGCTCACCAACCCCTACTACAAGGGCAGCGTCCGGTTCCGCGGCGCCAGCTACGACGGCATCCACGAACCCCTAGTCGCGCCCGAGGTCTGGTACCGAGTTCAGGCCGTCCTGACCGCGCATCAGACGTCCGGAGAGAAGACTCAATCCCACGACCACTACCTCAAGGGAAGCCTGTACTGCGGGGAGTGCGGGTCCCGACTGACCCTGACCCGGGCGAAGAGCCGCCGCGGCGTCATCTACCCCTACTTCATGTGCTCCGGCCGGCACGCCAAGCGCACCACCTGCGAACGCAAGTCCATGTTCGTGCCCGACATCGAAGCCGCCGTCGAGGACTACTACCGCCACGTCCAGATACCCGAGCAAGTCCTCACCGCGCTCCGCGAGCTAGTCACCGGTGAATTCGATCGGCTCCACACCGCCGCCAAGCAGGAGACCCAGGCATACAAGGGCGAACGCGACGCGCTCCGGAATGAACGCCAGAAACTCTTGCAAGCCCACTACGCCGGAGCCGTCCCCCTGGACCTACTGGGGACCGAGCAGGACCGCATCGCCCGTCGGCTTGCGTTCCTCCAAGCGCAGATTAACGCCGGCGACATCGAGTACGAACAGGCCAAGGCCCACTTGGACGACTGCCTGGCGCTGGCCGGCGACATGCACGCCATCTACATGAGCATCGACGACCCACTGCGACGGATCGCCAACCAAGCCTTCTTCGACAAGCTCATCGTCCAAGACGACGACACCATCCACGGGGAGCCCGGCGTCCCGTTCAACGTGTTTCTCAGCCGCGACGTCCAGACCCTCGCCGTCCGCCAACAAGGACGGACGACGGAATCCGGAACTCAAACCGGTGATGTCGCTGGTTTGAACAACGACCTTCTGGTGGGCCCTACGGGGATCGAACCCGTGACCAGCGGATTAAAAGTCCGATGCTCTACCACCTGAGCTAAAGGCCCCCGGCG
Organism: Arthrobacter sp. AOP36-C1-22; assembly: GCF_052377515.1. Classification (NCBI taxonomy): domain Bacteria; kingdom Bacillati; phylum Actinomycetota; class Actinomycetes; order Micrococcales; family Micrococcaceae; genus Arthrobacter; species Arthrobacter sp. AOP36-C1-22. The sequence goes on along the minus strand of NZ_JBQSWW010000026.1, from coordinate 20,859 downwards.
ACCATGATGGCCGGTATATATCCTAACGCAATCCGCGCTCTCCGTTGCAGCGAGGTCGTGGCCGGGGTGTTTGGGTCCGGAGTATCGTCGAGTACATGAGTGACGCCCAGACATCCGCAGCGGGCTCGGGTGGACGCCGACACCACCGCCCGACACCTTTTGCCCCGGCAGATTTCGAGCCCTTCGCCAGTGGTATCGACCCTGCCCGCATTTCGGAGGCCGGCCAATTGGCGGCCGAGGCGTTGGTCCACCACGGGCGGGCCAACTCCGATCCCGCAGTGACCGCCCGGCTCATCAAGCTGGCCGATCAGGAGGGTCTGGAGGTGCTGGCCGAACTGTGGGCCAAGAGCCCCGCCCGTTCGCTCCCCGGCGCCCTGTGGCGGCTCTACGCCCTCGGAACGGCCACCCGGCGCGACCCCGAACGCTACGCCGCGTATTTCGCCGCCGGGCAACAGACCGCCGACGTTTCACGGGTCGTCGCCGGGGTGGCCGAACCTCCGGGAGCGGACGAAGTCTCGGCGATGACCGATTCGATCCTGACCGGAGCCTTCGACGGTGATTTCGACGTGGCTCTGGAACGTACTGCCGCGTTCTGCCGGATCATCTCCTTGGGCCAGGCCGAGCACGCCGACGCCTCCGAGACCTCCAGCGCCGACCGGGCCACCCGATTGACCCGCAACGCCGACCTGCTGGTGAAGACGGCGGAGGATCTCGAAGCGGCGGCCCGGTCGTGGCGGCGCGGCGAATTAACCTGAACCGGCACCAGTGCCCCGCCTGATCTGTTCCGCCATCGCGAGTATCCGGCATCCCACCTAGCGAGATCCCATGTTGACACGGCCGGGGGTGACGGAGAAAAATGGAGGCGGTGTCGGACCGCGGTAGCCCCGGGTTCCAAAATTTAGCCGCTTCGAGCGGCCTTCCGCCGAGAGGTGCTCCCGGTTCGGCACCACCCCACCGGTCAGGTCTTTGAAGGCCCGTGCGTAGACTGGGACGCAATCATTCGTCCACCCACCAGACGCCGGCGGTAGAGCTTCGTGAAATTCAGATTATTTCCCGTGGAGACGCGTGGACTGGAGTTGCTGCAGGAGTTGGGCACCACGGTCCGCCATTGCGTGGAAACCCTGTCGGAACTGTTGGGGGCTCCCTCCGAGGACCAGCCGGGACTGATCCGAGAGCTCGAGCAGTTCGAGCAGCGGGCCACCGATCTGCATCATGGCCTGCTCACACATTTGCGCACCAGCTACGTCAACCCGCTACCGCGTGAGGATCTCTACACGTTTTCCCGCCTGCTCCATGACGCCGTGGGCGAACTCTGCGGGGCCGGCGACCTGTTGGTGTCCACCTCGGTGTCCGGGGTCTCCCGTCGGGCTGCGGAACAGCTGGAGATGCTCGGACGTCAATCGGAGATGACCAATGAGGCGCTGGCCAGGCTCCAGCACCCCGACGACCTCGAGGACGTCTGGATCCAGATGATTCGGCTCAGTCGCCGTTCCCGCCGGACCCACCGGGCCTGGCTGGGAGAGATCGCCGATTTGTCCAAGGCCTCCTCGATCCTGCGCCACCGTGCGGTCGCCGAACAATTGCAGGCATCAGTGAACTCGTTGCGGGCGGTCGCCGACCATCTGGGACGCGTCCTGGTCAAGGAATCCTGAGCCGGTCGGAACCATGACCGTGCTGCTGTGGTGCGTCTTCGCCGCGATCTGTGCCTTCGCGTTCCTCAACGGCTTCCGCGACGCCTCCAACTCCGTGGCGGCAGCCGTCCGTACCCGGGCGCTGACCCCCTCGATCGCGGTGGTCTTGGCCGCATTTTTCACCGTCGTGGGAACCCTGCTCAGCACAACGTTCGGCAGTTCCTTGGTCTCCGCCGCCGATTTGAACGTCCCGGATGGGGCCGCGGGTCTGGCGATCCTGCTGACAGCCGTCTTGGCCGCGGGTGGCTGGGGATTGTTTTGCTGGTATCGGGCCATGCCGATGTCCTCGACCCAGGCGGTGATCTCGGGGTTCGCCGGTGCCAGCGGGGCCTCGGCACTGCTCGGCGGGGACGGCGCCCAGGGGATCACCCGGATGCTGGTCGGTGGCGTGCTGATCCCGCTGCTGCTGACCCCAGTGATCGCTTTTGGCCTATCCTTCCTGGTGGTCATCCCGCTGACCTGGCTGCTACGCAATTCCAGCTCCTCTGATGTGAACACCATCGGGCGGCTGGGTCAGTCGGTCACTACCGGGGCCGTGGCCCTGGGGCACGGCCTACAGGACGGCCAACGCACCGCCGCGATGCTCACCCTGGCCCTCGTGGCCGGGCAGACCGCCACCCCCACGGGAATCCCCTTCTGGGCGCAGGCCCTCGCTGCGGGCTGTTTGGGCGTCGGGGTGCTGTGCGGGGGGTGGCGCATCACCCATACGATCGCCTACCGGCTGGTGGCTATCGATCCGCTGCGCGGCATGGGCGCCCAGGCGGTGTCCGCCTCCATGCTGTTCATCGGCGCGATCGCCTTGAACATGCCCCTGTCGACGACCCAGGCGGTGACCAGCTCCATCGTGGGTTCGGGCGCCAACCAGCGGTACGAATCGGTGGCCTGGAGGCGCGTGGTCTCCGTCGTGTTGTATTGGCTGGCAACTCCCGTGACCTGCATTGCCGCCGCAGGGGTGCTTTTCCTGGCCATCAATCCACTGCTGGGCTGGGCCGGCTGAAGCAACGGCCCATGCCCTCGAGGTGCATGCTGCCCGGGGGGAGTTCAACGCACGGATGCGGGGCACCGGCAGGCACCCCGCATCCGCACTCGATCCACTGGGGATCCCCCGGAGATTCCCCCTCCGGGGCCGTTCCCGCCACGCGCTGACCCGCGACGGAAACCGTCTGTTTATCCGAACCGGCCAGAGACGTAGTCTTCGGTGGCCTTGACGGACGGGTTGGAGAAGATCGTGGCCGTATCGTCGTATTCGATGAGCTTGCCTGGTTTTCCGGTCCCGGCGATGTTGAAGAAGGCCGTCTTATCGGATACCCGGGCCGCCTGCTGCATGTTGTGCGTGACGATGACTACCGTGTAGTCGTTCTTCATCTCGTTGATCAGGTCTTCGATCGCCAGGGTGGAGATCGGGTCCAGGGCCGAGCACGGTTCGTCCATGAGGATCACCCCGGGTTTGACCGCAATGGTGCGGGCAATACACAGGCGTTGCTGCTGGCCACCCGAGAGCCCGGATCCCGGCTTATCCAGCCGGTCCTTGACCTCGTTCCACAGGTTGGAGGCGCGCAGCGAGGACTCCACCAGGTCATCGGCGTCGGATTTGCTGATCTTGCGGGCATTCAACTTCACCCCGGCCAACACGTTGTCGCGGATGGACATCGTGGGGAACGGGTTGGGTCGCTGGAAGACCATGCCGATCTGGCTGCGCACGGTGACCGGGTCGACCCCTGGGTCATAGAGGTTGTCTCCGTCGAGCAGGACCTGGCCCTCGACGGTGGCGCCGGGGATCACTTCGTGCATCCGGTTCAGGGTGCGCAGGAAGGTGGACTTGCCACAGCCCGAGGGGCCAATGAAGGCGGTGACCGACTTGGCTTCGATTTCGATGTTCACGTCCTCCACGGCGCGGAAGTTGCCGTAGTAGACGTTGAGGTCTGAGACGTCGATGCGTTTGGACATAAGGGGTTCCTTCGGTGTTCTTCGGGCCTAGCGGCCGGTCTTGGGGGAAAAGACCCGGGCAATCAGCCGGGCGCCGAGGTTCAAGACCATGACCATGATGATCAGCAGCAGGGCTGCCGCCCAGGCCCGTTGGGCACTGGGGTCGATGTTCGTCGGCGAGGTGGGGCTGAGGATCTGGTAGTAGATGAACGTCGGCAGCGTGGCCATCCAGTTGCTGAAGACGTTGAAGTTGATGTTGTTGGCCAGCCCGGCGGTGACCAGGATCGGTGCCGTCTCGCCGATGACGCGGGCAATGGCGAGGGTGACGCCCGAGGCGATCCCGGAGATCGCGGTGGGGATGACGACCTGGGAAATGGTGCGCCATTTGCGCACACCCAACGCGTAGGAGGCCTCACGGAGTTCGTTGGGGACGATCTTGAGCATCTCTTCGGTGGAGCGGACCACCGTGGGGATCATCAACACCGACAGGGCGACGGCGGCAACAATGCCCATCCGGGTGGAGGGTCCGAAGATGACACCGAACAGGGCGCCGGCGAAGAGGCCCGCCACGATCGAGGGGATGCCGGTCATCACATCAACGAAGAACGTGATCCCCCGGCTGAGCGAATTGCCCTGCCCGTATTCGACCAGGTAGATCGCCGCGAGCATTCCGATCGGGACCGAGATGATCGTCGAGAACGCCGTGATCAACAGGGTGCCGATCACTGCGTGGTAGGCGCCACCGAGGACCGGGGTCCCGTCGGCCACCGACTGGTTGTCCACGGCCCCGGTCATGCCGTTCATCGAGGTGAACAGGAAGTTCGACGTCATTCCGGGCAGCCCGCGTTCGAGCACCGTATACAGCACGGAGATCAACGGGATCAGGGCCAGGATGAAGCAACCGTGGATGAGGTAGGTGAAGAACGAGTTGGTTCCCTGCCGGCGGCCCTCCACGATGACGGTGACCGCGGTGGCCCCGACGACGAACAGCAGTGCCGTGTAGATCAGCATCGAGGCGATGGAGAAGCCGCCCAGCGTGGATCCGGCGGCCCCCAGGACCAGGGCCGAGAGTCCGACGACGGGGATCGCCCAGCGGGGCAGGCGCCCCTTGGAGAGCCGGTTGCGCCGGTTCGCGACCGGGGCGGCGGGTACGGGGGTCAGGGTCGCATTGGTCATCAGTTGGCTCCCGAGAATTGCTGGTGGCGGCTGATGATCCAGCGGGCGATCATGTTCACGGCCAGGGTGATGACGAACAGCACCAGGCCCGCCGCAATGAGTTCGGACATCCGCAACCCGAAGGCCTCGGGGAAGTTCAGCGCGATTTCGGCGGCGATGGTCTGGTTGCCGGACTTGATCAGCGAGGGGATCAACGCTCCGGTCGACAGGACCAGCGCCACGGCCATGGTCTCCCCCAGGGCCCTGCCCAGGCCGAGCATGACCGCCGAGATGATCCCGGCGCGGGCGAACGGCAACACCGACATGCGGATCATCTCCCAGCGGGTGGCCCCCAGGGCCAGCGCCGCTTCTTCATGGAGTCCGGGGGCCTGCAGGAAGATCTCCCGCGAGAGGGAGGTGATGATCGGCAGGACCATCACCGCCAGCACGACCCCCGCGGTGAGCATCGTCTTGCCGGTCTGGGAGACCGGGCCGCCGAAGACGGGAAGGAATCCGAGGTGCTGGTTGAGCCATTCATAGCCCGGAACCAGGACCGGGGCGAGCACTAGGTAGCCCCAGATCCCGTAGATCACCGAGGGGATGGCGGCCAGCAGGTCGATGACGTAGCCCAGCGGTGCGGCCAGCTTGCGCGGGGCATAATGCGAGATGAACAGGGCCACGCCCAGTCCCACCGGGGTGGCCAGCACGATGGCGATGGCCGCGGCGATCACGGTGCCGATGACGATCGGCCAGATGTAGGAGAAGAACCCCTGTCCCCCGGAGAGGTCTGCCGGGTCCGCGGTGAAGGCGGGGAGTGCCTGGACGAAGAGGAACAGGGCGACGGCGAAGAGGGTGAGCAGGATCAGGATGCCCGCGGACCTCGCGGCCGTGGAGAAGACCCGGTCTCCGGTCCTGCCCGAACCGGGTCCCGACGTCAGCGCGTTGGTTGTCATATGCGACCTTTCGGTCCGTGGTGGCCCGGATTCCATGGTGGAGGGGAATTCCTGGATTCCGGGCCGGATGGGTGTTCTCGATGCCTGCTAGGAGGCTACCTCGATGGAATCGATGGCTTCGTGGGCCTGTTCCATCAGCGGTTCGGATAGCGGGGCACTGCCTGCCGAGTCGGCGGCGGCCTGCTGGCCTTCGGCGCCCACGACGTAGTTGCCCCAGGCCTTGACCAGATCCACGGTCTCCTGGTCCGGGTAGCTGCTGCAGTAGATGTGGTAGCTGACCAGGCTGATCGGGTAGGCCCCCGATTCGGTGGTGTCGCGCTTCAGTTCCAGGGCCATGTCCACGTCCGAGCGGCCGGTGACCGGTTCGGCGCTTTCCACGGCCTTGGCTGCCGCTTCGGCGGACAACTCGGTGTAATCCTCGCCCACCTTGACCGCAACGGTCCCCAATTCCCCGACGGCGGAGGCATCGGCATAGGTGATGGCCCCCGGGGTCGAGGTGGTGGTGGAGACGACGCCCGCGGTTCCCTTGGCGTTCTCGGACTGCAGGTCGGAGGGCCAGTCCCCCGATTCCTCGTACGTCCAGGTGTCCCCGGCGGTGGCCGAGAGGTACTGGGTGAAGTTCTCGGTGGTCCCCGATTCGTCGTTGCGGTGCACCACGGTGATGTTGGTATCGGGCAGGTCGACGCCTTCGTTCTGATCGGCGATCGCCGGATCGTTCCAGGTGGTGACCTCCAGCGCGAAGATCGCGGCGATGGTCTTCGCATCCAGTTTGAGCCCCTCGACGCCTTCGAGGTTGTAGGCCACGGCGATCGGGGAGACATAGGCCGGGATGTCGAAGGCCCCCGCTGGGCCGCACACGTCCTTGGAGGATTCGAATTCCTCGTCGGAGAGGTAGGCATCCGAGCCGGCGAATTGTGCGCCACCGGCCAGGAAGGCCTTGCGCCCGGCGCCGGAGCCGTCCGGGGAGTACTGGACCTTCGCCCCCTCGCCGGTGGATTCGAACCCCGACTTCCAGGCGTCCATGGCCGCCTTCTGCGAGGAGGCACCAATACCGGTCAGCGTGCCGGTGACGGCCTTGCTGCTCTCCTGCGACGAACCGCCCGAGCCTTCGGTGCTGCCGGTGGGGTTGTCCGAGCCACAGGCGGTCAAGGCCAGGGCTGCGACGGAAAGTACTGAGGCGATCTGGGTGGTGCGGGAAAGCTTCACGTGGTCATTCCTTCTTCTGCTGCGACGGTGGCTGCTGCTTCGGTGTATCTACGACGCTAGGCAGCGGAAGTGAAGAACGGTCCCGGCCCGGGTGAACAACAGGTTAACGCGGATCGGACCTTCCCGGCCCAGCCGCGGAAAACCCGTCGTTGACGAGGGTCTACGGCCCTCGGCGCGCTCCGTGAGCGATCCATCACAAGGCGATGGGGTCTTCCCCTGCTTTCATGCCAAACTGTAGGCATGGACAAGGCGACACCGCTGGGCAAAGTGTCCCCATGGCTGCGCCGAAGAGCGCGATCGGGGACCGCCCGCGTCCGCGTCTCCCTGGTGCAGATCATCCAGATCACCGTCTGTGCCGTCGGCGCCTATTGGATCGCCGAAAAGATCCTGGGCCACCAGGCCCCCCTCTTCGCGGCCACCTCGGCGGTCATCGCCTTGGGTTTCGGCGGCATGACCAGGATGCGTCGCGTCCTGGAGGTCGCCATCGGCTGCACCCTGGGCATCGCTGTCGGCGACCTGCTGCTCACCGTGCTGGGCACCGGGATCTGGCAGGCGGCCACGGTCGTCTCCGTGTCGCTGATCCTCGCCCGCTTCCTGGACAGCGGCTCCATCTTCACCACCCAGTTCGGGGTCCAGGCCCTGCTGGTGGTCCTGCTCCCGGCCCCGGACGGCGGCCCATTCACCCGCAGTGCCGACGCGATCATCGGCGGGTTGTGCGCCCTGCTGATCACCGCCCTGGCCCCCCGGGACCCGCGCCGGGAACCCGCAGGGGAACTGCGCCAGCTCATCCGGGAACTCTCGGCCATCCTGCGTGAATGTTCCGTCGCGGTCCGCGAATCCGATTCCACCCGTGCCTGGCATGCCCTGGTCCGGGCCCGGGGGACCCAGCCGCTGATGGACAAGATCCCGGCGTCGCTGACCGGTGCCCACGAGATCGCCACCTTTTCGCCCCATTTCCGGCGCCACCGCGGCGAGCTGCAACGGTTGCGCCGGGTTGCCGGACAAGTCGACCTGGCGATGCGTAACCTGCGGGTCTTCTCCCGCCGGATGGCCTCGGTCATCACCCATGCGGCCCTGCGCGACGAGGCTGCCCTGGAGCTCTCGGTCTACCTCGACGAGGTGGCCGATGCCGTCGACGCGCTGGCCCGCTCCGTCATGGAACCCCAGCAGTCCCAACGCGACCGCGCCGAAACCGCGGCACGGGAGGAACTGATCGCTGCCGCCGGGCGACTGACCCCCGCCTCCTTCGGCGCCACCGGGCTGCAGGGCGAAGGGCTGGTCCTGTTGCTGCGGCCGCTGGTCGTGGATCTGCTGGAGGCCACCGGACTCGAGCACTCCGAGGCGGTCCCCTTCCTCGCCCGGCTCTGAACCCGACCCAACTGTCTCTCGGAGGCGATAACATCGTGAACCATGGCCAGCAAAAGCAGTACCCGCGCCCGTAACGCCCCCAGCTACCGCTGTGCCGAATGCGGGTGGACAACCGTGAAATGGGTCGGCCGCTGTGGTGAATGCCAAGCCTGGGGAAGCGTCGAGGAGATCGGTCAGGTCACCGCACGCACCACGGCCGCGGCCACCGTGGCCAGCCCGGCGGTGAAGATCGCCGACGTGGACTCCTCGCTGGCCCTCTACCGGCCGACCCTCATCGGCGAACTGGACCGCGTCCTGGGCGGCGGGCTGGTCCCCGGGGCCGTGATCCTGTTGGCCGGGGAGCCGGGGGTCGGCAAATCGACGTTGCTGCTCGACGTCGCGGCCCGCACCTCCCGCACCGACCGCACGGTCCTGTACATCACCGGCGAGGAATCGGCCGCCCAAGTGAAGATGCGTGGCGAACGGATCGATGCCCTCTCCGACACCCTCTACCTGACTGCCGAAACGGATCTGGGCATCGCGTTGGGCCAGATCGAACGGCTGGACCCCGACCTGCTGGTCATCGATTCGGTCCAGACCCTGTCCTCCGCGGACGTCGAAGGCGCTGCCGGCGGGGTGACCCAGGTCCGTGAAGTTGCTGCCTCATTGATCAACGCGGCAAAGAAACGGAACATGACCACCATCCTGGTCGGCCATGTGACCAAGGACGGTTCCATTGCCGGGCCCCGACTGCTCGAGCACCTGGTGGACGTCGTCTGCCAGTTCGACGGTGAACGCCACTCGCGTCTGCGCCTGCTGCGTGCCGTGAAGAACCGGTACGGCCCCACGGATGAAGTCGGCTGCTTCGATCTGACCGAGTCGGGGATCGAAGGCCTCGCGGACCCCAGCGGACTCTTCGTCACCCGCACCAAGGAACCGGTTTCGGGCACCTGTGTCACGGTCACCCTGGAGGGCCGCCGGCCCCTGGTCGCCGAAGTGCAGTCTCTGCTGGCCAAGACGAGCAACGCCCAGCCACGTCGGGCCACCAGCGGGCTCGACTCCGCGCGCACGGCCATGATCCTGGCCGTACTCCAGTCCAGGGCGGGCATGGACCTGTCCACCCTGGATTCCTACGTCGCGACCGTCGGCGGTGTCCGGTTGGGGGAACCAGCGACCGATCTGGCCACGGCCCTGGCGATTTCGGGGGCCAAGCTGGACCGTCCCCTGCCGGCACAATTCATTGCCTTCGGGGAGGTCGGGTTGGCCGGGGAGGTCCGCCCGGTGCCCGATATCGGTCGCCGCATCACCGAGGCCGAGCGTCTGGGTTTCCGTTATGCGCTCGTCCCCGCCTCGCCCAACGGCCCCGGGGTCGTGCCCAACGGCTTCAAGGTCCGTGAAGTCAGCACCCTGCAGGAGGCCCTGGGCGCGGCCTTCGGCTAGGATCCCCACCACGACGCACCAGGACCCGCCTCGCCGCAGCGGCCACGTCCTGCTTAGGATGGGGTGATCCACCGGAAGGAACCCCATGCCCAAATCCCCCGACGAAGCGTTGCGCACCACCCTGGCCCGGGTCGCCCCCGGGACCCAGCTGCGTGATGGTCTGGAGCGGATCCTGCGCGGACGGACCGGAGCCCTGATCGTGCTGGGCAGCGACCGCACCGTGGAATCGATCTCCTCGGGCGGATTCGACATCAACATCCTCTTCTCTCCGACCCGTCTGCGGGAGTTGGCGAAGATGGACGGGGCCATCCTCTGCGACCGGGACGCCTCCAACATCCTCAAGGCCGCGGTGCAGCTGGTGCCGGACCATTCCATTGAAACCCAGGAATCCGGGACCCGGCACCGTACGGCTGAACGCGTGGCCATCCAGACCGGCTTCCCGGTCATCTCGGTTTCGCAATCGATGCATATCATCGCCATCTATGTCCAAGGCATCCGCCACGTCCTGGAAGGGTCCGAACCCGTGCTGGCCCGCGCCAATCAGGCATTGGCCACGCTGGAACGCTATCGCAACCGGCTGGACCAGGTCACCAGCACCCTCTCCGCCCTCGAGATCGAGGCCACGGTGACCGTTCGTGACGTCGCCGTGGTGCTCCAGCGTCAGGAAATGGTCAGGCGCATCTCCGAGGAGATCGACCAGTATGTGCTTGAACTCGGTGGGGACGGACGGCTGTTGGCTCTGCAGTTCGACGAGCTCAGCGCGGGGCTGGGACCGGGCAGCGACCTGCTGCTCAAGGACTATTCCGAGGCCGGGACCGAGCCCGATCAGATCGCCGCATCCTTGGCGCGGCTGCGCTCCTTCAGCTCCAACGACATGATCGATCTGAACAGGATCTCCACGATCCTCGGTTTCACCCCGGGCACCGATTCGTTGGAGGCGGTGGTGCACCCCCAGGGGTTCCGTCTGCTCGCCAACATCAAATCGGTTCCCCGCGCGGTCGCCGATCGGCTGGTCGCCAGCTTCGGCGGCCTGCAGCACCTGATGGCCGCCAACATCGATGACCTGATGGCCGTGGACGGCATCGGCGAGCAAAGGGCCCGCACGGTCCGTGAGGGCCTCTCACGCATTGCCGAGTCCAGTCTGCTCGACCGGTACATGTAGGCCCGTCGGCGGCGGCCTACTTCAGCGAGAAGTTGACCTTGTCGCTTTCGACGTCGCCCAGCTTGGCGGTGAACGTGTAGGTTCCCGGGCGGGGCTTGGACTCGATGTCCTTGCAGCCGGGGGCACTGCGCTGACGATCCCAGGTGAAGCGGGCGCTTTCGGTCGCCCCTGCCTTCAATGTCATATCGCTATCGGAGGGATCCTTGCGGCAGTCCGTCGTGGAGAAGATCCGGTCCGATCCCGACACGATGCTGAATTCCTGCTGACTGGTCCCCACATTCACCGTGCAGTCCTCGGAGCCCGTGTTCTCGATCTTCATCTCCAACACCGGCTTCTCCGCAGGGTCATAGCTGCCTTGATCCGTAGCGGCGCCCAACGTGATGTCTCCGGAGGCGCAGGTTCCGCCCGCCGCCTCCGCGGAGGAGGCCGTGCTGGAGGCCGATGCTTCGGCGCTGCCGCTTTCGGTGGCGGCAGCACTTCCGCTCGCCGATGGGGTGGCCTCGGCACTGGCCGACGGGGAAGGCGCCGGGCTCGAGGACGCGGCGGCCGGCGGCGGGCCGGCACCGTCGGTGGTCCTGGTGAAGAAGCCCACCACGGCGATCACGGCCCAGGCCAGCAACGCGAGAACGACCAGCAGAGCCACTCCAACGACGATTCGACGACGACGGAAGACTTCCGGACTGGGTTTGCCCCTGCCCGGAGACCGGGACTGCTGTTGTGCCATGCCCCTAGGGTATGGAGCAGCCGCGGCCACCCCCGGTTCCCACGCCGTGCACTAGGGTATTGGTGCCCCGCTTTCCAAGGAGTCACGTGCCACCCACCCCGCCGCTGGACCTCGATGCCCTCCATCACGACATCACCGGATGGTTCGCCACCGAAGGCAGGAACCTGCCCTGGCGGAGCCCGCAGTGCGGCGCCTGGGGGATCATGGTCAGCGAGTTCATGCTCCAGCAGACTCCCGTGGCCCGCGTCCTACCTGTCTGGGAAGAATGGATGCGCCGCTGGCCGGAACCGGCGGCACTGGCTGCCGAACCCGCGGGAGAGGCAGTGCGGGCCTGGGGCCGGCTCGGCTATCCGCGGCGTGCCCTGCGCCTGAGCGAGGCCGCCCGACGCATCGTCGAGGAACACGAAGGAGAGGTGCCCTCCTCCCCCGCTGACCTGCTCGCCCTGCCCGGGGTCGGCAGCTACACCGCAGCAGCCATTGCCTGCTTCGCCTTCGGGCAGCCCGAAACCGTCGTGGACACCAACATCAGGCGGGTCCATGCCCGCCTGGTCAGCGGCAAGGCCCTGGCCGAACCCAGCCCGACCGCTGCGGAAGCACGATTGGCTGGCGATCTCATGCCGGCCACCGGGGACGACGGGGGCGATCTGGCCTGCGCCTGGAATGCGGCGGTGATGGAATTGGGGGCCCTGATCTGCACGGCCCGCTCACCGCGTTGCGCCGAATGCCCGGTTTCGGCCTCCTGCGCCTGGATCGCACGGGGCAGGCCCGAACCCCATTACACGCCCAAGGGCCAACCCTGGGCGGGGACCGATCGCCAGGTCCGCGGTGCCATGATGGCCGTCCTGCGCGCCAGCGACGACCCCCAACCCGCCGACCTGCTGGTGGACACCGCCCCGCCGGAGTCGGGGGGCGACGCCGAGTCCGATTCTGCGTTCCAACGGCTGAGGTCGCTGGCTGCGGGGGCTGAACAGCGCCGTCGATGCCTGGCGGGGCTGCTGCGGGACGGGTTGGCCGTGGAAACCGAGGCAGGAATCACCCTGCCGCACTAGCGGCGGGGACGGGGCCCGTCAACGACAACGGGGCCCCGCATACCGCGGGGCCCCGTGGCGCCGTGCGGCGCCTACCTCATGAAGGATGAACGGACTTACTTGTCCTTCTTGTCCTTGTCGTCGTCGCCACCGAGGAACTTCTCCTGGGCGCCGTCGATGGCGTCCTTGTGGTCGCCGAGCTGGTCGCCGAACTTGTCCTGGGCGGCGTCCACGCCTTCGTTGATCTTGTCACCGTGTTCGTTCTTGAGGTCCTTGGCCTTGTCGCCGAGTCCACCCAAGCTATCTCCGAGTCCCATTTCTTGACCTACTTTCGTTGGTTTCCAGTTGGTACTTACGGTGCCACGGCTCCCCACTGGCTGCGGGGTGCGGCTCGTCGGCCCCCGAGGGACCTGTGCTGCCAGCGTAGGTACGAGCACGGCCGCTCGTCCACCATGACGGACCAATTAATCCGGGATTCATCCGAGCGCGAAATCCCGGGCCTCAGAGGTTCATGATCATCCTGGTGTTGCCCAGCGTGTTCGGCTTGACCCGCGCGAGGTCCAGGAACTCGGCGACGCCTTCATCGGTGGAACGCAGCAACTCCGAATACACCTCGGGGTCCACGGCGGTCTGATTCTCCATGACATCGAAGCCCATCGTCCTGAAGAAATCGACCTCGAAGGTCAGGCAGAACAACCGGCTGACCCCGATCCTGCGCGCGTTCTCGATCAACTCGATGAGCAGGGACCTGCCGATTCCTTGGCCGCGGCGGCTGTCCACGGTCGCCAGCGTGCGCACCTCGGCAAGGTCCTCCCACATCACGTGCAGGGCACCGCATCCCAGCAGGTCCCCCCGGTCCTCGGCCACGATGAATTCCTGCAGGCTCTCGAAATAGGCGACGGCTTCCTTCTCCAGCAGGACCCTCTCATCGGCCAGCGGCCTGACGAGCTGGCGGATCCCTGCGACATCCGATGTGCGGGCAGGCCGAAGTATGAAATCTGGCATCTACCCATCCTATTCCCGTCGGCGGCACCCTCCCAGCACATGACCAGGGGCCCGGTCGTGGATCTCCACGACCGGGCCCCTGGTGCAGGCGGGGATCAGGCTCAGGTGCTCAGGTGGCCTTCCTCGATCTCCGCGGGGCTGTCCTTGCCTTCCAGTTCCGGGGTCTCCTCGCGGCCGGTGAAGGTGAACTTGGCGTCCTCGCCCTCGCCTTCGACGTCCACGGTGACCGTCTGGCCGGCCATGATCTCCCCGAAGAGGATCTTCTCGGAGAGCTGGTCCTCGACCTCGCGCTGGATGGTCCGACGCAGTGGACGGGCACCCATCGCCGGGTCGTAGCCCTTCGTGGCCAACAAGTACTTCGCCTCGTCGGTCAGCAGGACGTGCATCCCCTTTTCGACCATGCGGGACTCCAGGCGGGCCACGAACAGATCGACGATCTGCACGATCTCCTCCTGCGACAGCTGCGGGAAGACAAGCGTGTCGTCGACACGGTTCAGGAACTCCGGGCGGAAGTGCTGGCGCAGTTCCTCCTGGACCTTGGCCTGCATCCGGTCGTAGTTGGTCTTCGTGTCGCTGGTCGACTGGAAGCCGGTCATGACGCCCTTGGAGATGTCCCGGGTGCCGAGGTTGGTCGTCATGATGATCACGGTGTTCTTGAAGTCCACCACACGGCCCTGGGAGTCGGTCAATCGGCCGTCCTCCAGGATCTGCAGCAACGAGTTGAACAGATCCGAGTGGGCTTTTTCGACTTCGTCGAACAGCACGACGGAGAACGGGCGACGACGGACCTTTTCGGTCAGCTGTCCGCCCTCCTCGTAACCGACGTAGCCCGGAGGGGCACCGAAGAGCCGGGACACGGTGTGCTTCTCCGAGTACTCGGACATGTCCAGGGTGATCAGTGCGTCTTCCTCGCCGAAGAGGAACTCCGCCAGGGCCTTGGCCAGTTCGGTCTTGCCGACGCCGGTGGGGCCGGCGAAGATGAACGAACCGCCCGGGCGGTTGGGGTCCTTCAGCCCGGCACGGGTCCTGCGGATGGCCTGCGAGATCGACTTGATCGCCTCGTCCTGGCCGATGACCCGCTTATGCAGCTCCGCCTCCATGTTCAGCAGGCGGCCGGATTCCTCCTCGGTCAGCTTGATGACCGGGATGCCCGTGGAGTTCGCCAGTACTTCGGCGATCAGTTCCTCGTCGACTTCGGCGATATCGTCCATATCGCCGTTCTTCCAGGACTTCTCCTTCTCTGCACGCTCCTCCTGGAGCTTCTGCTCGTTGTCGCGCAACGAGGCGGCCCCTTCGAAGTCCTGGGCATCGATCGCGGATTCCTTCTCCCGGCGGACCTTGGCGATCTGCTCGTCCATCTCCTTCAGTGCCGGAGGGGCCGTCAGTCGACGGATACGCAGGCGGGCGCCGGCTTCGTCGATGAGGTCGATGGCCTTATCCGGCAGGAAGCGGTCGGAGACGTAGCGGTGTGACAGCTGAGCGGCAGCGGCCAATGCGCCATCGGTGATGGTCACCCGGTGGTGCGCCTCGTAGCGGTCACGCAGGCCACGCAGGATCTCCGTGGTGTGTTCCACGGAAGGTTCCTTGACCTGGATCGGCTGGAAGCGGCGCTCCAGGGCGGCATCCTTCTCGATGTGCTTGCGGTACTCGTCCAGCGTGGTCGCGCCGATCGTCTGGAGTTCGCCACGAGCCAGCATGGGCTTGAGGATCGACGCTGCATCGATGGCGCCTTCGGCGGCACCGGCGCCGACGAGGGTGTGGATCTCGTCGATGAACAGGATGATGTCACCGCGGGTGCGGATTTCCTTGAGGACCTTCTTCAGGCGTTCCTCGAAGTCGCCGCGGTAGCGGCTGCCGGCCACCAGGGACCCCAGGTCCAGGGTGTAGAGCTGCTTGTCCTTGATGGTCTCGGGGACGTCGCCGCGCACGATGGACAGGGCCAGGCCCTCGACCACTGCGGTCTTGCCGACGCCCGGCTCACCGATCAGCACCGGGTTGTTCTTGGTCCGGCGCGAGAGCACCTGCATCACGCGTTCCTTCTCGAACTCGCGGCCGATGACCGGGTCGAGTTTGCCGTCGCGGGCCGCCTGGGTGAGGTTTCGCCCGAACTGGTCCAGCACGACCGAGCCGGCAGGCTGTCCTTCGGCCTGGCCCTGGCCGACTCCGGCGCCTGCGGTTTCCTTGCCACCCTGATAACCCGAGAGCAGCTGGATGACCTGCTGGCGGACCCTGTTCAGGTCGGCGCCCAACTTGACCAGGACCTGGGCGGCCACTCCTTCGCCCTCACGGATCAGACCGAGCAGGATGTGCTCCGTACCGATGTAGTTGTGGCCGAGCTGGAGTGCCTCACGCAAGGAGAGTTCCAGGACCTTCTTGGCGCGGGGGGTGAAGGGGATGTGTCCGGACGGGGCCTGCTGGCCCTGGCCGATGATCTCCTGCACCTGCTCCCGAACGGCACCGAGGGAGATGTTCAGTGACTCCAGCGCCTTCGCGGCGACACCCTCCCCCTCGTGGATCAGGCCGAGCAGGATGTGCTCGGTTCCGATGTAGTTGTGGTTGAGCATGCGCGCCTCTTCTTGGGCGAGCACGACAACGCGACGGGCACGGTCGGTGAATCTCTCAAACATGCGGCACACTCCTAGCTAACGCGTACTCACGATGCTACGCATCAAATGGCGCCAGATGGCCCGTGTTCGCCGTGGGGATAAAGCAGATTTCCCCACCGTCCCGCCGGCGGGGTGTCCGAGCCGGTCCCCGGGAGGTCCCGGGGGTTGCCGAAGCGGGCTCAGGACTCCGGATGTACTTCGCGGTAGGCGTCGATGACCTCCGAGTGCAGGCGGCCGCGTTCGCTGACCTTGAAGCCGTGGTCGGCAGCCCACGCCCGGATGGCGGGGGCCTCGGACGCGGAGTAGGCGGTGGAACGCCTCGCCCCGGCGACGAAGGGGGCCAGCGCCTCTCGCAGCTTCCCGGCATTGGCCTCGCCGAGGTCGATCTCGTAGTGGCTGCCGTCCAGACCGAAGTGCACGGTCTCGTTCGCCGTCGACCCGTCCAGGTCGTCGATGAGCGTGATTTCGACCTTGCGCGCCACGGGCGGCTCCTCACTTAGAAGGTATCGGGGCTTCCAGGCGGGCCCCGGGGCATCTCGCCCTCGGGGTCCGGGGGTCGAGGTGTGCCTCCGGAGACCATGGTACTGCGGATGGGCCGATCTCGGCGTCCGGGAACCTACTCCCCGGGCCGGTCGGCGCTCCCGGGGTCGGGTTCCTCGGTAGGGGCCGTCCCCTCCCGGTGGGCATCGGCAGCGGATTCCGCCAGCCGCTCATTGCGATCCACCCGGAACAGGGCACGCATCACGAACCAGAAGACCAGTGCCGCGACGATCGTGGGCAGCAGCACCTCGACGTAGGCCATGGTCTAGGCCTCGGGCTTCAGGAGCGGGTAGAGGATGGTCTCGCGGATGCCGGCGTCGGTGAAGAGCATGACCAGCCGGTCGATGCCCAACCCGATGCCGCCCATGGGCGGGGCACCGTACTCCAGCGCCCGCAGGAAGTCCTCGTCCAGTTGCATGGCTTCGTCGTCACCGTCGGCGGCAAGTCGGGATTGTTCGGTGAGGCGTTCTCGCTGGATGACCGGATCGATCAGTTCGGTGAAGGCCGTGCCGCGTTCCATGCCCCCGATGATCAGGTCCCAGGCTTCGATGACCCCGGGTTGGGAGCGGTGCGGTCGGGCCAACGGCTGGGCCGCCGGCGGGTAGTCGTAGACGAAGGTCGGGTCGATCAGGGTCGGTTCGACGATCTCCCCGAACAGTTCGATGACCAGCTTCTCGGCCCCCCATTTCGGGTCGACCTTCACGCGGTGCTTCTCGGCGATCGATTGAAGCAGCCCGGCCGTGGTTTCGGGGGTGATTTCGGTGCCCACCGCTTCGGAGAGGGCGGGATAGACGCTAAGCCAGCGCCATTCGCCGTCGAGGTTGATGGTGCCCTGGGAGGTCTCGATCCGGCGGCCGGCCCCGACGGCGTCGGCGGCCTTGAGGATGATCTCCTGGATCCGTTCGGCCATCACGAACTGGTCGGCGTAGATCTCATAGCATTCCAGCGTCGTGAACTCGGGGGAGTGGGTGGAGTCCACACCTTCGTTCCTGAACAGGCGCCCTACTTCGAAGACGCGGGGAATGCCGCCGACGACGGTGCGCTTGAGGTAGAGCTCGGTGGCGATCCTCAGGGTCATGTCCTGGTCGAAGGCATTCAGATGCGTGTGGAAGGGCCGAGCCGAGGCCCCACCATGGATCAGTTGCAGCATCGGGGTTTCGACTTCCACATACCCGTGGCCGTAGAGGGTGTCCCGTACGGCACGGGTCACGGCGTCACGCTTGTAGATCATCTCGCGGGCCTCGTCGCGGACCATGAGGTCGGCATACCGTTGGCGGACCCGGGTCTCCTCGTTGAGGTCGGCGTGCAGCACCGGCATGGGGCGCAATGCCTTGGAGGCCATCTGCCATTCGGTGACCATGACGGAGAGTTCGCCGCGGCGGGAACTGATGACGGCACCCTTGACGAACACGTGGTCCCCCAGGTCGGTGAGTCGCTTCCAGTCGGCCAGCGACTCCTCGCCGATGTTGGCCAGCGAGAGCATGGCCTGCAGGCGGACGGCCTCGCCCTTCGGGCCCGACTCCTGCAACGTGGCGAAGCACAGTTTTCCGGTATTGCGGGCGAACACGATGCGCCCTGCCACGCCGACGATGTCCTGGGTCTCCTCGCCGGCTTCCAGGTGTCCGTACTTCTCACGGATTTGCAACAGGGTGTGGCTGCGTTCGACGCCGACCGGATACGCCTCGCGGCCGGCTTCGAGCAGCTCGGCGCGTTTGGCCAGACGCACCTGGCGCAGGTCATGCGTGTCGATGGTCTCGGCAGGGGTGGGGGCGGTGGGGGTCTGATCAGCAGTCACAGTACTCGATTCTACGTCCTTCGGCCGCGGCACGGGCACGCTCTTCCATGGGTGTGCCAACGGTCACGGTTTGCTGCACGGAAGCGCTCCACCGCCGTCTCCAGGAGGGGACGCCGGTAGAGCACCGGTCACCAGATGGCAACGCGCTCCTGGGGATCCAGCCACATCCCGTCGCCGGGCTTCGTGTCGAAGGCCCGGTGGAAGGCATCCATGTTCCGCGCCACCTGGTTGCAGCGGAACTCCCCGGGGGAATGGGGATCGGTGGTGATCCGGTTGACCATCGTTTCGGGACGGGTCAGCGACCTCCAGCACTCGGCCCAACTGTGGAAGAAGCGCTGGTCCCCGCTCAGACCGTCGATCTCTTCATCCACCGACAGCCCGCGGGCCTGCAGATCCAGGCGGTAGGCCTGGTAGGCGATGCCCAGGCCACCCAGATCGCCGATGTTCTCCCCCAGGGTGAGTTCGCCGTTGACGTGGTGCTCCGGCGCCTCCTCGGGGACGAGGGCATCATATTGGGCCACCAGCCGGGCCGTGAGTTCTTCGAAGGCCGCACGATCCTCGGCGGTCCACCAGTCGCGTAGTTGGCCCGTCCCGTCGAACTGCGAGCCCTGGTCGTCGAAGCCGTGGCCGATCTCATGGCCGATGACCGCACCTATGGCCCCGTAGTTCGAGGCCGGGTCCCGGTCGGGGTCGAAGAACGGGCTACGCAGGATGGCAGCCGGGAACCCGATTTCATTCAGCAGCGGATGATAGTAGGCGTTGACCGTCTGCGGATACATGAACCACAGGTCCCTGTCCACACCCTCATCGATTTTGGCCAGTTCACGGGAGAACTCGAATTCATTGGCGCTGGAGACATTGCCGATCAGGTCATCCGGGTCCGCCGATACGTCGCTGTAGTCGATCCACTTCACGGGATAACCGATCTTGGGGCGGAACATGGAGAGCTTCTCCTGGGCCTTCACCCGGGTTTCCGCGCTCATCCAACCCAAGGCGTCGATGGACAGCCGATAGGCGGCGATGAGGTTGCCGACCAGGTCCTCCATGAGGTCCTTGCTGCGTTGTCCGAAGTGCCCGTCGACATAGAGTTGTCCGATGTCCTCGCCAACGGCCCCCTCGGTGAAGGCCACCCCGCGCTTCCACCGCGGACGCATTTCGGTCACCCCTGCCAGTTTGGCCGAATAGAACGAGAAGTTCTCCTCCACGAAGGCCGCGGAAAGGAACGAGGCGTTGCTGCGCACGACCTGTACGGCCAGCCAGTCGCGCCACGCCCGGAGCGGCTGGGAGTGCAGCAGCCCCTCGACCCCCTGGAGGTAGCTGGGCTGCCAGACATCGACTTCGTCGTAGTACTTCTCGTCGATGCCCGCGCCCTCCAGCCAGAGGCGGAAGGTCGGCTGGAGGGAGAAGAGCCCCTCCGCTGACATCAGGTTGTAGCGGGCCTGGGCGTCGCGGCATTTGACGGCATCCCAATGATGGGCGGCCAGTGCCTTCTCCAACTCGACCACTCCGGCAGCTGCCTGGTCGGCGTTGGGTACCTCCACCAGGCCGAGCAACCGGCCCAGGTGTTCCTGGTATTCCTGCAACAGTTCAGCAAACTTCTCGTCCCGGTAATAGGATTCGTCCGGCAGTCCGAGGCCGGACTGGATGATGGAGAAGATGTTGCGGTCCGGTTGGCCGGCGTCGGAGTTCGCTCCGGCCTGGTAGAGCCCCGAGACGCCTCGCCGTTGAAGAGCCCCGCTGAGGGTCAGCAACTGTTCGATGCTGGTGCAGGCGTAGACGGATGCCAGATCCTCGCGGATGGGGTCCATGCCGCGGGCTTCGATGGCGTCCTCGTCCATGAAACTGCTGAAGAGCCCGGCGATCCGTTCCTGGCGGGCGTCGGCCACCCCGGCCGGCTCGGCGCTATCGTGCCGTGCTTGTTTGATGATGGCGTGCACGGCCGCTTCCGCCTCGTCGCGCAACTGCATGAACGACCCGTAGCTGCCCTGGTCCCCGGGGATCTGCGCGGTGGCCAGCCATTGGCCGTTGACGTGTCGGTACAGGTCGTCCTGGATCCTCACGTCGTGGTCGCGGTGGTCCTCGCTGGTCGCGGGTTCGGGCATAGTGCGTGAAGCTGGATCTGCAGTCATGGCTCCCCAGGGGTCGGGACGCCAGAAGTTCCCGTGGCGTCGATGGTGGTCTGACCCTCACCCTACTGATCGACTTCGGGCTTTGGCTGTGCGCCGGCCGAAGTTCCCCTGAACGCGAAAACAGGTAGCCGGCGGCCGGAACGCCGGCACGG
>NZ_JBQSWW010000025.1:0-50142 GCF_052377515.1 Arthrobacter sp. AOP36-C1-22 | reverse complement strand
TTCTGCCAAGTCCACCCACCGAACCGCTAATCCTTGATGCGCGCGCGGGACCTTCGTGGCCAACGACACGTTCTACGACTCGTAAAAAACCTGTTTCCGCCCGCCGTTCCGGGGGAACCGGGCCCGGAGGTTAGGGCAGCCTGCGTGTCCTGGAGAGCGCTCCGGAGGTACGATGTTGGACATTGTGGTTTTCCTAGCACTTGTCGCCTCCCATTCTGATATCGACCTCGAAACGGTGGCCCGGCTGAGCGCCGCCTCCGACGGGGTCGCTTCTGCCGTGCTCGACGGCACCACCCCGGTCTCCGGCGCCGTCGTCCTGTCCACGTGCAACCGCTACGAGGTCTACTGCGAGGCCCCCGGCCAGGACGAGGTTCCCGCAGCACGCCAGGCAGTCATCGAGCAGATCTCCGCCGCCTCCGGGCTGGCCGAGGAGCAGGTGTCCCAGGCCTTGGAGACCAAGACGGAGGACGACGCCGTCTCCCACCTTTTCGCCGTGGGCGCCGGACTCGATTCGGCGGTGATCGGCGAACGTGAGATCGCCGGACAGGTCAAACGGGCCCTCATCGATGCCCAGGCCACCGGCACGGCCTCCGGATCCCTGGTCCGGTTGTTCCAGAGTGCTTCACGGGCCGCCAAGGACGTCGGGACCCGCACCGCATTGGGCGGGCGCGGCCTGTCCATCGTCTCGGTGGCCCTGGACCTGTCCGAGGACCTTTCGGCCACCACCAGCTGGGCGGACCTCAACGTCGTCATCTTCGGCACCGGCGCCTATGCCGGGGCCACCATGGCCCGGCTGAAGGAACGCGGCGCCCACGAGGTGTCCGTCTATTCGGCCTCCGGCCGGGCCGATGTCTTCGCCGCCTCCCGCGGCGGAACGGCCATCGACGATGCTGCCCTGCCCACCGTGTTGCGTGAGGCCGACGTCTTGATCGGCTGCAGCGGCGGCGGGGTGCGCATCGATGCGGCCGAGCTGCGGGCGTTGGATCGGAACGGCAGGCCCCTGGTCGCGATCGACCTGGCACTGACCCACGATGTGGACCCCGATGTCCTCGAGTTGGACGGCGTCGAATTGATCACCCTGGAGTCGGTGCGCATGGCCGCTCCCGCCGAACAGTCGGAGGCCGTGGCCCAGGCACGGGCCATCGTCACCGATGCCGCCGATAGGTTCGCTGGTCAGCAGCGCCAGCGCAGTGCCGATACCGCGATCGTCGCGCTGCGCAAGCACACCCAGAAGGTCCTGGAGACCGAAGTGCAGAAGGTTCGGGCCCAGCATGGGTGCACCGCTGCCGCCGAGGAAGTCGAATTCGCCATGCGCCGCATGATGCGCCAGCTCCTCCATGTCCCGACCGTGAGGGCCAGGGACCTAGCCGCCGAGGGTCGGCATGGCGATGTCGAGGACGCCCTGGGCACGCTCTTCGGCATCGAGCTGGAGGACGCCCCCGTGGCCCGGGGCCCCGGGGACGGGCAGCAGCCCCGGCCCGCGGATCCGGTCACCGGCCCGGTGGGATTGCCGGCAACGGGCACCGACGGCGCCCCCTGCCCCGGACGCCGCGAAGCCTAGCGGCCTCCGCGGGCCGCCTCGCGGCCGGGGCCCTAGTACATCGACTTCCCGGGTTCCACCTGCTCGACCCAGGCGGCGATGCCCCCGGATAGGTGCCGTACGTTGTCATAGCCGTGGTCCAGCAGATAGCCCAGTACTTCGCCGGAGCGTCCGCCTGATTTGCAGTGCAGCACCACGTCCTTGTCCCGGGGCACGTCGATGTCTCCCCCGAGGA
Organism: Arthrobacter sp. AOP36-C1-22; assembly: GCF_052377515.1. Lineage (NCBI taxonomy): Bacteria > Bacillati > Actinomycetota > Actinomycetes > Micrococcales > Micrococcaceae > Arthrobacter > Arthrobacter sp. AOP36-C1-22. The sequence continues at coordinate 48,367 of NZ_JBQSWW010000025.1, read as the reverse complement.
CCTGGCCGCGCGGGGCCAGCTCGGCTCCGTCGATGGCCACGATCTCCGCCTCGCCTGCTTCCCTGACATCGAGCAGCACGAAGTCCCTGCTCCCGGCGGCCCGCTCCCCCAGCAGATCGCGGAGTCCCAGCGGATCGATCGTCGGCAGTTCACGCTCCGTCGCCTCGGCCGGGGCGATCCCGCAGAAGGCAGGATAGTCCTGGAGCAGTTCGGTGGGCTGGACGGTCTCAGGGTCGGGCCGCAAACGGATTTCACGCCAGTTCATGGCCAGGGCGTCGAGGATGAGCACCCGGCCCAGCAGGGACTCACCGATCCCGGTGATCAGTTTGATGGCCTCGGCGGCCATGACCGCCCCGATCTGTGCGCACAGCACCCCGAAGACTCCGCCTTCGGCACAGGAGGGGACGCTTCCGGCCGGCGGGGCCTCCGGGTACAGGTCCCGATAGGTGGGGCCCTGGCCGTTCCAGAAGACGCTCACCTGGCCGTCGAAACGCAGGATCGAACCCCAGACATAGGGTTTGCCCAGGATCGCTGCGGCGTCGTTGACCAGATAGCGGGTGGCGAAGTTGTCGGTGCCGTCCAGGATGAGGTCGTAATCGGCGAAGACCTCCAACGCGTTGGTGCTGTCCAGATGCACCTCGTGCAGGACGACGTCGGTGAACGGGTTGATCTCGGCGATGCTCTCCCGGGCGGACTCGCCCTTCCCCTGCCCCAGATTGGACACGCCGTGGATGACTTGGCGTTGCAGGTTCGAGACCTCGACCGTGTCGTCCTCCACGATCCCGATCGTCCCGACACCGGCGGCCGCCAGATAGAGCAGGGCCGGAGAGCCCAGCCCGCCGGCGCCCATGACCAGGACTCGGGCGTTCTTCAGTCGTCGCTGTCCCTCCAGACCGACCTCGGGGATGATGATGTGCCGTGAATACCGTTTGAGTTCGTCCGGGCCCAGTTCGGCTGCTGGTTCGACCAGGGGGCCGGGAGCTGTTCGTATCGCGTCCTGCATTTTCCCAGCCTAGTCCCAGCCACGGAATACCCATGGGTAGAATGACTCCATCCGTAACGACGACGACGTTGCGGAGGAAAGGCAGGCAGTGGAGCGCAGTCCAGAAAATTCCCAGCGGACCCCTCGGATGCCGCGGGACCAGCGACGGCGGCAATTGCTTCAGGCCGCGCACCAGGTCTTCGTGGCCCATGGCTACCATGGTGCTGCCATGGACGAGATCGCCGATGTCGCCATGGTCAGCAAGCCGGTGCTCTACCAGCACTTCCCGGGCAAACGCGAACTCTATCTCGCGCTGCTCGACGAACACCTGCAGGCCTTGTCCGAACGCCTGCTCAAGGCCATTGCCTCCACCACCGACAACAAGCAGCGGGTCCAGGCGACCATCCGCGAGTTCTTCGGCTTCATCGCCGGGGACAGCCAGGCCCACCGTCTGGTCTTCGAATCGGATCTGATGCATGATTCCGCCGTCAGTTCGCGTCTGGAGACGTTCAACGCCGGTTTCGCCGACGCCATCGCCGGGGTCATCGCCGAGGACACCGGGCTCAGCCAGGCCCAAGCGGTGCTGTTGGGCCGGGCCATGTCCGGCATGGCGCAGGTCGCGGCCCGCTACTGGCTCGAGCTGGAGGGCGAGGTCGACCTCGACGAGGCCAGCGACCTGGTCTCGCGTTTAGCTTGGCGCGGAATCGCTCGGTTCCCGAAGGAATCCTGACGTAGATTTGACCCTGACGTATATGGGCGACGCTTCAGGCGCCCACCCCGACTTAAGAGGAGCCACCATGGACGTGCGCATCGGAATCCAGAATGTTGCCCGCGAGGTTGTCATCGAATCGGCTGAAACCACGGAGCAGGTCACCCAGACCGTCCGTGATGCCATCAGCGGCTCCACCGGTCTGGTGCTCAGTGATTCCAAGGGCCGCCAGGTCATCGTTCCCGCCGGTGTCATCGGCTATGTCGAGGTCGGCGCCGAGGAACCGCGTCGCGTGGGCTTCGCCGCCCAGGCCTAGCAGGCCGCATGCCGAGCAACGGCCGGCCCCGACGGTAGACGTCGGGGCCGGCCGTTTTTCGTGGCCCGGCGTCGCCGTGGTCAGGAATCCTGCGGTCCGTCAGGGGTTCTCGCCATCGTTCCCTTCGTGCACGGCCGGGTGTCGCTGCGGTTCGGCACTCCCGCCGTCCCGTGTCGCGGCCTGGGAGACGGCCTCGGCGAAGCCCGTGTCCTGGCCGGTCACCTGACTGCCTGCCTCATGGGAGGACACCGCCAGGAACACGGTGTCGTAGCGCCAGTCCAGATCGGGGTGGTGGTTGCGTTCCTCGGCGATCGCCCCCACGGCGGCGATGAACCCGATGGCCGCGGCCGAGGATTCGAAGGCATAGGCGGTCACCAGGGCACCTCGTCGATGCCGCCAATCCGGCAGCCCGGCCAAGGCCTCATTGATTTGGGTACCGGTCAGGACGCCGTCGCCCGGGCCGGTGGATGGATCGGTCATGATCTCTCCTTTCGCTCCCTGGGCCCATGCTCGTGCGAGCGGCTCAGGCAGTCAACCCCAAGGCGGCCATCCTGCGTGAATGGTTCTCCACGAGCTGGGCGAACAAGACGCCCAGGGGTTCCTCCCCGGCCTCATCCGCCTCGGTGATCAGTGCGTCGTTGAACAGGCCGCTATCGGCGATCCTGCGGGCCTGGGTGAGGGCCTCGCCGAGCAGCCGCCGTCCCCACAACGCCAAGCGGGAGGCCAGTCGGGGATCTTCCGCCAGGGCTTCCTGGAGGCGTTCGTGGAGCCATTGGTTCTGTGCGTCCAGCGCCTGCACCTCCTGGACGAGTCCACGGACGTCGGGATCCAGGCCCCGGGAGATGGCAACATAGAAATCCCCCGAGACCGAGTCGATGACGTGGGCCTTCATCAGGGATTCGTACCAGTCCCCCGGGCGGGTGCGATCGTGCAGGGCATCGATGGAGGCCACGAACGGTTCCATGGAATCCGTCGGCTCGGCCCCCCGGGAGGTGATGACCTCCACGACCCGTTCGTAGTGCCCGAACTCGTGGACCGCCAGACGGGCCAGCGCCACCCGGTCGATGATGGTCGGTGAGAAGCGGGCATCGGAGGACAGGCGTTCGAACGCGGTCAGTTCCCGGTAGGCCATCAGCCCGCATAGGGCCAGTTCGGCCCGGGCTCGGGTCGCGTCGTCAAGGGTCGGCGGTGGCAGCTCGGTCATGCAGGCCAGCCTACCTCCGGCACGGTTCCTCCCCGGCCCGGGCGCTGGTTTCCTTCCATGTTGTGGTTAGGCTGAATCCGTGGTGCACAAACCCCTTGAGCTGAAGACCAATGCCGCGCAGACCCGTCTCGTCCAGGCATTGGACTCGGTGGTGTCCGCGTTGGAGCTTCCCGGGGACTATCCCCCGCAGGCGTTGGCCGAGGCCAGGACCGCCATCGATTCCCTGGTCCTGCCCGACCACGATCTGACGGAAATCGAGTTCGTCACCATCGATCCGGCCGCTTCCACCGATCTCGACCAGGCCGTCCACCTCGCCCGTGACGGGGAGGGCTATGTGGTCCGCTATGCCATCGCCGATGTCCCGGCCCTGGTCGAGCTGGGCGGCGCCCTCGACGCCGAGACCAGGCACCGTGGACAGACCCTGTATCTGCCGGGCCACCGGGTGCCCCTGCACCCGGAGATCATCAGCGAGGATGCCGGCTCGTTGCTGCCCGGGCAACGCCGTGGCGCCTATGTCTGGACGTTCCACCTGGATGCGGCGGCACTGGTGCGCCGGACCGGGCTCCTCCGGGCCACGGTGTGCAGTCGGCAGAAGCTCGACTACGCCGGGGTCCAGGCCTCGATCGACGAGGGGCATGCCTCGGAGTCGCTGGCACTGTTGAAGGAAGTCGGGCTCAAGCGCATCGAGGCCGAACGCGAGCGCGGTGGGGCGAGCCTGCGCATCCCCGAGCAGGAGGTCGAGGTGGACGAGGACGGGGTCCCCTGCCTGACCGTCCGGGCGGCCCTGCCGGTGGAGGACTGGAATGCGCAGATCTCCTTGCTGACCGGGATGGAGGCCGCCCGGATCATGCTCGAGGGCGGGATCGGGATCCTGCGGACCATGCCCGCCCCCGATGAGCACGGGTCCACGGCCTTCCGCCGCCAGGCCGCCTCCCTGGGGACCCCCTGGCGCGACGGGGTCCCCTACGGGGAGTTCCTGCGCTCGCTCGATGTCACCGAGCCCCGTCAGCTGGCCATCATGCATGCCGCCACCTCGCTCTTCCGGGGGGCCGGGTATACCGCGTTCGACGGCGAAGCCCCCGAGGAACGGATCCAGGCGGCCATCGCTGCCCCCTATGCGCACACCACGGCCCCGTTGCGCCGGCTGGTGGACCGGTTCAGCCTCGTCGTCTGCGAGCATCTGGTCCGCGGAGCCGAGGTTCCTGCGGGAATCCGCCGGGCCCTTGTCCTGCTGCCGGAGCTGATGCAGTCCTCCAACCAGGTGGCGGGAACCGCCGAACGGGCAGCCATCGATACCGTCGAGGCCGCCCTGCTCTCGGACCGGATCGGGGAGAAATTCGATGCGATCACCCTCAATGGCACCACCGCCGAGCAGGCGGCCAGGGCCCGGGAGAACGGTGAGGCCCCGGGCGGGCGCCTGCAGCTTCTGGACCCGGCGGTCAACGCCCGCTTCCTGGGCCGGGCCGAAGCCGGCGAACGCGTCCAGGCCGAACTGATCGAGGCCGATATCGACCGGCGCACCGTACTGTTCAGGATCGACTAAACGACCGGCCGGCGGCCCCACCCGTTCAGCCCAGCAGGAACTCCGCCCGTCCCTGCATGCTCGAGGAGGCCTGGGCCATGGGCCGACGCGGGATCCGCCCGCCCCGCTGGGCCAGTCGACCGGCCCGCACCGCATGCCTGAAGGCCTCGGCCATCAGGGCGGGATCCTGGGCCCGGGTGACGGCGGTGGCCAACAACACGGCGTCGCACCCCAGTTCCATGGCCAGGGCGGCATCCGAGGCGGTGCCGATCCCGGCGTCGAGCACCACCGGGACCGTCAGCCGGGAGGCGATGTATTCGATGTTGTGCGGGTTCAGGATCCCCTGGCCGGTGCCGATGGGTGCCCCCAGCGGCATGACCGCCGTGCAGCCCAGGTCCTCGAGTCGTTGGGCGGCCACCGGGTCGTCGTTGGTGTAGGCGAAGACCTTGAACCCGTCGGCCACCAGTTCCTCGGTGGCTTTGAGGAGTTCGGGGATATCGGGCAGCAGTGATTCGTCGTCGGCGATCACCTCGAGTTTGACCCAGTCGGTCTCCACCGCTTCGCGGCCCATCCTGGCGGTGAGGACCGCTTCACGGGCGGTATGGCATCCTGCGGTGTTCGGCAGCAGTCGGATGCCCAGCCGTCCCAGCAACGCGAAGATCGATTCGGTGCCCGGGACCACTGCGTGGCGGCGCATCGACACCGTGGTCAGTTCGGTTCCGGAAGCACGCAGGGCGGCTTCGAGCACGTCCTGCCCGGGGGCCCCGCCGGTCCCGGTGATCAGCCGTGAGCCGAAGCGGGTTCCGTCCAGGAGGAGGTCGTCGGTTCCCGCACCTTCACCCACCTTGCACCGCCGAGAGCAGTTCGATCCGGTCCCCCGGCTGCAACCGGGTCCGGGCCCAGGCCGAGCGGGGAACGACCTCGTCGTTGACCGCGGCGGCCAGCCCGGGGCTCGTTCCCTCGCTCGTGCGGCCATCGGCGCCCAGCGCCAGGCCCGTTTCGCGTTGGATCAGCTCCAGCACGCTCAGGGCGGCGTGGGGTTCGGCCTGTCCGTTCAGGATCAGTGGGGGCGTGGTGTCGTTCATGAGAATCTCCAGGGGTCGAAGGGTGCCAGTCGGGTCGGGTCGAGGCTGGCCGGGGGTGGTCTCGGCGGCGTGGCCCCGGGCACCGGGCCAATCAGCCCGCGGATGGTGGCTGCCGCGGCCACACTGAGCAGCACCCCGTGGCGGTGGAATCCGGTGGCGGCCAGCAGTCCGGGGCCGATGCGTCCGAGCAGGGGCAGGTGGTCGGGGGTTGATGGACGGGCCCGGGCCGTCAGGTCCACCAGTTCATAGTGGGCCAGGGCGGGCATCACCCGCAGGGCGTCACGTAGCAGCCGGTGCACGCCCTCGACGCTGATGCCGGGCTGGTCGTCCTCGCGTTCGGTGGCCCCCACGACCACTTCCCCGTCGCGGCGCGGAAGGATGTAGACCCGTTGCCCGGAGACCAGGGCGCGCACCGTGGAGCCGGCCGGACGCGGGGCCGTGGCGGTCGGGCGCATCCTGAGCACATCGCCGAAGACCGGGCGGACCGGAAGCCGCAGCGAGGCCGGCAATCCACTGATCCGCTCCCCCGCTCCCCCGCGCTCTCCGGTCCTTCCGGTCCCGGTGGCCAGGATGACCTCATCGGCTTCGAGGTCTTCCCGGGCCCCGTCGGGACCCAGGGTCTGGACGACGGGCCCGTGTGCTCCGGCGACGACGCCGGTGGCCCGCCGGCGGTTCACGCTCACACCGGATTCGAGTTCGAGGGCGGCCAGCAAGGCGGCTGCGGTGCGGCGCGGGTCGGTCCGTGCGTCCCCGGGGGCCCGGAAGGCCCCGGCCAGCCGGGGGGCCAACAGCGGTTCGACTTCGCGGGCCGCCGCGGTGCCCAGCTCCCCGATCCCCAACCCGACGGTGCGTTGGGCCTCGGCCAGCGCCGAGAGATCGGCTCGATCGGCGCCGTCGGCGGCAACCACCAGCGTGCCGCAGGCCTCGAAGCCGGTGGGTCGGCCACTGGCTGCTTCCAGTTCCCGGGCCCACCGGGGCCAGGCGTCGGCGGCGGGAACGGAGAGTCCCAGCAGGCCCTGTTCCTGGTAGTGGAATTCGGTGACGGCCGCGAGCATCCCCGCCGCGGCATGGGTGGCCCCGGTGGCGGGTTCGGGATCGATCAGGGTGACACGGTATCCGCTGCGGGCCAGTTCCCAGCCGATGGACAAGCCGACGATGCCGGCGCCGATGACCGCACAATGCATACTGTTTTACCTTCCCTCCGCCGGCATGATCCGGATCAGGTGTCTCGGTCGGCGCTCGGTACCGCATCTGCGGCGCAGCGCCCTCTCAGCCCGTCTGCGGGCTCCCGTGGTTCGGTTCCAGCCTAACGCACGCCACGCGCGGTCGCCGGGTCGAAGCGGTGATTATGTCGCGGCACGGTAGACTGGAGGGGTAGACAAGGATGCCCGGTCGTACCAGACGCATTTACTTGGCAGGAATTCCCAGCGAACCTGCACCTTTTGCGCGTTCATTCGCGCTGGTTAGCCCGCGATCGGCTCCGCTGGACGCGCCGCTGCTGCGGTGGACTCCGCTCTCCGTTTTCAGAGGACGTCGAGCACACCGAGCCCCGGCGCCTAAACGAATGAGATTTCATTGAATACTGAGCAACAACTCACCGACGACACCGGAACCATCGAACTTCCGGTCGACGGTCTCCTCGCAAGCGAGGATGCCCCGCATGAGCTGCCCGAACAGACCTTCGCAGACTTCGGCGTCCGCGAGGACATCGTCGAATCCCTCGCCGACGCCGGCATCATCCACCCGTTCCCGATCCAGTCGATGACCCTTCCGGTCGCGCTGGCCGGACACGACATCATCGGGCAGGCCAAGACCGGCACCGGCAAGACCTTCGGTTTCGGCATTCCCGCCCTGCAGCGGGTCATCGGCCGGGACGACCCCGATTACGACAAGCTGCCCAGCCCCGGCGCACCTCAGGCCCTCATCGTGGCTCCGACCCGTGAACTGGCCAACCAGGTCTCCGCCGACATCCAGAAGGCCGCGACCAAGCGCAATGCCCGCATCGCCACCATCTACGGTGGTCGCGCCTACGAGCCGCAGATCGAGCAGCTCACCGCGGGCGTCGAACTGGTGGTCGGCACCCCGGGGCGTCTGATCGACCTGCATAAGCAGAAGTACCTGAACCTGAAGAACATCCGCATCGTGGTCCTGGATGAAGCCGACGAGATGCTCGACCTGGGCTTCCTGCCCGACGTCGAGACGCTGCTCGCCGCCATCCCCGCCGTGCACCAGACCATGCTGTTCTCGGCCACGATGCCCGGCGCCGTCGTGTCGATGGCCCGCCGCTACATGTCCCATCCGACGCATATCCGTGCCGCGGACCCCGAGGACGACGGCATCACCAAGAAGGACATCCGCCAGGTCGTCTACCGCGCCCACCAGTTGGACAAGGACGAAGTCGTCGCCCGCATCCTGCAGTCCGAAGGCCGCGGACGCACCATCATCTTCACCAAGACCAAGCGCTCCGCCGCCAAGCTCTCCGAGGAACTGATCGACCGCGGTTTCGCCGCCGGCGCGATCCACGGGGACCTCGGCCAGGGCGCCCGCGAGCAGGCACTGCGCGCCTTCCGCAACCACAAGGTCGACGTGCTGGTCGCCACCGAGGTCGCCGCCCGGGGCATCGACGTGGAGGATGTGACCCACGTGATCAACCTGCAGTGCCCCGAGGACGAGAAGACCTACCTCCACCGGATCGGCCGCACCGGCCGTGCGGGGAAGAAGGGGACCGCGATCACGTTCGTCGATTGGTCCGATGTCCCCCGCTGGGGCCTGATCAACAAGGCCCTGGGACTGGACCAGGCCGATCCGGTGGAAACCTATTCCTCCTCACCGCACCTGTTCACCGATCTGGGCATCCCGGCCGGGACCAAGGGACGGCTGCCGCGCAACCAACGCAAGCTCCAGGGACTGTCCGGGGAGAAGCTCGAGGACCTGGGCGAAACCGGCAAACGTCCGGCAGAGCGCGAGAAGGGCCGGGGAACCGGTTCCCGCTCGGGCCGCGACGCGGGCCGCGGACGCGGTCGCAGCCGCGGCTCGGAATCCGGTGGGGACGGCGCCGGGCGTCGGGGCCGCGGCCACGGCCGCTCCGACCGTCCCAACCGCGAAGCCACCGGGGAGACGAACCGCCAGCCCGCCGAGACCGGACCCACCAGCGACGAGGCGGCCCGTCCGGCACGCCGCCGCCGCTCGCGGACGCGCCGGCACCACGGCGAGGTCGTCAACCGCAACGAGTCCGAGTAGCACCTGTGGGCGCCACCACGCCTACCTCCGGTGGGGACCCCGGCCGATCGGCCGGGGTCCCCACCCGTGTCGGGTCCGAGCACCCATGGTCCCCGGAGGGACCCGATCTGGTCGTCCAGGCCGACAACGCCGACTTCCTGCCCACCTTGCCCGATGGCGCGTTCACCGTGGTCTACCTCGATCCGCCGTTCAACACCGGGCGCAAGCAGTCCCGCCAGGCCACCACGATGGTCCGCAACACCGATGGCACCGGTGACCGGGTCGGGTTCAAGGGCGCCAGCTATTCGACCATCCGGGGGGCCCTGCATAGCTACGACGACGCCTTCGATGACTACTGGGCCTTCCTGGAACCGCGGCTGATCGAGGCCTGGCGGCTGTTGGCCGACGACGGCACCTTGTACCTGCACCTGGATTTCCGTGAGGTCCACTACGCCAAGGTGATGCTTGATGCCATCTTCGGCCGGGAGTGCTTCCTCAACGAGATCATCTGGTCCTATGACTACGGCGCCCGGTCCAAGAGCCGCTGGCCTGCCAAACACGACAACATCCTCGTCTACGTCAAGAACCCTTCGAGGTACCACTTCGATTCCGTCGAGGTCGACCGCGAACCCTATATGGCTCCCGGTCTGGTCACTGCCGAGAAGGCGGCCCGCGGCAAGCTGCCCACCGATGTCTGGTGGCATACCATCGTCTCGCCCACCGGCAAGGAGAAGACCGGCTATCCCACGCAGAAGCCAGTGGGCATCCTGCGCCGGATCATCGCCGCGAGCAGCCGCCCGGGAGACTGGGTGCTGGACTTCTTCGCCGGGTCCGGGACCACCGGGGCCGCCGCCTCCCAGTTGGATCGGCGGTTCGTCTGCGTGGATGCCAATCCCGCGGCGATCGACACCATGCGTACGCGCCTGCCCGAGCAGACGGATTTCCGCCGGAGCTGACCAATGCGCCGCCCCGGCCTCGACCGGTCGACGCCGTTAACCACGAAACGGCCGTGGCACCCCAGGAGTACTGGTGGTGCCGGCGGCCGTCGGCTCCGGCACCCCGCAGGGCACCGGAGCGTGGGGTCCCCCCAGAACGGGTCAGACCATCGTGCGGTCGTCTCGACGTGCCTGGCGCCATTCGCGCAGGAAGGCCCGCGCGATGACGAACAGTGTTCCGGCCACGATCACCGGCCAGATGAGCATGTACACGGTCAGGATCATCGGTTCCATGTCGTTTCCTCCTTCAGGATCAGGAATGCGTTTCGGCGGCATCGACGTCGGTCTGGGCCGCTGCCGGCCGATCCGACGGGTCGAAATCGCCGACGGTGTCCTTGATGGTGTCGAAATCGAATTCCATCGAGGACCGGGCGGACATCACATAGCACAGCACCGTGGAGACCGCGTAGGCGACGAGCGATCCGCTGAGGACCGCGTAGTCGTGCAGGTGCCCGAAGGCGAAGGGCGCAACGGCCAGGGTCGCGATGATGCCACCGATCCGTGCCACCCGGCCGCCGAAGAAGCCGAAGAGCATCAGCCCGAGCACCACGCCGACCCCGACGATCGACAAGACGTCGACCGTGTAGCCCCAGAGCCCGTCGACGGGGATCCAGGAGAAACGCACGGGGATGAAGATGGCCAGGGCGACGATCACCGAGGTCACGAAGGCCATGTTCGTGACCTTCTTCCAGTAGAAGCTGGAGATGACCGGGAAGACCAGGCACCCCCACAAGGCGCCGACGAAGACCAGCAGGTCCAGGATGTTCAACGCCCCGCTGGCGAAGTACAGCCCGGCGCCGGTGGCCAGGACCATGGAGACGCGGCCGACCAGGAGCATGGTCTTCGGGTTAACTTCGCCCTTCTGGGCCACGTTCTGCCCGTAGATATCGGCCATCATGATCGAGGACAGGGCGCTCAGGTCGGAGTCTGCCGTCGAGGACAGCGCCCCGATGATCATCACCAGGAACAGGCACAACAACACGGGTCCGAGGTAGGTCGCTGCCATTTCGGGGATCAGGTTGTTCAGGTCCCCGCCGGTGGGGGTGATGCCCAGGTACAGCGCCATGACACCGAGCATGCCGATGCCGATGATGGTCGCCCCGTAGCCGACGGTGGCGGTGACGAAGGTCTTCTTGATCAGGTCCTCGCGCACGGCAAAGAGCCGCTGGGCGATGGTCTGGTTGCCGATGGCGTAGGCCAGCACCGCCGCGATGTAGGGCGCGCCCTGGTTCATGAAGGCCTCGGAGGAGAAGAAGTTCCCCTGCTGGGGGGTCACGTTCGCGGCCCCCTCGACGAACATGTTCGTCCCGCCTGCGGCGAAGAACACGACCGGGATGATGACCACGACGGCGCCGAGCATGGCCAGCACCTGCGCGAAGTCGGTCAACACGGAGGCACGGAAGCCCGACCACAGCGAATACAGCAGGGTGCCGGCGGCGACGGTGAGGATCCCCTGCTGGAAGCTGAAGGGCGAAAGCAGGCCGATCAAGGCACCGCCGGCGATGAAGTTACTGGTCAGGCTGATGAGGCTGCCGACGACGTTGGAGCCGGCGAGCATCAGCTGGCTGCCTCGGCCGTGCCGGGCGTGCATGACCTCGGCCAGGGTGTGGGCCCGGGGCGCCACGGAGCGGATGCGCTTGCCGAAGGGGTAGATGAACAGGATCATCAAGGCGCCCCAGAGGCCGTAGTGGATGGGGCCCGAAATGCCGTAGGTGTAGCCGGAGGTGGCCGAGGCATACATCGACGAGGCCCAGATCCAGGTGGCCGTCATGCTCGCCGCGGAGATGCCGAAGCCGATGTTGTTGCCCGCGGTCATGTAGCCGTCCGCGTTTTCCTTCTTCTTGCTGATCCCGAGGGTCATCAGGAATGTCCCCCCGTAAAAAAACACCAGCAGCCCGATGACTAGCCATCCACTCAGCTGCTGGAGCTCCGCACCATTCGGTGTCATGCTGCTCCTCTTCTCACGGGGTCGGCCACCGGATGCCTCCCCTGGTCGCAGCGCGCCGGCCCGGTTTAACGGGCGCCATTGCCACGCCGCCGTGAGGCGGGCTTCGTCCGGTGCGGACGCATTCAAGGCGCGCATTCCACCCGGACCTAACCGGACCTGCAGGGCCGCTGTTGGCGCGGCGCGTGCGGCTACCCGGCTTTCGGGTCAAGGCCACTCAAACGGCGGAGGCCATGGTGGGGCCTCCCGTGGAACCGGGGGTCGTCCAAGCACTCGGATTCGTGCTCGACAAGGTTGCCTGGAGCAACCCCCTACGTCGGTGACACTATCAGAGTGCGGAGGTAATTCCCGCCAGCCGGAAATCCAGGTGACTGATGAGTCAGGTTTTCGGCATCCCCACCGGGGCGGTTCCGGTGCCTGCTTCGAGGATTCGTCGGAGCATGTCCACGCTGGTGGAGTTCTCACCCAGCCGGTTGGGCTTGCCGGTCCCGTGGTAGTCGCTGGAACCGGTCACGATCAGATCATGCCGGGCCGCGAGCGAGTGCAGGAACCGGCGCCCCTGGTCCGAATTATCCCGATGGTCGATCTCCAGCCCGAGCAGACCGGCCTGGATCATCTCGTCGAAGACCTCCGGTTCGACCACCCGGCCACGCAGCTCCGCCATGGGGTGGGCGAACACGGGTACTCCCCCGGCGGCCCGCACCAGTTCGACGGCCCTGACGGGGTCCACGGCGTAGTGCCCCACGTAGTAACGCGATCGCGAGGTCAACACGGTGGCGAAGGCCTCGCTTCGGCTCGACACCACCCCGGCCGCGACCAGGGCATCGGCGATATGCGGCCGGCCCAACGTCGCCCCGGGGGCGGACTGCTCCCCCACCGCCTCCCAGGTGATCGGGTAGTCCTCGGAGATCAGTTCAACCATCTTCCGGGCCCGGTGGATCCGCGCATCACGCGCCTTGTCGATCTCCACCAACAATTCCCCATGGCCCGGGTCGTGCAAATAGGACAGCAGGTGCACACTGACCCCGCGGGCGGTCTTGCAGGAGATCTCCATCCCGGGAACCAGCCCCACGCCGGTCTCTAGCGCAGCGGTGGCGGCCTCGGCCCATCCGGAGGTCTGGTCGTGGTCGGTCAGCGCGACGACGTCCAGGCCGGCGGCGGCCGCCGCGGCCATCAGCTGCGACGGGGTTTCGGTCCCGTCGGAGACATTCGAGTGAGCATGCAGATCGATCAGCATTCCTCCAGCCTACCGGCGCCTTGGTGTATCGGCCCGGCTTTGAGAACATGGAACGGTGATGACTCAAGCGAACAACACCCCCGGCAGCGATCAACCACTCGAGGAACGCGTGAACAACCGTTCACAGCGCCCGTCCTCGCAGGCCTTCAAGGACTTCATGGGGTCCCAGTGGGCCCCCTCCACCGAAGCCACCTCCCCCGGCCCCGACGCCGTGGCCCCCTATGCGGCCGCCCGGCGCCGCGCCCTCTCGGCCAAGTTCCCCGGTGAACGCCTGGTCATCCCGGCCGGACCGTTGAAGGTCCGCTCCAACGACACCGACTACCGTTTCCGCCCGCACTCCGGATTCGCCCACCTCACCGGGCTCGGCGTCGACCACGAACCCGATGCCGTCCTGCTTCTGGAACCCACCGAGGAAGGCGCTGGAGACGACGGCGGAAACCATCGGGCGACCCTCTACTTCCGTCCCATGGCCGGCCGCGACACCGAGGAGTTCTACTCCGATGCCCGGTCCGGGGAATTCTGGATCGGCACCCGTCCGACCCTCGACGTGTTGAAGGCCCGGCTGGAACTGCCCACCGCGCATATCGACGCCGAGCTGGAGGAGGCCATCACCACCGGTGCCGGCGCCACCGAGATCGGCGGGATGCGGATCCGGCTGCTGCGTGATGTGGATCCGAACTGCGACGCCCTGGTGGATACCTCCCGGATCAATACCGGGGTCGATCTCGAAGCCTCGGACCGCCTCGACGGCGAACTCTCCGAAGCGCTCTCCGAACTGCGCCTGGTCAAGGACGACTGGGAGATCGAGCAGATGCGTGCCGCCGTGGAGGCGACCGTCAACGGGTTCCACGACGTCGTCGGCGAACTCCCGCGCGCCATCGAGCATAAGCGGGGCGAACGCGTCGTCGAAGGCGCCTTCTTCGCCCGGGCCCGCGAGGAAGGCAACGACCTCGGCTACGACACCATTGCCGCCTCGGGCAACAACGCCACCGTCCTGCACTGGATCCGCAACTCCGGCCAGGTGAACACCGGGGACCTGTTGCTGCTCGATGCCGGCGTCGAGGCCGATTCGCTCTACACCGCGGACATCACCCGGACCCTGCCCGTGAACGGCAAGTACTCCGAGGTCCAGCGCCGGATCTACCAGGCGGTCCTGGACGCCGCCGATGCCGCCTTCGAGGTCGCCCGCCCCGGGCGCAGGTTCCGCGAGCTGCACGAAGCGGCGCTGAAGGTCCTGGCCGAGAACCTGGACGCCTGGGGACTGCTGCCGGTTTCCCTGGAGGAGGCACTCTCCCCCGACGGACAGCACCACCGCCGCTGGATGCCGCACGGCACCAGCCACCACCTCGGGCTGGATGTCCATGACTGCGCCCAGGCCAAGCGGGATCTGTACCTCGATGCCGTGTTGGAGCCCGGCATGGTCTTCACGATCGAGCCCGGCCTGTACTTCAAGTCCGAGGATCTGGCCGTCCCCGCGGAGTACCGCGGCATCGGCGTCCGCCTCGAGGACGACGTCCTGGTCACCGCCGACGGCTGCGAAAACCTCAGCGCGGCCCTGCCACGCACGGCCGAGGACATCGAATCCTGGATGGCGGGAATCTACTCGGCCGACGCCCAGTAGCCTCCGCCGCGGATCAAAGAAGGCCGGTTCCTCCCCGTGGGGAGGAACCGGCCTTTGGTCTTTTCCGCCACTGGTGGGCGGCTGCCCCGGGCCCCGGGGCGCGTCAAGGCTGGGGTTGCTGGTCCGTGCCGCCGGTCTGGTCCTCGCCTTCCGCCGGGGCCTCGGGTTCCTGTTCCGGGGTGACCCGCACCCCGTACTGCGGACGTCCGTCGGGCAGATCGGAGTACGACGTCGAGGACCGCGGTGCCGTGTCCGCACCGGAGGCGGTCCCGGCCTCGGAGGTGCCGTGCCCCTCGTCCTGGCCGGTTCCGCCCGGGGCCGGGCTCGGCGCCGGGGCCACGGGGCCGCCCGTCGGCGTCCCGGCATCGGGGCCGGGGCCCGCCGGGCCGCCCTGTTGGCGCGGGGGCGCCCAGGCGGGGGTGACCTGCTGGGCCTCGACCCGGCTCATCGGCAGTTTCGAGGCCATCTGACGGGCCGCTGCGGCATGCTCGAACGCGACGACGACGTCGTAGCTGGTGGCCATGACCTGGCTGGAGGAGGAGAAGTCGCGCTTCCCCTTGCGGAACGAATAGCTGACCACCCCGACGATCATCCAGATGGCCATGCCCAGCCCCACCGAGGAAAGGATCTGGGTGAGTCCGCCTTCGGGACCGAAGATGCTCAGGATCAGGCCCACGAAGATGCCGAACATAGCCCCCTGCGCGGCCCCCGCCAACGCCACTTTCGGGTAGCTCAGTTTCGCGGTGACCCGTTCCACCGTCATCAGGTCGTTGCCGATGATGCTCACCCCGGCGACCGGGAAGTCGTGGTCCGCCAGGTAGTCGACCACCTTCTGGGCATCCAGATAGGAGTCGTAGCGGCCCAGGATCTCCCCGCGGGGAGGTCCCAGTTGGGCGGAGGCGTTCCGATTGGTGCCGGTTGTTGGGCTCATGCTTCCATTCTGCCTCCTCAACGCGTGGACGTGGGGTGTTATCGCTCCCGGTGAACCGGTGCGCCGCCTCCCGGTGCATCCCTGACGGGCCGGGGTCCCAGCCGGTAGCCTAGGGAGGGTGAGCAGCTCATCGAACAAGGTATTCATTGCCCGCTTGCTCGGCCTCGATGTCTTCGACCCCCTGGGGGATCGTCTGGGCCGGCTGCGTGATGTCGTGGTGCTCGATCGTGGTCCGCGCAAACAGGTGCTGGGCGTCGGCCTGGTCGTCGAGGTGCCGGGCAAGAAACGGGTGTTCGTCCCGATGACGCGCGTGCAGGCCATGGAGGCCAGCCAGATCATCTGTTCGGGGCTGGTCAATCTGCGCCGCTTCCAGCAGCGCGGTGCCGAGACCCTGGTGGTCGCCGAACTCTTCGACCGGGTCGTCGCCTTCACCGACGGTTCCGGGGAGGCCACCGTGGAAGACATCGGACTACAGAAGCTACGCAATGGCGATTGGGCCCTCTCGGACTACTACGTCCGGCGCGGCGCGGATCCGGCCGGCGGGTTCCGCCCCCTGCGTCGGCTCTCACGCGGACACCGCGTGCTGGTGTCCTGGAACGAGATCGTCCACGGCAACCGGGACGATCCCCAGGCGGCCACCCAGTTCGTGGCGGCCCACGAGGAACTCAAACCGGCCGACTTCGCCGAGGCCCTGCATGAAATGAGCACCAAACGCCGCCTTGAAGTGGCCACCGAACTCCAGGATGACCGCCTGGCCGATGTCCTGCAGGAACTGCCCGACGAGGAGCAGGTCCAGATCCTGTCCTTCCTCGACATGGATCGAGCCGCCGTCGTCCTGGAGGAGATGGACCCCGACGATGCCGCCGACCTGCTCCACGAACTGGAGGAGGTCCAGCAGGAGGCGTTGCTGCAGTTGATGGAACCCGAGGACGCCGACGACGTCCGTCGCCTGCTCGAATACGAGGAAAACACCGCCGGCTCGATGATGACCCCGGTGCCGATCGTCCTGCCGCCCGAGGCGACGGTCGCCGAAGCCCTGGCCAATGTCCGCCGGGAGGAGATCAGCCAGGCACTGGCCTCGAGCGTCTATGTCTGCCGTCCGCCCTTGGAGACCCCGACCGGGAGATATCTGGGTATGGTCCACATCCAGGCGCTGTTGCGCCATCCCCCGCCGGAACCGGTGGGCAACATCCTGGACAACGATCTCGAGCCGGTGCTCGACACCACCGACGTCAGTGAGGTCTCCCGGATGCTGGCCGCCTACAACCTCACCTCGATGCCGGTGGTGAACCGGGAGGGCCGGTTGGTCGGGGCGGTCACCGTCGATGACGTGCTGGACCACATCCTCCCCGAGGACTGGCGCATCCATGACGGGAAGATCCAGTCGACGGGAGCAGGCAACCATGGTTGAACCACATAAGAACGGTTCGGGACTGGACACCCCGCTCGGGGCCAGGTCCCGGCTCTGGCCCCGCGTTTCACCGAACCCGGATGCGTTCGGCAAGGCCACCGAGGGCTTTGCCCGCTTCATGGGCACCCCGGCCTTCCTGGTCTACATGTCGATCTTCTGCATCGTCTGGCTGGCCTGGAACACCTGGGGGCCGGACTCGCTGCGTTTCGACTCGGCGGCCTTGGGATTCACCGCCCTGACACTGATGCTCTCGTTGCAGGCCTCCTATGCGGCTCCGCTGCTGCTCCTGGCCCAGAACCGCCAGGACGACCGGGACAAGGTCTCGCTGACGGAGGACCGCAACCGGGCCGAACGCAACCTCTACGACACCGAATACCTCACCCGCGAGCTCGCCGCACTGCGGATCGCGCTGCGGGATGTAGCCACCCGCGACTATGTGCGCAGCGAGCTGCGTTCCGCCTTGGAGGAGCTCGTCGAATCCAACGACGGGGACGACATCCGGCTGCGCGGGAAGGCACCCAAACGCAAGGAGAAGGTCTCCGAGGCGACCACCACGCTGCCGCGGGTGCGGGCAGCACGGCCCGGCCGCCCGACCACGGGCGGGACCGGGAACAACACCGAAGGGAAGACCGAGTAGTTTGACCGAACCCGATATCATAGGCCCCCTGGCCACGGCCGTCCACGAGGCCCTTGCCGAGGTCCAGGACCCCGAACTCCGCCGGCCGATCACCGAACTCGGCATGGTCGATTCCATCCGGGTCGACGAGGACGGCACCGCCCACGTGCGCGTCCTGCTGACCATCTCCGGCTGCCCGTTGCGCCAGACGATCATGGAGGACACCGCCGCGGCGGTCCGCTCGGTGCCGGGGATCACCGAGGCACAAGTCGAATTGGGGGTGATGTCCCCCGAACAGCGCGGGGCATTGAAGACCGGGTTGAAACGCCATGTCATCCCGTTCAGCGAGCCGGGCTCGTTGACCCGGGTCATCGCCGTGGCCAGCGGCAAGGGCGGGGTCGGCAAATCGAGCCTGACCGTGAACCTGGCCTGCGCCATGGCGGCCGACGGACTGCGGGTGGGCATCATCGACGCCGATGTCCACGGTTTTTCGGTCCCCGGGCTGATGGGAATCACCCAGGCACCGACCCGGATGGACGAAATGATCCTGCCCCCGGTCGCCCACGGGGTCAAGGTCATCTCCATCGGCATGTTCATCGAGGGCAACCAGCCGGTCATCTGGCGCGGGCCCATGCTCCACCGCGCCCTGGAACAGTTCCTCACCGATGTCCACTTCGGTGATCTGGACGTCCTGCTGCTCGATCTGCCGCCGGGCACCGGGGACGTGGCGATTTCCGTCGGGCAGCTGCTGCCCGGGTCCTCGATCCTGGTGACCACCACCCCCCAGGCGTCGGCGGCGTCGATCGCCGAACGCGCCGGGGCACTGGCGAGCCAGACCGGGCAGCAGGTCATCGGGGTGGTGGAGAACATGTCGTGGTTCGAACTACCCGACGGAACCCGCGTGCACCCCTTCGGCTCCGGCGGAGGGGAACTGCTGGCCCAACGGCTGGCGACCTCCTTGGACACGGAGGTCCCCTTGCTGGGCGAGGTGCCGCTGGATCAGCGCCTGCGCGAGTCGGCCGATGCCGGGATCCCCATCGTGGTGGCCGAACCGGAGTCCGCCGCGGCCGGCGAAATCACGGCCATCGCCCGGAAACTGACGCACCGGCCCCGAGGTCTCTCGGGGATGAAGCTGGACGTCACCCCGCGCGAGGGCTGAAAGCCCTCCACGGCCCCGGCAGGAGGCGGTGGCCCCACCGCTGGGTTCAGGTGGCCTCGAGGTCGAAGGGAGCCGGCTCGTTGGCCTGGAGGGCCTGGCCTCCGGTCCGCTCCGGCCCGGAGGCGCCCAGGGCCTTCTGGCGACCGGCGGCGGGCAACGGTTCCCGGGCGGCAGCCACGACGTCGTCGGCGTCATCAAGGAGTGCGTCCTTGATGATCTTGCGGGGGTCGTATTGCCGGGGGTCGAGCTTGCGCCAGTCCATGTCGGCGATCTCGTCGCCGACCTCCTCCCGGAGCTGTTCCTTGGCGCCGGTGGCCATCTTGCGCACTTCCTTCACCAGGCGCGCCAATTGCTGCGCATAGACCGGGAGTTTGTCAGGGCCCAGCACGAAGACCGCCAACACCACGAGAATCAGGAACTCGCCACCGTTAATTCCGAACACGTCTAGAGATTACCCGCTCGGCGCCGCTGCCCCGAACTCCACGCCCCCGCCCGGCGTTGTCCTCGCCCCCGGGACGGCTCCTGCCTGGACATCAGTAATCCGTATCCAGGACCAGCAAGCGTGACATCCCGCGCCCGAGCCGGGCCAACATCCCGTCGGTCCCCTCCGCGTGCGGGGCCAGCCGGGCATGTTCGGTGGCCACGATCCGATGCTTCACCGCGTCGGTGCCCGGACCATCCAGCGAGGAGCGCAGCGAATAGGTGGCATCGCGCATATCCAGTTCCATCCCGCCGTCAACGGCGGCCACGGAAACGGCTTCGCCGTCGATGCTCTGCAATTGGGATTCTTGCGCGCCGATGGCGTGGGTCCGGGGCTGTTCCGGCGCGGTGGTCGGCTGGAACAAGGATGATTTGAGTAGTCCGGCATCCCGGGTCCGTGACTCGGTCAGCACCACCTCGCCCTGGTCACCGGTGAATTCCAGCGTCACCTGATCGATTCCCCCGGTCCGGCTGCCGGTGGCCCGGACCAGTTCCAACCCGGCCGGGGACATGGTGGGGCAATTCCAGCCGGCGGCCCGCAGGGTCCCGAGATCGGAACGACTCAATTCGGTTCCCGTGCCCGACCAAGCGCCAGCCAACGGCCCATGGCCATCGGTGGCATCCTGGACGGTTCCGCCGAGCACCCATGCGGCACAGACCACGGCGGTCAGCATCGCGGCCATGGCCGTCGCCGCCAGCCCCGGGGCCAGGGAGCGCAGACGGGAACTGTGCCCATCGGCATCCAGCGAGGCCTCGGCGAACGCCGTCGGGGTCCCCATGGACCAGGGTCCCTGGCGTAGACGTCCCATGAGCGCGTCGTCGGGTGTGGCCTCCCCGGCCGTGCTGCCCAATGACTGGAGTCGGCGTTTGAGCCTGCGGCGGTCCTCGAGCCTCAGCCGGCAGTCGGCACACCGCCCGACGTGGTGTTCCAGCGCCGCCCGCTGGCGGTCGTTGAGTTCCCCGTCGAGATAGCCGTCGATGCGTTTACCGTGTCGATGCATCGTCAGCGCGCCTCGGATACCGCGGGCCCCACCTTTGGTCGGTTCTGGGTTGCGGTGGGTTTGGGGGCCCGGTGGGCCAGCTTGACGCGCAGTTGCGAACGGCCCCGGTGGATGCGTGAACGGACGGTCCCCAGTTTGATGCCAAGGGTTTCGGCCACTTCCTCGTAGGACAGCCCCTCCAGATCGCACAGCACGACGGCGGCGCGGAATTCGGGGGCCAGCTCATCGAGGGCCAGGTGGATGTCGACGTCGAGGTTGTTGAATTCGAAGGTCCGCTCCGGGCCCGGGTCCGCTCCGGGCAGGCGCGTTTCGGAATCCTCGGCGAGGGCGTCGAAACGGATGCGGTTGCGGCGGCGGGCCTGATCGAGGAAGAGGTTGGTGGTGATCCGGTGGAGCCATCCGTCAATCGTCCCCGGGGTGAAGTTGTGCAGCGAGCGGAAGACCCGCACGAACGTCTCCTGGGTCAGGTCCTCGGCATCGAACCGGTTGCCCGTCAGACGGTAGGCCAGCCGGAAGACCTTGGAGGAGTGGTTCTGGACGATTTCGTCCCAGGACGGAACGCCCAGCTCCTGCTCGGCCTGCGGGGAGAGGGCTCCGTCTTCTTTGCTTCCTTTGACAATCACGGTGTCAATTCTTCCCGATCATCCTGTGAGCAGGCTGAACAAGCTCTGGGCATATGCCGCCACCGCGACAACCCCGCGGCGGCGCTAGGATGGTGCGGGGCCCACCGGCCCCCACCGCACAACCACGAACCGAGGAACTTCGCACCCCATGAGCTCCGACAAGCACAGTAGCTGGTCCTATACCGAAGCACTGCCCGTCGAGGACGACGTGATCACCCGAGCCCGGGAACGCGCCTATGAACTGGGCGTGGATCCCGTGGGTCCGGGCATCGCCTCGTTGTTGCAGGTCCTGGCCGCGAATTCGAAGGCCCGCACCGTCGTCGAGGTCGGCGCCGGGGCCGGGATCTCCGGCCTGAGCCTGCTGCGCGGGCTCTCCCCGCAGGCGGTGTTCACCACGATCGACATCGACGTCGACCATCTCAATGCAGCACGTCAGGCCTATCTGGATGCCGGCATCCCGGCCAACCGCACCCGCACCATCGGAGGACGGGCCCGCGACGTGCTCCCCCGTCTGACCGACGGCGCCTACGACCTGGTGTTCATCGACGCCGATAAGCAGAACCTGATGGAATACGCCGAGCACGGGGTCCGTCTGTTGCGTACCGGTGGAATGCTCATCATCAACGACGCACTCGACGGGGACCGGGTGCCCCAGCCGGCCGTCCGGGACCGCAGCACCGTCGCGGCCCGGAACGTCGGACGCATGCTACGCGATAATGAAAATCTGGTGGTCAGCACCGTCCCCACCGGCAGCGGCCTGCTCCTGGCGGTCCGGGCCGGCTGATCCGCGCTTCGCGCGGCCTCGCCCGGGGCCCGGGTAGGCAAAAAGGCAGGAACACGGCGAATGCCGTTCCTGCCTTTCTGTGTGAAGAATCGGGGGGGAACTACTCCGTGACACCCACGAGGCAGGCCTTCAACTCGGCAGCCTCCTCGGCGTTCAGTTCCACCACCAGGCGTCCTCCGCCATCAATCGGAACCCGCATGATGAGGCTACGACCCTCCTTGGTAACCTCCATGGGGCCATCCCCGGTACGCGGTTTCATCGCAGCCATTAATGCTGACTTCCTTCCTGCATGTCACGGTCCCACCGGGCCCGCGGATCGTCGCTGACGAGGATGGCAAACACCACCGCGTCTTGTTCAACCTGCATTTCATATTATTCAGGAGATTTCTCCGTGGCGCTAATCACAGGTCCCTGCCGTGTCGCATCGAGTTCGTCATTGAGTCGCCCGATTTCCTCGGTGAGCACCCCGATGACCTCGTCGACCTGGTCGCAGCGGTACCCGCGCAGCCCCACCCCCAGCCGCATGCGGGCGATGTCCTCCGGCCCAGGATGCGCCGGAAGCAGCACCGGGGGCAGCGACGGGACCGGTTCGGCCAGCCCCAGGATCCCGTCGGTCGGGGTCGGAGAGGATCCCGGCACCCGACGCCGGGTCCCCACCGCGAAGAAGACCACCACTCCGATGAGCAGGACGCCGACGAACACCAGGAGGTATTGCATCGCTAGGCCTTGCCTGCCGTCGGCCGTGCGCCGCCGGTGACCTGGCGGACCGCGTCCTCCACGTCGTCGGTCACATGGATGAGGTCCAGGTCCGAGGCGGCAATGGCGCCCTCCTCCGCGACGGTGTCACGCAGCCAATCGACCAGCGGGCCCCAATAGGCGCTGCCGACCAGCACGATCGGGAAGCTGGTGACCTTCTGCGTCTGGACCAGGGTGAGCGCCTCGAAGAGCTCATCGAGGGTCCCGAAGCCGCCGGGGAGGACCACGAAGCCCTGCGAGTATTTGACGAACATGGTCTTGCGGACGAAGAAGTACCTGAAGTTCACCCCCAGATCGACCCATTCGTTCATTCCGGTCTCGAACGGCAATTCGATCCCGAGCCCGACGGAGACGGCGCCGGCTTCGCAGGCCCCCTTATTCGCGGCCTCCATGGCCCCGGGGCCGCCCCCGGTGATCACGGCGAATCCGGCTTCACCCAGCAGTCGTCCCGCATCCACCCCCTGCTGGTAGCGCTCCGAGTCGTGGGGTGTGCGCGCCGAGCCGAAGACGCTGATGGCCGGGCCGAGTTTGGCCAGGGTGCCGAACCCCTCGACGAACTCACTTTGGATCCGCAATACGCGCCAGGGGTCGGTATGGGTGAAGTCCTCGCCCGACGACCTGGATTCAAGCAGCATCCGGTCGGACTGGTCGACGTTGGCCTGGTCCCGTCGCAGGACCACAGCGCCTTTTCGGCGGGCAATTTCCCGCAGTGCATTGATCGTCTGACGTGGGTTTGAAGAGTCTGGCATGGTTTCAGCCTATCGTCGTCGACAAGGGATGGCAGGCGAGGTGGACCGGACTTTGTAAAGATTCGGTCACCAAGGTGCCAACTACCCATGGTGTGCTGCGTTACATCGGCTACTGTCATGGCATGAGCAATTCATCCCGCAGCGGCACCGGGGCCTCCTCGAGCACCCCGGTCGTCAAGCTCGACCAGGTCAATAAGCATTATGGCCCCCTCCACGTCCTGCAGGACATCGACCTCGACGTCGCGCGCGGCGAGGTCGTGGTCGTCCTGGGTCCCTCCGGTTCCGGCAAGTCCACGCTCTGCCGCACCATCAACCGGCTCGAGACCATTGACGACGGGGCCATCTACATCGATGGCAAGAAGCTTCCCGAAGAGGGAAGGACCCTGGCCCAGCTCCGCGCCGACGTCGGCATGGTCTTCCAGTCCTTCAACCTCTTCGCGCATAAGTCGATCCTTGAGAACGTCACCATGGGACCGATCAAGGTCAGGGGGGTGAAGAAGGCCGAAGCCGTCAAACAGGCGATGGCACTGCTCGAACGCGTCGGGGTGGCCAACCAGAGGGACAAGCTACCGGCCCAGCTCTCGGGTGGGCAGCAGCAGCGGGTGGCGATTGCCCGGGCCCTGGCGATGCGTCCGAAGGTCATGCTCTTCGACGAGCCCACCTCCGCGCTGGACCCCGAGATGATCCAGGAGGTCCTGGACACCATGGTCGCCCTGGCCAAGGAGGGGATGACGATGATCGTGGTGACCCACGAGATGGGCTTCGCCCGCAAGGCAGCCGATCGGGTGGTCTTCATGGCCGATGGACAGATCGTCGAGCAAGCGACCCCCACGGAGTTCTTCACCAACCCGCAGAGCGACCGGGCGAAGGACTTCCTCGGAAAGCTCATCACCAACCACTAGCCCGGCCCCCCACGGGGACCGGATCACTCGCGACCGGGCATCACTACCCCGGTCACAACACAAGGAGAAGCACATGCGCAAGACCCATTACGCGATGGCCGCGATGGCCGCCGCTGCGGCCCTGACCCTGACCGCATGCGGTGGCGGATCGGGCGACGACGGCGGAGGCGGCGGAGACGGCGACAAGGTCAAGATCGGCATCAAGTTCGACCAGCCGGGCCTCGGGTTCAAGGACGGCGACGACTACAAGGGCTTCGATGTCGATGTCGCCAAGTACGTCGCCAACGAGTTGGGCTATGACGAGGGCGACATCGACTTCGTCTCGGCACCGTCGGCGAACCGCGAAACCATGTTGCAGAACAACCAGGTCGACATGATCGTCGCCACCTACTCCATCACCGACGATCGCGAGAAGGTCGTTGACTTCGCCGGGCCGTACTTCATTGCCGGCCAGGACCTGCTGGTGAAGAAGGACAGCGGCATCACCTCCCCCGAGGACCTCAATGGCAAGAACCTGTGCTCCGTCACCGGTTCGACCTCGGCCCGCAAGGTGAAGGATAAGTACGCCAAGAAGGTGAACCTCCAGGAACTTCCGGGCTACGCGGAGTGCGTGACCCAGATGGAAGGCGGAACGATCGACGCGGTGACCACCGATGACATCATCCTCGCCGGGCTGGCCGCCCAGCCGGCGTACCAGGGCAAGTTCGAACTCGTGGGCAAGCCCTTCAGCGAGGAGATCTACGGCATCGGTCTCCCGAAGGGATCCGATCAGTGCGAGGACATCAACAAGGCGATCGCCAAGATGATCGATTCCGGCGACTGGAAGAAGTCGCTGGATGCGAACACCGAAGGCACCGGCTACGAGCCCAATGCCAAGGTGAACCCACCGACGCCGGATCACTGCTCCTAGCAGTTCCCGGGGATGTCCCACCGGCTCCTGCCGGACCATCCCCCCATACCGGGTGGGGCACCGCTGCCCCACCCGGTAGCCCGCCCACGGTGCCGCCCCACGCGGCAATCCAGATAGAGGCAGACAGTGGATACATTTATTTCAATCTTCACCGAGTTCGACGTCGCCGGCGCGCTGTGGGTGAACATCAAACTCACGTTCTTCGCGGCCATCGGCGCCACTGTGCTCGGTACCATCCTGGCGATGATGCGCATCTCACCGGTGGCTAGTTTCGCTGCCATCGGCACCTCCTACGTCAACATCATCCGCAACACCCCGTTGACGATCATCATCCTGTTCGGCGTCCTGGCCCTCAACGGCCAGCTCGGCCTGGATCTGGGCGGGGGGTTCCAGCAGAACTTCTTCCGGCTCGCCGTGATGGGGCTGGCCATCTACCACGCGGCCTTCGTTTGCGAATCCATCCGCTCGGGAGTGAACACCGTTCCGCAGGGCCAGGCCGAAGCAGCCCGCGCCATCGGGTTGGCTTTCATGCCCGCGGCCCGCATGATCATCTTGCCGCAGGCCTTCCGTGGGGCCATCGTCCCGTTGGGCAACGTGCTGATCGCCCTGATCAAGAACTCCACCGTCGCCGCCGTGGGCTCCGTCTCCGTCGAAGCCTCGGCGACGATGGGAAACGCCCTCGACGCCCGTGGTGATATCGTCCTGCCCATCTTCCTGGCCTTCGCCGCCGGTTTCGTGATCATCGTGATCCCGGTCGGCCTGCTCACGACCTGGCTCTCCAAGAAACTGGCGGTGTCCCAATGAGTGCTTCCGTACTGTTCGACACGCCCGGGCCCAAGGCGCGGCGGAACATCATCCTCATCAACATCCTGGGTGCCGTGGTCATCGTCGCGGTCTTGTGGTGGACCATTTCCGGTCTCGCGGCCAAGGGCCAGATGGCCCCCGGTAAATGGGATGATTTCCTCGAGGCCAACACCTGGGTGGACTATCTGCTTCCAGGCCTGGCCAACACGCTGAAGGCTGCAGCCCTCGCCATCGTCGGTTCGGTGGTCTTCGGCCTGATCTTCGGCATCGGGCGCCTCTCGAAGAACAAGCTGATCAACGTGTTCTGCTCGATCATCGTCGAGTTCTTCCGCTCCGTGCCCGTGCTGCTGATGATCGTGTTCTTCAACATCTTCTTCTCGCGCAACCTGCAGATCAGCTCCGACAGTGCCATGTGGGCCGTGGTCGCCGCCCTGGTGTTCTACAACGGCTCCGTGGTCGCCGAGCTGATCCGCTCCGGGGTCCGCAACCTGCCCAAGGGCCAGCGTGAAGCCGGCACCGCAATCGGCCTGACCACCGGGCAGTGCCTACGCGCCGTGGAGATCCCGCAGGCGCTGGTGGCCATGCTCCCGGCTTTGATCAGCCAATTCGTGGTGATCCTGAAGGACTCGGCGCTGGGCTACATCATCAGTTTCAACGAACTGCTGTTCTACGGGAGGACCTATTCCTCGCCCAACGGCAACGTGCTCCAGGCCCTGATCGTCGTGGCCGCGGTGTTCATCATCATCAACTTCGCCCTCTCCAAGCTGGCCACGATCGTCTCGCGCCGGCTCTCCAGCCGTGGCGAAACGAAGACCAAGCCGGGTGCCCGGGCACTCGTGGGGGCCCCGGCCGGACTCGACGACGTCGAGCCCGGTGGTGGGGCCGGCGGAAGAAACCAGAACCGCTAGCCCGGCTGCGGGCCGCTCCCGGCTCGTGGTGCTGGACGGCGAACGGCCCCGGACCCCTCCATGGGGGTCCGGGGCCGTTCCTCGTCCACGGGAGCGTAGGATGCGCCCCATCGTCGGATCAGTCGCTCAGCCACCGGTGCAGGGCGGCATGGCAGTCACGGATCGCCTGACCGGTGACATGTTCGTCGTCGGAATGGGCCAGCAACGCATCGCCCGGACCGAAATTCACTGCCGGAATCCCCAATTCGGAGAACCGGGCGACGTCCGTCCAGCCGTACTTCGGCTTCGGTTCGGCACCCACGGTGGCCACGAAGGCCGCCGCGGCAGGATGGTTCAGCCCGGGCCTGGCCCCCGGGGCGCCGTCGGTTCGTTCGATGTCGTAGCCCTGGAGAAGCCCGCGGACCAGGGCTTCGGCCTCGGCAATGCCCTTATCGGGGGCGAAACGGTAGTTGATCTCGACTTCGGCGGCATCGGGAATGACATTTCCCGCAATCCCCCCGGTGATCCTCACGGCATTGAGCGATTCACGGAAGGCCAAACCGTCCACATCCACCGTGGCCGGTTCATAGGCCTGCAGCCGCGTCAAGACATCCGACAGATCGTGGATGGCGTTATGCCCCATCCAGGCGCGTGCCGAATGGGCTGCGGTGCCCCGGGTGCGCAGCAGGAAACGCGTGGTGCCGTTGCAGCCGCCTTCCACCGTGCCGTTCGTTGGTTCCAGCAGGATCGCGAAATCGGCGTCGAGCAGCGCCGGCGAATTTCGCAGTAGGCGGCCCAACCCGGATTTTGAGGCTTCGACCTCCTCATGGTCGTAGAAGATGAAGGTGATGTCCCTATTCGGTTCGACCAGTTGCGCGGCGATGGCCAGTTGCACGGCCACCCCGCCCTTCATGTCGGTGGCGCCACGCCCAAACAGGATGTTCCCGTCCCACTGGGCAGGCACCGTTCCGCGGGAACCGGGGGTCGTGGGCAAGGGGACGGTATCCAGGTGGCCCGCCAACACGATCCGCTCGGGGCGGCCCAGATCGGTGCGGGCGACGATGGAGTCCCCGTCGCGGTGGACACTGAGATGGTCCAGGGCGCGCAGGTAGTCCTCCACGGCGTCGGCGATCTGCTTTTCGTTCCCCGAGACGGACTCGATGTCCATCAGCGCCTGCGTCAGCAAGGCGACGTCGGAGGCATCAGGCAAAGGGGTGCGGGAGGTTGCGGGGGCAGGCACGGCGTTATGTTCACTCACGGATCCAGCCTATAGCCTGTCCTCCCGGCTACGATGGGTGGCATGACTTCTACTACGGCCCAGCCCGGTTCTGCCCTGAACGACTCCGCCGCCCCGGTACGCATTGCCTCCGGATCCGGCCTAGCCACCATCGCCTCCGATGGCACGGTCCTTGATGTCTGGTTCCCCGCCCCCGTCCTGACCGCCCTGGAAAAGGCCCCCCGGCTCTCCGGGGAGCTGGCCGCCGTGGCCACCGACGATGCCGAGCGTGGAACCACGCAGGAGGTCGTGGAACTGGAGATCAACCTCGACGTCGCCCCGGCCGATACCGCCGATGTGTGGTTGCGTCTGCACCTGCTCTCCCACCGGCTGGTCGCACCGAACAGCATCAACCTGGACGGGATCTTCGGTTTCCTGGCCAACGTCGTCTGGACGAACTTCGGCCCGTGCCCGGTGGAGGACTTCGAGAGCATCCGGTTGCGGCTGCGTCGCCGCGGGGCGGTCATCGTGCAGGGCGTGGACAAGTTCCCGCGCATGGTGGACTACGTCCTTCCCGCCGGGGTGCGGATCGCCGACGCCGATCGTGTCCGTCTCGGGGCCCACCTGGCCGAGGAGACCACGGTCATGCATGAGGGCTTCGTGAACTTCAACGCCGGAACCCTGGGATCCTCCATGGTCGAGGGCCGCATTTCCGCCTCCGTGGTGGTCGGCAACGGGTCCGACGTCGGCGGCGGGGCCTCCATCATGGGCACCCTCTCCGGTGGCGGCAAGGAGCGCATCACGATCGGTGAGCGCGTGCTGCTCGGCGCCAACTCAGGTGTCGGGATTTCCATCGGCGATGACTGTGTCGTCGAAGCCGGCCTCTACGTCACCGCCGGCACCCGGGTGCTCCTGGATGGCAAGAACGTCAAGGCCCGCGACCTCTCAGGCGTCCCGAACCTGTTGTTCCGTCGCAACTCCACCAGCGGTGCCGTTGAAGTCCTGGCCCGTGAAGGCCAGAGCGTGGAATTGAATTCCGCGCTCCATGCCAACTGACCTTTCGGACAACGTCTTCTCGTTGTCCACCCGGTCACCGGGGCCCCGTCGGGGCCCCGGGCCCCAGCGCCGTCGCCATCGGGGGCTCCGCGCCTTCATGGCCATCGTGTTGGGTGTCGGGGTGGTCTCCGGAGGCGTCTATGCCGCCTCCCGGTTCCTCGATCACCAAGAAACACTGGTCCGGCCGCATTGCACCGCCGCCGTCGGGCCGGACCAGCACCGGCTCGCTCCGGAGCAGGCAAGCAATGCGGCGCTGATCTCCGCCGTGGCCGTCCGGCGCAACATGCCGGCCCGGGCCGCGACCATCGGCATTGCCACCTCGGTCCAGGAATCAAAACTGCGCAATATCGACTACGGGGACCGGGCGGGCCCCGATTCCCGGGGCTTGTTCCAGCAACGTCCTTCGCAGGGCTGGGGCACCGAAAAAGAGATCATGGACCCGCTCTACGCGACCAACCGGTTCTACCAGGAACTGGAGACCTTCGACTACCGCTCCCTGCCCGTGACCGAAGCCGCGCAGAAGGTCCAACGCAGCGCCTTCCCGGAGGCCTACGCCGCTCACGAACCCGAAGGCAGGGCCTACGCCTCGGCGCTGACCGGGCATTCTCCGGCGGCGTTGAACTGCGTCCTGCGCCGCCCCACCGCAGCAGGGGACGTCGCTGCCACGTCGGCGCAGCTCACCGCGGCATTCGGGGACCTGCCGGTCTCCGCCGGAGCCCACCGACTGACCGTTTCGGCGGCCGATGAACGCGGCTGGGCCGTCGCCCAATGGGCGGTCGCCAATGCCGCAGAACACCAGATCGTTTCGGTGAGCAATTCGGGCTTGTTGTGGAACCGCGCCGAGCACCAATGGGTTCCGGGCACCACAGCAAAATCGCAGGTCGTCATCACCTTCGCCGACGCCGCACCGTAGGCCACCCCGCTCCGGATCAGAGCAGGAAGCGGATCACCGGCTCCAGGAAGCTGCGGTACAAATCGGCGTCCCGCGCCAGATCCTGACTGAGGATGACGGTATCGGGGTCCACGAACCAGGCGCGTGGTTCGCTCAACGGCAGCTCCACCAGCTTCAGTTCCATCGGCTTCGGGCGGCGTTCCAGTTCCATCGCCCGGTCGGTGATCATCTGTTCCAACAGGCCGCGGCGCCCGCTGCCATGGTGCTCGGCACTGACCTCGGTGTACTCGATCATCCGCGCACGGCTCCAACTCAGGGCGGCACCGTAATGGGCCTGCAGGAGTCGCTGCAGGGTCGGGGAATCGGCGAAGCCGGGAAATGCCGGTGGGGAGAACAACCCGTCGTCCTCCGGTCCCTGGACCAGGACGCGGCGCCACCAGTCGTGCCATTCCTGCCGCAGCTCCGCAGCCGGAGGGCCACAGACCTCCGCCGCCGCGGTGGCTTTGACCCGGGGTGCCAGCGGGGCGATGTCGGGCGGGCCGGGGTGTTCTATGCCCGCGAGGTCGCGGAAGTACAAGGCCAGCAGCATCTGCCCATGGCTTTGCGCCGAGACGTGCCATCCGTCCCCACGGTACTCATACATGCCGGTCGTCCTTACTCCGTGAACCCCACTTCCAGAATAGGCCCGTGTCCCGGTTCCCGGAAGCGTCCGGATGAAAAGGCGGCCGCTTCCCCATAGGGAAGCGGCCGCTTTCAAGGATTCTGCAGGGCCGGTCTAGAAGCTCGGGTACTGGCGTTCGCCTTCGCCCACGTACAGCTGGCGGGGGCGTCCGATCTTCAGGCCTGGTTCCTGGATCATTTCTCGCCACTGCGCGATCCAGCCGGGGAGCCGACCGATCGCAAACAGCACGGTGAACATCTTCTCCGGGAAGCCCATCGCCTTGTAGATCAGTCCCGTGTAGAAGTCGACGTTCGGGTAGAGCTTGCGCTCGATGAAGTAGTCGTCCTCCAGGGCCCGCTCCTCCAGGCGCATGGCGATGTCCAGCAGCTCGTCGTTGCCTCCGAGCTTGTTCAGGATGTCGTGGGCGGTGGACTTGATGATCTTCGCGCGCGGGTCGTAGTTCTTGTAGACACGGTGTCCGAAGCCCATAAGGCGGACCCCGTCCTCCTTGTTCTTGACCTTCTCCATGTAGTCCTCGGGCTTGATGCCCTCGGCCTGTATGCCGCGCAGCATCTTCAGCACCGCTTCGTTCGCCCCGCCATGGGCCGGGCCGAAGAGAGCGTTGATGCCCGCCGAGATGGAGGCGAACATGTTGGCGTTGGAGGAGCCGACCAGACGGACGGTGGAAGTCGAGCAGTTCTGCTCGTGGTCGGCGTGCAGGATCAGCAGCTGGTCCAGTGCCTTGACCAGATCGGGGTCCAGGTCGTACGGCTCGGCGGCGATGCCGAAGTTCAGCCGCATGAAGTTCTCCACGAGGTTCATGGAGTTGTCCGGGTAGAGCAGCGCCTGGCCGACCGATTTCTTATGCGCGTAGGCGGCGATGACCGGGACCTTGGCCAGCAGGCGGATGGTGGAGAGTTCGACCTGGTCCTCGTCGAAGGGGTCCAATGAATCCTGGTACCAGGTCGACAGCGCCGATACGGCCGAGGAGAGCACCGGCATCGGGTGGGCGTCCCGCGGGAAGCCACCGAAGAAGCCTTTGAGCTCCTCGTGCAGCATGGTGTGCCGGCGGATCTTCTGGTCGAATTCCTCCAGCTCGCTGGTCGAGGGCAGATTCCCGTAGATCAAGAGGTACGACGTCTCAAGGAAGCTGGACTGCTGGGCGAGCTGCTCGATCGGGTAGCCGCGGTAGCGCAGGATTCCTGCATCGCCGTCGATGTAGGTGATGGCGGACTTGGTGGCCGCCGTATTCATGAAACCGGGGTCATAGGTGACATTCCCGGTGTCCTTCAGGAGCTTGGCGACATCGAAACCGTCGTTACCCTCGGAGGAAGCCACCACCGGGAGTTCGAGGTCATGTCCGGCAAACGCCAAGCGAGCGGAATTGTTATCCGTCATGGTTTCTCCTTAACCGGAGTACAAAGTTGTACAAACAAGCAGTAATCAGGTCTCACGGTACCGCTCCGCAGGCACCGGAAACTAATCAGGTGGGGCCTGGACCGCGCCCACCGCGGCGGTGAGTCGGTTTGAGGCAGCGAGGACCCGCTCATCGCTGGCCGTTAGTGCGATCCGCACGTACCCGTGGCCCGCTTCGCCGTAGAACGTTCCCGGCCCGGCGACGATCCCCAGATCCGCCAGCCGGCCGATCGTGATCCAGGTGTCCTCCCCCGCAGTGGCCCACAGGTAGAGTCCGGCCTCGGAGTGGTCGATCCGCAGGCCGAACGCCTCCAGGGCGGGAACCAGGAGTTGCCTGCGGTGGCGGTAGCGTTCCTTCTGCGCAGCCACATGCCCCTCGTCCCCCAGAGCCACCCGCATGGCCTCCTGGACCGGGTACGGAACGATCATTCCGGCGTGCTTTCGGGAGTTGATCAGATGGGGCATGAGCTCGGGGGCCCCGGCGACGAAGGCCGCCCGGTAGCCGGCGAGGTTCGATTGCTTGGACAACGAATACACCGACAGCAACCCGTGGTGGTCACCGCCGCTGACCCGGTCGTCGAGGACCCCCGGGGTGCCGGGTCCGTCCCAGTCGCCCCACCCCAGCTCCGCATAGCATTCGTCGGAGGCCACGACGGCGCCGAGGGCGCGGGCCTGGGCCACCAGTGCGGCCAGGGACTCGACGTCACGCACGATCCCCGTGGGGTTTCCCGGTGAATTCACCCATACGAGCTTCACCCGCGAACGGACCTCGGGGTCCAGGCTTTCGAGGTCGTCGGAGGCGACGGCCTCCGCACCTGCCAACCGGGCGCCGATGTCATAGGTCGGATAGGCCACGGACGGACGGACGACGACGTCGCCTGCTCCCAGCCCCAACAACAACGGCAGCCACGCCACCAGTTCCTTGGAGCCGACCGTGGGCATGATGTTCTCCGGGTCCAGCCCGGTGGTGTTCCGGCGCCTGGCGTACCAATCGGCGATCGCCTGGCGTAGTCCGGCCGTTCCATGGGTGGTCGGATAGCCCGGGGCGTCGGCGGCAGCCGCCAATGCCTGCTGGATCAGCCCGGGGGTGGGATCCACCGGCGTGCCGATGGAGAGGTTCACGACCCCTTCGGGGTGCTGACGCGCCCGCTCCTGGTAGGGGGCCAGCGAGTCCCACGGGTAATCGGGGAGGATCAGCACGGCTTCAGATGCCGGGTTGCGGGGGCAGCGCGGCGATGATCGGGTGGTCGGTGTGCGTGTTGCCGACCTTGGCGGCCCCGCCCGGGGACC
Organism: Arthrobacter sp. AOP36-C1-22; assembly: GCF_052377515.1. NCBI lineage: Bacteria > Bacillati > Actinomycetota > Actinomycetes > Micrococcales > Micrococcaceae > Arthrobacter > Arthrobacter sp. AOP36-C1-22. The sequence continues at coordinate 14,988 of NZ_JBQSWW010000025.1, read as the reverse complement.
CCAGCTCGTCGAAGAATTCGACATTGGCCTTGTAGTATTCGGCCCATTCATCCGGGGTGTCGTCCTCGTAATAAATCGCCTCGACAGGACATACCGGTTCACAGGCGCCACAGTCCACGCACTCATCCGGGTGGATGTAGAGGGAACGTTCCCCCTCGTAGATGCAATCGACGGGACATTCCTCAACGCAGGCTTTGTCCTTCACGTCTACACACGGCTGAGCGATGATGTAGGTCACGGTACCTAGGGCCTTCCTTTGCTGTTCGCCTCGACTCCGCGGGGCGTCCGAGGACGCCACCGGCCTCCAGCTTAGTCCCCTTGGCCCCCCGGACCGAAGGGCCCGCCCGGATTCGCTACTACGATGGGACCATGACCGCCGATTTCTTCGACTCGCTGCCCCCCGGCGAACGCATCGTCATCAGGTACCGGATCGGCGGCCGGATCCCCCCGTCGCACGGGTCCCGGGACGCCCCCGAAGTGCCGGACGGACCGCAACACAGCGATTCGATCGGCCACTTCGTCTCACTGGCGGAGGGTCGGGTGACCGTGCAGACCCGGACCGGACCGGTCACCGTGGACCACAGCGCAATCACCCATGCCAAACGGGTTCCGCCCGCACCACCGCGTCGCGGCGGCACCCGGCGCTAGAGCCCGCCGTCGTGCTCCTCCTCATCAGGCAACTGGCGCATCCGCGGTAGCGGGGAGAGCAGCAGCGGCACGGTGGCCAGGGCGCTGCCAACGACCCCGATCCACAGGGCCGTGGAAATGCCGAGCATTTCACCGAAGAGCCCGGCCAGCAGCGAGGCGACCGGCATGATGCCCCAGACGATGAACCGGATGGACGCGTTCATGCGCCCGAGCAACCGCGGAGGGCAGATCTTCTGGCGCATGCTGACCTGGATGATGTTGTAGACCAGCACGCCGGCGGTCAGGACGAACATCGAGCAGGCCAGGATCGCGAACGACGGGCGCAGACCCCCGGCGAGGATGGACAGCGGGAATCCCGACATGCCCACGGCGGTCAGCAGCGTGCCGACCACGAGCGACGGCCCCTCCCCCACCTTGGCGGCCACCCAGGGCGTCAGGGAGGCCGCCAGGAGCCCGCCGACGGCACCTGCCGAGTAGATCAGGCCGAGCTCGACCGTGTTCAGGCTCAACGTGCGCAGCACCAGGATCGGCAGGAGCGTGAAGATGATGGTGCTGAAGAAGTTCATGATGCCGGTGGTCGCGGCGATCGGACCGATCAGCCGGTGCCCGACCACATAGCCGAGCCCCTCCTTGATTTCGGTAACCAACCGCGCATCGGGCCGGCGTACCGCGGGACGTTCATCGTCGCGGACCCGCCACAGGCATAGTGCCGAGACCAGATACCCGATGGCCTGGCCGACGAAGAGCAGCGGTGCGGTCAACACCGCCAGCAGCGCACCCCCGGCGGCCGGACCGGCCAACCGGGAGATCTGCCCGCTGATCTCCAATTTGGCGTTGGCCTCGGAGATCTGTTCACGATGGACCAAGGCCGGGATATAGGACTGGTAGGAGACGTCGAAGAAGACGTTGGCCACCCCGATGATCGCGGCAATGATCCACAGATGCCAGATATGCAGCAACCCGGGGTACCAGAGCAGCGGGATGGCCAGCATGGCGGCGGCCCGGACCACGTCGGCACGGATCATGATCCGGCGCTTGAAGAACCGGTCGACCCACGCCCCCACGGGGAGACCGACCACCAGGAAGGCTGCGGTGTTCGCCGCGTTCAGGACGCCGACTTCCCACTCCGAGGCCTGCAGCAGCGTGACGGCAAGCACCGGCATGGCCACCGTGCCGAGTTGGGCGCCAAACTGGCTCAGTGTCTGGCCGAGCCAGAACACCAGGAAGTTCCCGTCCCGACGCAAGGGCGTCCGAGGCGGTGGCGAAGGATGGATGTTGGACGGTTCGGCCACCCCACTGGCCTGCTGGTTACCGTCCGGAGCCGAATGAGACTGGGGCCCAGGAGAGGTCATGAAAACCTTGCTATGTGATTTGATGATGTCAATCAGTGCAGTTGTTTATCGTATGCTGAACATATGGCATCAGATGACGAGCTGCAAGCACGGGCGAGGGCATTGAGCTCCCCGATCCGCCTGAGGATCCTGCGTTTATGTCTGCACAAATCCCGGACGAACAAGGAAATAGCCGATCTGCTGGAGATCAATCCGGCGACGTCGTTGCATCATGTGCGGACCTTGATGGGGACCGGATTCCTGGAGTCCGAGGAGCCGCGCCGGGGTAAACGCGGGGCGAAGGAAGTGCCGTATCGCAGCACCCGCATGTCCTGGGGCACGAAGCTGCCCGACGCGGCCCCCGTGCTGCTGGAGACGTTTCTCCAGGAGATCAACGGTCTGGCTCCCGACGAGATCCAGGTGATGCGGGTGGGGCTGAAATTGACCGAGGCGGATCAGCGCGAGCTGCTCTCACGCATCAAGGACGTCATCTCCGACTATGCCTTGCGCCCTTCCGACGACGAGGGCGTGGCGACGTCGCTCTTCGTTGCCCACCATCTGGACCAGACGGCCAACTGATTTCGGCGTCGGCGTCCGGCCCAATACGGCGGAGCCGTCAGCGGCGACGGGTGCGCAGGCCACCGGCGGTGACGAGCAGTGCGACCACGGTGGAGACGACGATCCCGTAGGTCCACAGGGCTGCGGCCAGGGCCGGACCGGGCAACGTGTCGTGGCTGGACCACCCGATCAACAGGTGGTTATGGGTATCCAGGGCGGTCCAGGCGACCAGCCCATAGGTGATCAGCCCACAGAGCCCTGCGACCCAGACCTTCTCGACATACAGTCCGGCCACCGTGGCGAAGCTGCCCGCCAACAGGAGCGCCAATACGGCACCCCATGGCAGGGGCGTATCCCCCAGGTAGTGGATCTGGCCCTGGAGGAGCGTGCCGAAGACAGCGGCCAGCACCCCCGTCACGATGGCGACGAGGGTGCCGGTGATCACCGGGGTGAGCCGGCGGGTCCGTTGATCAGGCGCGGGCACGTGAGCGGGAGGCCTTACCGCGCTCGCTGGAGTTGAGGATGACCTTGCGGATGCGGATGGCTTCCGGGGTGACCTCGACGCACTCGTCTTCGCGGGCGAACTCGAGCGATTCCTCCAACGTGAGGTGACGCGGCGGGGTGAGGTTCTCGAAGGAGTCCGAGGACGCGGCACGCATGTTGGTGAGCTTCTTCTCCTTCGTGATGTTCACCTCCATGTCATCGGCGCGCGAGTTCTCCCCGACGACCATGCCTTCATAAACCTCGGAAGTCGGCTGGACGAAGAACGAGCCACGCTCCTGCAGGTTGATCATGGCGAACGGGGTGACCGTTCCGGAGCGGTCGGCGATCATCGAGCCGTTGTTGCGGTATTCGATGTCACCGGTCCAGGCCTCGTAGCCGTCGGCCATGGAGGAGGCGATGCCGGCACCGCGGGTATCGGTCATGAACCGCGTGCGGAAGCCGATCAGGCCACGGGCGGGGACGGTGAATTCCAGCCGGACCCAGCCGGTTCCGTGGTTGGCCATGTTGATCATGCGCCCCTTGCGGCCTGCCAGCAGCTGGGTCACGTTGCCCAGGTACTCCTCGGGGACGTCGATGGTCATCAGTTCCATCGGCTCGTGGATCTTGCCATCCACGGTGCGGGTGACGACCTGCGGCTTGCCGACGGTCAGCTCGAAGCCTTCGCGGCGCATCTGCTCCACCAGGATGGCCAGGGCGAGTTCGCCACGGCCCTGGACCTCCCAGGAGTCGGGACGCTCGGTCGGCAGGACCTTCAACGAGACGTTGCCGATCAGTTCCTTGTCGAGGCGGTCCTTGACCTGGCGGGCGGTGACCTTGGCCCCCTTGACCTTTCCGGCCAGCGGCGAGGTGTTGATGCCGATGGTCATGGAGATCGCGGGGTCGTCGATGGTGATCAACGGAAGCGGCTTGGGGTTCTCCACGTCGGTGAGCGTCTCACCGATCATGATGTCTTCGATCCCGGCAACTGCGACGATCTCGCCCGGTCCGGCTTCCTCGGCCGCCACGCGGCCCAGGCCCTTGGTGGCCAGCAGTTCGGTGATCTTCACGGTCTTCAGCTGGCCGTCCTGGCGTGCCCAGGCAACATGGTCGCCCTTGCGCAGGGTGCCGTTGAACACGCGCATCAGGGCCAGGCGACCCAGGAACGGCGAGGCGTCCAGGTTGGTGACGTGGGCCTGGAGGACTTCACCGGGGGTGTAGGTCGGGGCCGGGACGTGCTCCATGATGGTGGAGAACAGCGGCTCGAGGTCTTCGCTGTCCGGCAGCGATCCGTCTTCTGGCTGGATCGTCGAGGCACGGCCGGCCTTGCCCGAGGCGTAGACGACGGGCACGTTCAACACCGAGTCCAGGTCCAGATCCGGGACTTCCTCGGCCAGGTCGGAGGCCAGCCCCAACAACAGGTCCATGGAGTCGGAGACCACACCGTCGATCCGCGCGTCGGGACGGTCGGTCTTGTTCACGACCAGGATGACCGGAAGCTTGGCCGTCAGGGCCTTGCGCAGCACGAACCGAGTCTGGGGCAGCGGCCCTTCCGAGGCATCCACGAGCAGGACGACGCCATCGACCATGGACAGTCCGCGCTCGACCTCGCCACCGAAGTCAGCGTGGCCGGGGGTGTCGATGACGTTGATGGTGACGTCATGGCCCTTGGCCGACGGGCCGGAGTAGAACACGGTGGTGTTCTTGGCCAGGATGGTGATGCCCTTCTCGCGCTCGAGTTCGCCGGAGTCCATCACACGATCCGTGGTGTCGCCATGCGAGGAGAAAGCGCCGGTCTGCGACAACATGGCATCGACCATGGTCGTCTTTCCATGGTCGACGTGGGCGACGATGGCGACGTTGCGAAGATCCTCGCGAGTAGCGCTAGTGGTTCCCGGGGAAAGATCTGACATGCGTAAAGGCTCGCTTCAAGTTGATGTTTTTTGGGTCGAAGACGTGGGGCCACGGCTGACCCAAGAGACCAGTCTAGACCTTCATGAAAAGTTGCCGCGACCGAGCGTGTCGCCGAGGCGGCGGACAGGACCGCTTCGGGCCCGAAATCCTTGGACCGGCAGGGTTGCACGTGAGAGGTAAATCACACTCCTGGCGTCCGGTGGCACGGCGTTCCGCGCGCGGGGGCCACCAGCGCCGGCAGGCATCATGATGGCGTTGTCCCGCCCGGGACCGTCCGCCGGCGCAGCCTGCTGCCGGCGGACGTGGACCGCAGGGCCGTACCGGTCGGGTCAGGAGGCCTCGGAGTCGGCCAGCAGACGGGCCCGCAGCTCCCGGCGTTCGCGCTGGGCGTCGGGGTCCGGCACCGGAACCGCTGCCATGAGGCGCTGCGTGTAGCGGTCCTGGGGCCGGCGCAGGACATCGTCGCGGGATCCTTGTTCGACGATCTTCCCGTTGCGCATCACCACGATGTGATCGGCCAGGACGTCGATCACGCCGAGGTCGTGCGTGACGAAGAGGGAGGCGAACCCCATTTCGGCCTGCAGGTCCTGGAACAGTTCCAGGACCTTCGCCTGCACCGACACATCCAGGGCCGAGGTCGGCTCGTCGGCGACCATCAGCTGCGGTTCCAGACACAGGGCCCGGGCAATGCCCACCCGCTGCTTCTGGCCGCCGGAGAGTTCGTGCGGGTACCGGTTGCGGTAGTTCCGCGGTAGTTCCACCTGGTCCAGCAGCGTCTCGATCTTCTTCTGCAGCTCGGCCCCCTTGGCGACCTTGGCCAGGAGCATCGGTTCGCCGATGGACTCACCGATCGGCAGACGCGGGTTCAGTGAACTGGAGGGGTCCTGGAAGACCATGCCGATCTGTCGGCGGATGTGGAAGAGTTCCTTGGAGGTGGGCTTGAGCCCGAAGAGCTCGGCCCCGTTGACCTTCAAGGACCCCTCGGCCACCGGCAGCAACCCCACCGCGGCCCGGCCGATGGTGGTCTTTCCCGAACCGGATTCACCGACCAGACCCACGACCTGGCCCTGGTGGACCGTCAGATTCGCGCCCTCCACGGCGCGGAAGGCCGGTACGCGCCCCTGCTTCGGGTATTCGATGGCAACGTCCTTCAGCTCAAGCACCACGGGGCGGTCCTCGATCTTCGCGGCCCCGTACTGGGCTTCCTTCGCCTCATCCAGGAGCTTGCGTTCACGGATCTGCAAGGATTCATCCTCGGGTGAATCCAGTTCGGTCCCGGAGGCCGCCGCCACCGCGGCATCCACGTCGACTTCCCCGATGGAATCGCCCCCGGTGCCCAGCTTCGGCACGGCCGCCAGCAGGGCCTGGGTGTAGGGGTGTCGTGGGTCGTTGAAGATCTCATGGGTGGTCCCGTGCTCAACGATGCGCCCCTGCCGCATGACGGCGATGCGGTCGGAGAGGTCGGCCACCACGCCCATGTCATGGGTGATCAGCACGATCGCCGAGTTCAACTTATTGCGCAGGTTGCGCATCAGATCCAGGATCTCCGCCTGGACCGTGACATCCAGGGCCGTCGTCGGTTCGTCGGCGATCAGCAGCTTCGGGTCGCAGGAGAGCGACTGGGCGATCATGGCGCGCTGACGCTGACCGCCGGACAACTGGTGCGAGTAGGACTTGAAGGCCTTCATCGGGTCGGGAAGCTCGACGAGTTCGAGCATTTCCAACGCACGCTTCTGGGCCTGCGCGGGGGAAATCGGGTTGTGCAGGCGCAGGGTCTCCATGATCTGGAACCCGATGGTGTAGACCGGGTTCAAGGCGGTCATGGGTTCCTGGAAGATGACCGCGACATCGTTACCCCGGACCTGGCGCATCTTCGGGCTGGACAGCCCGAGCAGTGACTGCCCGTTGAGGGTGACTTCACCACGGATCCTGGCGTTGGTGGGGAGCAGCCCCAGCAGGGCCATCGAACTGGCCGACTTGCCCGATCCAGACTCCCCCACGATGGCCAGCACCTCGCCGGCGTTCACGTGGTAGTTCAGGTCGATGGCAGCGGGGACCCATTCCTTGTCCACACCGAAGTCCACGGAGAGGTGGCTGACCTTCAGGACCGGCTGCTCGCCGCCCTGCGTTGCCTCCCGGGAGGAGGGATTCTGCTGGCTCATCTGGTCCTCATTTCCTTCCGCCGGCGGCCCGCATAGGCCGGCGGCCGGGGTGTTGTGTGGCGCCGATTACATGGCGGCCGATAATCCTGAAACTATGTGGGTTATGACTTCTGCTTATAGCACTAACCGGGACTTCACCTTCAGGCCCCGTGGGCCCCGTTTCCTGGCGATGGCCCTCATGGTGTTGGCCGTCGCAGCCGCCGTCGCGATCCTGTGGACGGGAAGCTGGTATTCGGCACCGGCCATCCTGCCCGTTCTTGTGGTCGGGTATGCCGCGTGGGTCGTCTTCTGGCTGCCCCGGGTGGAAGTCAACGACGCCGGTGTCACCTTGATCAATCCGTTGCAGACCCTTCGGGTCCCGTGGTCGACGATCATCCTGGTGGACACCAAATACGCCTTGTCCCTGGTGACGCCCAAGGGGCGCTTCACCGCGTGGGCCGCTCCTGCTCCGAGCGTCATCTCGGCACTGCGCGACTCGCGCCGTTCGGCCAGATCGGAGTCCCGCGACCAATCCGGCACCAGCTATGTGAGCATCCGTCCGGGCGATCAACGCTCCAGCGACTCCGGCGTGGTCGCCGACATCGTCAGACGACGGTTGGCACGCATGGCCGAAGACGGGGATCTGGATCTCGAGTCCACGGAGTCCCTGAAGACCCGGCGAAGCATCCATTGGATCCATCTCACTGTCCTCCTGATCCTGATCGTCCTGAGCCTGACCTTGCCTGCCGTGCTGTCCTGACACCGTGCCGGAACCTGTGCTCCCGGCACGGCCCCGGCTAGGCCCCGTGGGCCGGACCATCATCATCGGGGTCGGAGGACCCGTGACGTCCTGAGTCCTCACCTCCCTCGGTCCTTTGGGCGATGGCGGCAGCCGACGCGGAGTCATTCACTGCCGACCCATGGACTCCACGGTCCTTGGCCTTCTTGGCCTTGAACTTGCGCTGGCGTGGATCGAAGGCGTCACGCAGCCCGTCGCCGATGAAGTTGATCGACAGGCAGATGACCACGATGAACAAGCCGGGGAACCAGAACAGCCACGGGCGGGTGCTGAAGGCCTCCTGGTTGTCCGAAATCAGCGAACCGAGCGAGACATCAGGGGCCTTCACGCCCAATCCCAGGTAGGACAACGCCGTCTCCAGCAGGATCGCTGCGGCCATCAGCAAGGTGACGTTCACGATGATGACGCCCACCGCGTTGGGCAGGATGTGCTTGAACATGATGCGCGTGTTGGAGGCACCGGCAATATGGGCGGCATCGACGAACTCGCGCTCACGCAGGGTCAGGAACTCACCGCGGACCAGACGGGAGAGCCCCGTCCAGATGATGACCCCGATGAAGAGCCCCAAGGCGACGGTGGCCATGTTGCCGCTGACGGCGGAGCCGGAGATGCGTCCGAGGACGGCAGCCAGGATCAGCAGCGGAACGATGATGATGATGTCCACGATGCGCATCAGCACCGCTTCGATCCATCCACGGAAGTACCCGGACAGTGCGCCCACGACCACCCCGATGAAGCCACCTACCGAACCGATGACGAACATGATCACGATCGACTGCTGGGTTCCTCGCATGGTCATGGCGAAGTAGTCCCGCCCGATCCGGTCTTGTCCGAAGGGGTGGTCACCCCAATTGAACAAATTAACGAAGGTCGGTCGTCCGCCGTTGATCTGGGTGCTGAATTGCTCGTAGCTGTAATGCCACCAGCCGGGGATCCCGATGAAGCCGATGGAGGAGAAGGCCATCACGAAGATCAGCGCGAAGACGACGATCGATATCAGGGCCGGCGTGTTTCCCATGAACCGCTTGCGGACGATGGCGTTCTGGGACAGGCCTTGGACTTCTTCGGGGACTGCAGCCGCCTCGAGGTCCTCGGGCAGCTGCCCGGACGGGGTTTCTGGATTCGGCCTGCTCATGCTTTTACCCTTACGCGCGGATCGAGTACGGAATAGGCCAGGTCGGCAATCAGGTTGAAGACCAGGGCCAGGATGCCGGTCACGAGGAAGACGCCCATGACCGGGTTCGGGTCGGGTACCGGCAACAGCGAGTCCACGAAGAGGTTGCCCATGCCGGTGAAGGCAAAGACCCGTTCGGTGATCACCGCCCCACCGATCAACCCACCGATGTCGAAGGCCACCAGCGTGGCCAGGGGGATCAGGGCATTGCGGAACGCGTGGCGCATGACCACCGTCCGCTCGGGAAGGCCCTTGGCGCGGGCGGTACGGATGTAGTCCATCTGCATGATCTCGAGCATCGAGGCTCGGGAGTATCGCGAGTAGCTGGCCAGCGACACGAGCAGCAGCGCCACGGTCGGCAGCAGGAGGTGGGTGAAGAGGTCGATGTTCTGGATCCACCAGTTGCCCTCGAGGTTCGGAGTCGAGGATCCGATCGTGGCAATGGGGCGTCCACGGACCCGACCATTGGAGAAGTAATTCGGCCACTCCACCATGAAGCGGTCCAACATCACCAGGCCTCCCACGAAGAAGGCACTCAAGGCCGCTGCCCGCATGGACTGGCCCCGGTCGAATCCGCCCATGAACCATCCGACGATGCAACCGACCGCCAGGGTCGCCACGAACAGCCCGAGGATTCCCCATCCGGAGATGCCGGAGAGGACCGGGTTCAGTGCGTAATAGGCGATCAGACCGGCCGGGACCATGAGAAGGGAGGAGTACAACGCCTTGCGGTTCTTCACTCCTGCAGTCAGTTGGGTGGCCAGATAGGCGATGCCCACGCCGAAGAGGGCGATCAGAATCGGGCCCAGACCTGGGGTGCTGAACCATCCGGTCACCGACAGGGCATACATCAGCCCTGCAGTGGCGGCGGCGCCGATCAGGAAACCGATGATCCGTTTCAGGTAGCTTCCACCCATGAACAGGACGACGACGATGCCCAGACAGATCGCGGTGATGAGGATCGATGTCGGACTGAAGACGGGGTCCCTGAGGAAATCGTTGAAGCCGATGGCCCCGAATTCCTTCAGCAGTACGGCGATCCAGAAGATCGGCAGTGAGAAGAACAAGAAGGCCATGAAGGTCACCGAGTAATCCAGCGTGCTGTACTGACGCAGGGCGGTGATGATGCCCAGACCGATGCCGATGACAATGGCCAGGATCGTCGCGGCGGTGATGAGCAGGATCGTTTGGCCCGCCGCGCGCCCGAGCGCATCCACCACGGGTTCACCGTTCATTTTCTGACCCAGATCACATTTGCCGACCAGCGGGACCACACATTGGGCGGCGCCCCCGAGCCACTTGAAGTAGCGCAACGGGGCGGGGGTGCCCAGGTCCAGCAGGGCCACCCTTTGCGCGATCAGCTGGTCCTTATTCGGCGCGTTGCTCTGTCGCAGTTCATCCAAGGGGTCGCCCGCCGCGGCCGTGAGCTGGTACACGACGAATGAGGCGCCCAGGAGGATGAGCACGGCAGTGACGAGCCGTCGGATGATGTAGGTCACCATGAAATATAGCCTCTTGGTAGAAGATACCGGGGATCACCCGGCAGTACTTTTGCAGAAGTGTAGTTCACCTCACAGCACTCGGGAAGGAGGGAAATCCCAATCACTTCCCGTGGCCCGGTCAAGGAACTACGGGGCGGACCTGGCGTCCGACCAATCGGTGGAATCCCTTCCACCTGCATCTGTAGCGGCACACTGAGACGCCGGGACCGTGAATCATGGTCCCGGCGCCTCAGTGGCACTTATATCCGGTTACCCGACGTAGCTACTTCTTCAGGTTCCAATCCCAGAAGTTCCACCAGACACCGGTCTGGTTGGACATGTACTCCACGCCCTCGACTCCCGAGTCGTAGGCGTCAACGCCGACCGACTGGAAGAGCGGCAGCCCGTATCCGGAGTCCCAGATCAACTTGTCGATCTGGATCTGCAGGTCGGTCTGTTTCTTCTCATCCGTGGTGACGATGAGCTCATCCATCAGTTCATCGGCCTTCTTATCGGAGAACTTATTGAAGTTCGACGAGGAGCCCGTGCCGAAGATCTGCGGGACACCGGTCACGCCGACGCCCGAGGAGATCCAGCCGAAGATGGTGGCGTCATAGGTGCCGCCTCCCAGCGCGCTGCCCCATTCCGAGGCCCCCAGACCGCCATCGACGACCTTGAAGCCTGCCTTCTTCGCCGATGCAGCGATCAGCGAGTAGGCATCCGCACGGTTCGGGTTGTCCTTGCTGTACATGATGCGGACCTTCGGCTTCTTGCCGTCGAGCAGTTCCTTGGCCTTCTCGATGTCGGCCTTCTGGTAATCGGCTGAACCATTGTTCTTCGCCGACTCCTCGTAGCCGTCGTTATCGGGGACGAAGAGCTGCGAATCCAGCGGCTTTGCATCCGGGTTCAGCTTCTTGATGATCGTATCCACGATCTGCTGGCGCGGGATCGTGTGCATGAAGGCCTTGCGGACATCCTTGTCCTTGAAGACGCCGTTGTAGTTCAGGTCGATGTGGTCGTAGGAGAGCTGGTCCCCCGTCTCCACAACCACCTGATCCCCCAGGGCTTCCAGCGACTCCAACGTGTCGGCGGAGGCCTGCGGGGCGATGATGTCGACTTCCTGGTTCTTCAGCGCCTGGACCTGGGCCGGCGATTCACTGATGTATCGCACGACGATCGAGTCGACCTTCGGCTCCGGTCCCCAGTCGTAGTCCTCGTTGCGCACCAGGGTCATGGACTGGTCCGGGACGATCTTGTCCACGATGAAGGGGCCGGACGAGAGGTAGAGCGACTCATCGTCGGGCAGCGACTTGGTGTCGAAGCCCGTATTCCAGAAGTCGGCGGCCTTCTTCAGCTTCTTATTCGGCTTCTTCGAAGGATTTTCCGGATCTCCCTTGTCTGCGGTCTTGAACAGTTCGGTGAGTTCGTCGACAGTCATGCCCGCCTTGTCGGCGACGACATGTGCCGGCCCCATCATCCCGAAGCTGGTTTCCCAATCGGCGAAGGGCTTGGAGTACTTCAGCGTGATCGAGCGGTTGTCATCGCCGATCTCCGGGACGTCGGTCAGTGCCAGCCCGGAGGTGTCACCGGCATAGTCGAAGTAGTTGGTTCCGGCGGTGACTTCGCCCTCGTCGTCGGTCTTCGCGTCGTTGAAGTGCCCCGACGAGATGGCCCAGGCCATCATCATGTCGTCGGCATTCACCGGCTCGCCATCCGACCACTTGACACCCTCGTTGATGGTGTACTTCACGGTCAGCGGATCCTCGGACTCGACCTCGTACTTGCCGAACTTCTCGTTCTTCTGCACCTTCAGGTCATTGTCGATGTAGTTGAAGTCCGACTGGGTGGTGTAGGCAATCTTGGAGTTGATATCCACGTTGCCCTTCGCCGTGTTGTCGTTGAACGAGCTGAAGGCGTTCACTTCGACGACACGGATCTCTCCGCCGTTGCCCTCTCCTTCGTCGGCCCCGGACGATGAGTCGTTGGTGCCCGTGCTGGCCGCGCATGCGCTCAGTGCCAGGGCGGCGGTCGCGCCAATCGCGACTGCCTTGGAAATACGTGTGAAACGCATTCCGCCTCCTTGTGTTTGGTGTGTTCTCCAGCCGAGCGATCCACTTGACTGCGACAGACCACGAGGAGTGGCCTGTCTCACATAGAGAAACCATAGACTGCGGAGGGGCCCCTTGGATATAAAAATCTCGCTTCAGATTCCGTTGTTATGGAGTCGCAACTTTGCGAGATGGTGGTCACATTCGCCCGGCGGCTCCCCTCGGCATCGATCCTTACGCGAGAACTCAAGGATCTGCTTCAGATTGGGGATTGTCAACTACTCGTCCGCGCCATCAAGCGGATCTTCGAAGATTTTGTAAAAATTCCCAATCAATGACGGCGTGTCTCGCCATGCATTTGAGGCGATACGCGTTCCCGAGCCACCGAACCCGGCATCAAAGAGGGCGGATTTAATCTTTGCACCGCCGGCCATGCAGTGATACAGCCTCCCGGGGGCCGGAAGCGCGCTCCGTTCGAGTTCGCCTCCCCGGACCCGACCCCGGGCACGGCACTGACCGCCGTGGCCCGTGCAGCCCTTGCGGTGATCCACCACGGGAATCGATGTGATCTAGCAGTTGGACTACTGCGCTCTCCCCCGCCTTGGTTGGCCCAAACACAGCTGCTGGGCGAACAGGCCGGCGCCACGTCCCCCAGTGCCGCAGATCCGACCGTCATCCCCAATGGTGCAACGACTGCAAACGTGAAGCCAGTCAGGACTTATACAAAAAACTAGAATGAACCCACTTTCTCTAAAGATGATTCATTATTTGACTACGTTCTAACATCCTTTGTTATTGGTAGTTATATCGTGCATCAAACTTCTTGAGGTAACAAGGGCCCGCGTCTATATTCTGGGCACTCGCTTCATTCTGCGGCGCCCCCGGACCAGCCCTACGTGCTTCATCGCCGTCGCCAGGCGTGGAAATGTACCCACGCCAACAGCCGCGTGCTTGCTACGCGGCACGGACCCCTTGTCAACGGTAAGGTGTCGGGCGCACGCCGAACTGCCGGAACCAGTTGGGGTCCGAAACTGCCAGCCGAAGAAGAACGTTGGTGTTCAACCGATCTGTTCGTGACAGGTCAAGGCTCCCTACGGGTACGCCAGGGTGAATGAGGAAGCCAACGTGGAATCTCCTGGTTCCAACCCGCTACGGACGTGTGCCGAATCTCCCTGGTCAGCATCAGCCGGGCCGCATTCATACTCGAGCGATAGTGGGTGACGCACCACTTCCTACCGCGCCTTCTCCACGTCCAGCCGTGCTGGCCATGGAACCGCACACTTGGAAGTGCATGAGCCAGGTTTCAAGGTCCGCAGCAAATTTCATGCATAGACCGCGGCCGGTCAGTCGGCGATATGCAGGACGAGTTTTCCGCGCGCGGCCCCCTGCTGGGAGGCACTGAAGGCGGTCGCCAGCGCTTCGAGTCCATAGACTGTATCGATGACCACCTCGAGTGACCCTGCTGCCACCTGGTCCAGCAGGTCACCCAGACGGGACCCGTCGGGCCGGACCCACAGCCAGCGACCCCCATGCTCGATCACCCCGGGATCGGCGATGGAAACATGACGGCCTCCGTCCTTGAGCACCGTCAGCGTTGTGTCCAGGACCCCTCCCGCGTAGTCGGCCACCTTGTCGAAACCATCCGGGGCAATATCGCGCAGCCTCTCCCCCAGCCCGTCCCCGTGGGCCACCGGGGTGACCCCCAGAGCGGTTAGCTTCTCATGGTTGGCCACGGAGGCCGTGCCGACGACTTCAGCTCCCGTGGCGATGGCCAGTTGCGCTGCCAGGAAGCCGACTCCTCCGGAGGCGGCGTGGAGCAACAGTCGCTCCCCGGGGAGAACATCAAGTGCTTCGAGACTGCGCTGGGCGGTCAGCCCGGTCAGGGGTAGGGCCGCCGCGGTTTCTTGTGTCACTCCCTCGGGAACCGCCGCAACGTCCACGGCGAAGACCGTCACGTATTCAGCGAACGTCCCGCCGGAAACCACCTGCTTACGCGCATAGGCGGCGACCCGGTCGCCACTGGCAAATTCCGGGACGTCTGGCCCAACGGCGTCGACCACTCCGGCCACGTCCCACCCGGGGATGACGGGGAAATGTGCATCCATGAGCCCGTCAAGGCCTCCGGACATGATCTTCCAATCAACCGGATTGACCGAGGCATGGGTGACGCGGATACGCACCTCGCCCGGGCCGACCTTGGGCACCGGCAGCTCGGTGAGCTCCAAGACGTCGTTGCTTCCGTACTTGCTGTAGGTCATTGCTCGCATACCGCCCCCAACGCCGAGAAGGACCCGTGTATTCCAGCGGAGCCTCCCGCCTGCCGGGCTCTGGGCCCAGGCCAGCCTCTCCATCGGCCGTTGTGGGCGGCGTGGTGGTGCCCGTCATCGTGACCTCGTCTGGGTTTCCTCTGCGCT
>NZ_JBQSWW010000024.1:0-54907 GCF_052377515.1 Arthrobacter sp. AOP36-C1-22 | reverse complement strand
ACTAGGTTCCCGGGGCGGGGCCCTCAGGCGTAGAACCCCGAACGAAGGACCTGGTTCAACTGTTCGATGTCGGTCAGGAAGCCATCGTGGCCGATCGGTGAATGGATGTACTGGACCTGCGGTGTCTCCGGCAGGGCAGCGGCCAGGCGCTCGGACTGCTGCGGGCCGTAGAGCCGGTCGCTGTCGACGGCGGCGATGAGGAATTCCACCCCGCCGGTCCGGGCCAGGGCGGCCTCGACCCCGCCCCGTCCCCGTCCGACGTCATGCCCCACCAGTGCCTCGGTGAGCACGATGTAGGAGTTCGCGTCGAAGCGGGTCACCAGCTTGCCGGCCTGGTGGTCCAGATAGCTTTCGACCTGGTACCGGCCCCGGTCGAAGCCGGGGCTGCCGAAGGGGTCCTCCTCGGCCTGGCCCTCGTGCCCGAAACGGATCTCCAGTTCCGGCTCGGAACGGTAGGTGATGTGGGCCAGCCGGCGGGCGATCCCCAGCCCCGCGAGGGGGCCGGTGCCACTGCCCCGGGCCACGGTGCCGACGGCGTCGAGGGCGCCGGCCGAGGGCGCCGCTCCGTAGAAGTCGCCACCGGAGAAGTCCGGATCCAGCCGGATGGCCTGCGTCTGGATCTGCCCGAAGGCGATCTGTTCGGCGGAGGCGACCGCGGTGGCCGCAATGACGGCGCACCGGGCCACGCGTTCGGGGTATTCCACCGCCCATTCCAACGCTCGCGCTCCACCGAGGGAACCGCCCAGGACGGAGTGCCAGCGTGAAATGCCCAGGTAGTCGGCCAACCGGGCCTCGGTGCGCACCGAATCCCGCACCGTGGTGAACGGGAACCGGGAGCCCCAGGCCTGCCCGTCGGGGTCGAGGCTGGAGGGCCCGCTGGAGCCATAGCAGCCGCCGACCATGTTCGGGGCCACGACGAAGAACCTGTCGGTATCGATCGTCTTTCCCGGACCCACGAGTCCTTCCCACCAGCCTTCTTCCTGGCTGTGCCCCCGGGAGACATGGGTATCCCCCGTCAGGGCGTGCAGCAACAGCACCGCATTGGAGGCCCGGGCGTCCAGGGTCCCCCAGGTCTCGTAGCCGATCATCACCTCGGGCAGCCAGCCGCCGGTCTCGAAGCGGTAGCCGCCGATGGGCACGCATTTGAGGATGCCGTCACGGATCAACGGCGCCCCGGGGGCCTGACGTCGTTCCCTCACGTCGCCGACGCCCTGGCTCACCGGACGGCCTGGACTTCCGGGGCGGCCTCTGCGGCTTCGTCCCCGGCGGCGGCCGCGGCGGCGAAACCGACCTCGAGGTCGGCGATGATGTCGTCGATGTGCTCGATGCCCACCGACAGGCGCACCAGTCCGGCTCCCACCCCGGCCGCGGCGCGTTCGGCGTCGGAGAGCTGGGAGTGCGTGGTGGAGGCCGGGTGGATCACCAGCGAGCGCACATCGCCGATGTTGGCGACGTTGGAGTGCAGTTCGAGGCCGTCGACGAAGGCCCGGCCGGCCGGTTCGCCGCCGGAGATCTCGAAGGCCAGGACCGCGCCGACGCCCCGCGGGGCGTATTTGCGGCCGAGTTCGTACCAGGGGCTGGAGGGCAGGCCGGCGAAGGCGACGGAGTCGACCTGGGCGTGGGCCTCGAGCCATTCGGCGACCTTCTGCGCGTTGGCCACATGGCGTTCCATGCGCAGGCTCAGGGTTTCCAGGCCCTGGGCGATCAGGAAGGCGTTGAACGGGGAGACCGCCGAACCCAGATCGCGCAACAACTGGACGCGCGCCTTGAGGATGAACGCCAGGTTCGCCCCCAGGGCGCCGTCGACCCCCAGATCGCGGGCGAAGACCAGCCCGTTGTAGGACTCGTCGGGGGTATTGAATTCCGGGAAGCGTTCCGGGTCGGCCGCGAAGTCGAAGTTGCCCGAATCAACGATGGCCCCGGCGACGGAGGTTCCGTGCCCGCCCAGGTACTTCGTGGCCGAGTGCACCACGATGTCGGCACCGAATTCGATGGGGCGGACCAGGTACGGGGTGCCCAGGGTGTTGTCCACGATGAGCGGGACCCCGGCTTCGTGGGCCACCGTGCTGACGCCCTCGATATCCAGGACGTCCTGGCGCGGATTGGAGATGACCTCACCGAAGAATGCCTTGGTGTTCGGTTTCACCGCGGCCCGCCAGGAATCCAGGTGGTCGGGATCCTCCACGAAGGTGACCTCGATGCCGAGGCGCTTCAACGTGTGCTTGAACAGGTTCTGCGTTCCCCCGTAGAGGCTCGGGCTGGCCACGATATGGTCCCCGGCTCCCGCGAGGTTGAGGATCGAAAGCGTGGTCGCCGCCTGGCCCGAGGCCAGCAGCAGGGCCCCGACCCCGCCTTCGAGGTCGGCGATCCGGGTTTCGACGGCTTCCTGCGTCGGGTTGCCGATGCGGGTGTAGATCGGCTCGAGTTCCTTCAGCGCGAAGCGTGCTGCGGCACTCTCGGCGCTGGGGAAGACATACGACGTCGTCTGGTAGATAGGCAGCGCCCGGGCCCCGGTGGTGGGATCCGGTGCCTGTCCGGCGTGGACCTGGCGGGTTTCAAAAGACCATGATGCAGACATTTCTGTCCCCTTCTACGACTCAGGGGCCCCTGTTCCACGGCGGTCCCGGAAGGGAACGCCGGGAGGTGACCCGCGCTTGTCCGTTCTCCTTGTGGAGGCGAACCAGGTCTTCACCCGGGGCACCCCACCGCGAGTGGAGGGTTGCCGGCCAGCAAACCGGGGTTTCGCGCTGGCACTCATGACCTGCCTCCAGTGTTGTGGATCGGGGCGGCCGCCGCAACAACGCGGCGTCAATATGACCGCAGGGCGCAACATTCCTCCCCCTCCCCCGTCCGGTCCCCCTCCTGACGGCCGCGATGGAGGCCCGGGAAACGGGTCGAGGAAAATACGAACCATGGTGATTTAGGGCACCCTAAGTCGAGACGCACCTCACAAAGTGCGATCATGAAGCCATGATGAGGTTGGATCACGTTTCGTACGCATGTGGACCAGACGGGTTGGCCGCGACGGCCGCCCGTGTCGGCAAGACTCTGGGGATCGAGTCCGTCAAGGGAGGCATTCATCCCCGCTTCGGGACCAGGAACGTCATTTTCCCGTTGAAGAACACCCAGTACCTGGAGGTCGTGGAGGTCCTGGACCACCCGTCCTCGGACAAGGCGCCGTTCGGCCAGGCCGTCCGGGCCCGATCGGAGATGGGTGGCGGATGGATGGGTTGGTGCGTCGCCGTTGACGACCTGGCCCCGTTCGAGGAACGTCTGGGCCGGTCATCGGTCCCGGGCAACCGCAAGTTCCCCGACGGCCAAGAACTGACGTGGCAGCAGATCGGCATCAAGGGCCTGATCGCCGACCCGCAGGTGCCCTACATGCTGCGCTGGGATACCGGCACCGAGGACCTGCACCCCTCCCGGGCATTGGATCCGCAGGGGCATATCTCCGGGATCGCGATCGCCGGTTCGGTCGAACGGGTCCGCGAATGGCTGGGCACCCCCTCGGAGTCGCCGTTGGGCGATGTCGAAGTCCAGTGGGAGGCCCCCAATGGCACCCCGGGAATCATGACGGTGACCTTCGAGACCCCCTCGGGGACCATCACCCTCTGATCCGCTCACGGAGGTGGAACACCGAACGACGGCGGCCCGCGGGCCGCCGTCGTTTTCGCTCTGTGCCGTCCCGGATCAGTGCCGCGGCACCGCCGCGAAGGGTCCGTCGGCGGCGAAGACCCGATCGGCGAAGCGATCGCCGATCAGCTGATGCGTTGCGGAATCCGGATGCAGGTTGTCCGGCAGCGGCAGCTCGGCCTCGTCCGGGGCCCCATACAGCTCGAGTCCGTCCAGGAAGTACAGGTTCGCATCGTCCGCCCGGTCTTCGACCAGGGAGCGCATCTCGCGGCGGATGACCTCCAAGGTCAGCCGTCCCGCCGATTCATCCCCTGGGGTCCCCGTCGCGCTGAACTTGACCTGGCTGGTCCCCAGGCTCTCCGGGACGATCGTGCCGGGGCCCGACGTGCTTTCGTGAATCGGGCAGAAGATCGGGGAGATCAACACCAGCGGCGTGGTGGGATGCCCCTCGCGGATGGTGTCAAGGAATCCGTGGATGGCCGGGACCAGGGTCCGCACGCGCATGGCATCCAGGTTCACGATGTTGATGCCGAGTTTGACGCTGATGACGTCCGCTGGCGCATCGCGGATCACCCGCGCCATGAAGGGGTCCACGAAGCAGCTGCCCCCGAAGCCGAGGTTGTGCAGTTCGACCCCGCCCCGGCGGGCTGCCACGGCGGGCCAGATCCCGCTGGGGGATGCCGCGTTCGATCCCTGGCTGATGGAGCTGCCGTGGTGGACCCACAGCGGACGGGTCCGGGGCGCGGGGTGGAGCGGCTTGTCGGAGCAGAGGCTGATCAACTCCAGGGATTCATTGTGGGGGAGGTGGAATTCGAGCGTCTTCTCCGTTGGCGCGAGGCCCTCCACGACGGTTGTGTGGTGGGGCCCGGCCACGTGGTGCATCGAGCCGGCGGCCATGTCGATTTCCACGGCGTCCCCGCCGGTGAGTTCGTCGCCGAGCTGGAGGCTGCCGTCGACGAAGACGTCGATGCGGCCACGGGGCCTTTCGCTCCCCCGGAACGCGGTGTGCGTCGAATGGGAGACGAGCTTGATCCGGGTCGCAGTCGTCCTCACGACAATGCGGACGCCCGCGGGCTGGGATTCACGGTCAATGAGGGTCTGTTCAGGGTATTGCCGGCGCACCCAGGCCGGCAGCCGGTGGATCCGCATCCCGTCGGGGGTCTGCTCGAGTTCGGCGGCGCCCCGGACGAGGTCTGTGGTGAGGTCGGTCGTGATCATCAGTGCTCCTGCTCTGTGGTGGTGGGCCAGCTAGCCAGGGCGCGGTCGAGGGCTTCCAGGGCGCGATGCCAAGACGTCCGGGTCTGCTCGTCGCGGTGCTCGAAGGAGGAGGCCCGTTCCAGGGCCAGGAACCCGTTGACCGTGGCGCCCATGAATCGGGTCGCGTGCACCAGTTCGGTCTCCGGCAGGCGGTAGCCGCGGAGCACCGAGAAGGTGAGGTCAACGAGGCGGATGGCCCCCGCGGAGCGTGCGGTCTTCGGCGTGGCGGGCCGTGCCAGGACGGCCCACCGGCCGGGGTGCTGCCCGGCGAAGTCGCGCTGGGCTTCACCCAGACCCACGAGCGCCTCGTATCCGGAGCGCCCAGCGATCCCCGCGGCCACCGCCTCGGCCACCTCGCCGAGGACGAGTTCGTGCACCCCGTCCAGCAGGGCTGCCAGATCCTTGACATGCGAGTAGAGGCTGGCCGGGCGGACGCCCACCTCCCGGGCCAACGCCGAGACCGTGATGGCCTCGAAGCCATCCCGGTCAGCCAGTTCGGCGGCTGCCTGGACCACTGCTGCCTGGTGAAGGGGTGCACGTTTCATGCATTGAACCTACACCCTGTAGGCGTTTGCCTACAAGCTGTAGGTCCAGGGGTGGCTAGGTTCCCAACCCGATCGCCGAACCGATGAGCGAATACCCCACGAAACCGGCGATATCCAGCAGCGCATGGGCGATGACCAATGGCATGACCCGGCCCGTCCGGGTGTAGATCCAGCCGAAGATCACCCCCATGACGGCGTTGCCCAGGAACGGACCGAACCCCTGGTAGAGGTGGTAGCTGCCCCGCACCACCGCGCTGGTGAGGATAATCGGCCAGGTCCCCCAGCCCAGCTGCCGCAACCGGTCGAAGAGGTACCCGATCATGATCGTCTCCTCCAGGATCCCGTGCCGGATGGCCGAGAGCACCAGCACCGGGATGGTCCACCAATATGGTTCCAGCGCCTCGGGGACGAGGGCCGTGGTCACCCCCAGCGTCCGGCCCACGGCGTAGAGCCCCAGGGTGCCGACCCCGATCAGCACGAAGAGCCCCACCCCCTGCCATGAATCCTTTCCGGGCCGGCGCAGATCGAATCCGAGCGCACGGAACCCGTTCCTGCCGGCCAGATAGAACAGGTAGAACACCAGGGCGACCGGAACCAGGGCGAACATGATGTCCATCAGCTGGTAGGTCAGATCAAAGTACTGCCGGTTGCTGAGCGAATTATTCAGCGTGGTCGTCTGTGATCCCAGCGGGCCGCGGCTGAGCTTGTCGATCAGCGAAACGATCGCGTAGAGGGCGGACTGCCCCAGCGAGAGCCCCAGGACGATCAGGATTTCCGGCCACAGGCTCTTGCTACGCATAGGTGAATACTATGCCAGTGGCGCGGACCCCACGGCGGTCCGATCCACCCGCTGCCCGGCCCGCCAGACGGCCCCGGTCAACGGCATGCCCGGCCGGTAGGCCAGATGGGCCGCCGACGGTGCGTTGAGCAGCTGCAGATCCGCCCGTTTGCCGACCTCGATGCTGCCCACCTGGTCCTGCACCCCCAGGGCCAGGGCCCCGCCCATCGTCGCGGCCTGCAGGGCCTCGGTCAGGGACAGGCGCATCTGCAGCACCGCCGTGGAAACGCAGAAGGCCATCGAACTGGTGTAGCTGGTCCCCGGGTTGCAGTTCGAGGCCAGGGCGATCTGGACGCCGGCGTCGAGCAGCCGGCGCCCCTCGGCCAGCGGCTGCCGGGTCGAGAGGTCGCAGGCGGGCAGGCAGGTCGCCACGGTCCCGGCTTCCCCCGTTCCGCTCGCGGCATCCCAACCGGACCAGGATCCGGCGAGCGCGTCGACATCCGCCTCGTCGAGGTGGTTCACATGGTCCACGCTCGCGGCCCCGAATTCCACGGCCAACCGCACCCCCGGCCCGGGACCGAGCTGGTTGCCGTGGACCCGCAGGCCCAGGCCCGCATCACGGGAGGCGGCCAGGACCCTGCGGGATTGGTCTTCGGTGAAGGCCCCGCGTTCGCAGAACACATCCGCCCATTTCACGTAGGGGCGCACGGCGGAGAGCATGTCGGAGCAGACCAGATCGGTGTATTGCTCGGCGTCGGCGCCCGGCGGGACCAGATGGGCGCCCAGATAGGTGACCTGGTCCACGATCGTGGAGGCGATCCGGGCGTGGCGGGCTTCCTCGGTGACATCCAGGCCGTAGCCGGTCTTGGTCTCCAGGTAGGTCGTCCCCCCGGCGGCGGCCTCGGCCACCCGGCCCATGAGCAGTCGGGTGAGTTCGTAATCGGTGGCGGTCCGGGTCGCCTCCATGGTGACGCTGATCCCCCCGGCCGCGTAGTCGGCGCCGGCCATCCTGGCCTCGAATTCGGCGGCCCGGTCCCCGGCGAACATCAGGTGGGTATGGGAATCCACCCAGCCCGGCAGCGCGGCCCGGCCCCCGGCGTCGTACACGGTATCCACCGCCGGGGCCTGGCGGGGATGCCCGATCCAGGCGATACGCCCCCGGTCCATGACCACGGCGGCACCGGCCAATACCCGTGCGTCAGGGTCCAGCGTGGTCAATTCCCCGATATTGGTCACCAAGGTGGCACTCATGCGAACTCCCGATGCTCGTAGATGAAGGTCCTCAACAAGGCGGCAGGATCGCCGAGCCGGGTGTGGATTCCCTCCCGGGCGACCTCGACGCCATTGATGACCACAGCGTGGACGTCGGCGGCGGTGGCCGTCAAGGGCAGCTGGGCCACCCGGCTACCGGCGGTGCGCAGACTACCGGCGTCAACCAGGAGGTGGTCGTCGTTGCCGGGCAGGGACAGGCTGCGCAGCCCCCCGGCCCGCGAAGCCGCCGACAGCTCCGCCGGGGCGAAGCGGCCGCGGATCCCGCTGCGGAGGCGTTCACCGTATTCCAGGGCCCGCATCTCCAGATACGGGTCGATGACCGCATGCTGGTCGGTGCCCAGGGCGAGGTTCGCCCCGGCGTCGACCAGGGCCCGCGCCGGGCCGATGCCATCGGCCAGATCGGCCTCCGTCGTCGGGCACATCACGATCGAGCAGCCGGCGGCCCCCAGGGCGGCGATATCGGCCTCGGTGAGGTGGGTGGCATGGACCGCCGACAGGCGTGGACCCAACAGCCCCTGCCCGGCCAACAGGGCGGTGGGGCTCACCCCGTGGGCGGCCAGGCACCCCTGGTTCTCCGCGGGCTGCTCGGAGAGGTGCACATGCAGCGGCTCGCCCGGTTCCAGGGCCGCCGCGATGACCGGCAGGGCCTGGAGAGGGACGGCCCGTACCGAGTGGAGGGCCGCGCCCAGAGTCACCAGGCCCGCCCCGTCGGCCCCGGTGGCGGGTTCCTCGGAGGCCAGGGCCGCCCGCAAGGCGGCATGGCGGCCCACCCACCCGGCGGCGTCTCCGTCGGAGAAGCGTCGTTGGGTGGCATTGAGCTCCACCGGGGCCCCCTCGGCATCGAGTCCGCCGGACAAATAGCAGGTGTCCAGCAGGACCAGTCGGATTCCCGCGGCCCGGGCGGCCCGGGCCAGCGCGCGTTCCATGTCATGGTCGGGATAGGGGGTGCCATCGGGGCCATGGTGCAGGTAATGGAATTCGCCGACGGCGGTGAACCCGCTGACCACCATCTCGGCGAACACCGCGGTGGCCAGCTGTTCGTAGCCGGCCGGATCCAGCTGGTCGGCGGCGGCATACATCCGTTCGCGCCAGGTCCAGAAGTCCCCGGCCCCACCGGTCGCCCCCTCATGGGTGCGCCCGCGCAGGATCCGGTGGAAGGCATGCGAATGCGCGTTCACCGGGCCCGGCACCTTCACGAGGTCTTCCGCGGCCCCGCTCACAGCAGGTCCTCCAGCGCGTCGCCCAGGGCCACGGTGCCGGCGGTGGCGTCCTCGTCCTCGACGTGCTCCTCGGGCGAATGGCTGATGCCCGAGGGGTTGCGCACGAAGAGCATCCCGGTGGGGACCTCGGCAGCCAGCACCCCGGCGTCGTGCCCGGCACCGGTGGACAGGGCGGGGGCCGCAGCAGTGGTGCGGCGCACCGAGTTCTGCAGGGTCCGGGTGAGGGTGGCATCGAAATGCACGGTGCCCGAATAGGATTCCTCGGTCATGGTCACCGAACAGCCTTCGAAGGCGGCGATCTTCTGTGCCTGGCCGTGGATCCGCTCCACCAGCATGGCGGTGACCGCATCGTCGGGGTGGCGCACATCCATCCAGAAATCGATCCGGGAGGCGATGACGTTGGTCCCGCCGGGGAGTGGTTCCAATCGTCCGACGGTGGCCCGCGCCCCGGTCTGGCCTGCTGCGGTCTTCCGGACGGCCAACACCATCTGGGCGGCAGCGACCATCGGATCGGCCCGGTCGGTCATCAAGGTGGTTCCCGCATGGTTTCCCTGCCCGGACACGGAGAACCGCCAGCGGCCGTGTCCGAGGATCGAGGAGGCCACGGCCACCGCGGGTCCGCGGCCGGCCGCATCGACATGGTCCTCACCATTGAGCCCCAGCCCCTGCTCGACGTGCAATTCGACGAAGTCGCCGATCCGGGCCAGTGCCGCCTCATCGCGTCCCATGGCCGCGGGGTCCAGCCCCTGGGCCTTCGAGGCCTCGGCGAAGGTGGTGCCGGATCCGTCGCGCAGGTTCAGCGCCCGCGTCGGCTCGATCGCCCCGGTGAGCAGCCGCGACCCCAGGCAGGCGACCCCGAACGCGGAGCCCTCCTCCTCGGGGAACACGGCGATGGCCATGGCCCGGTGGCGCTGCAGGTCCCCCGCGGCTTCACGGGCGGCCAACACGTCATGGGCGGCCAGCGCCGAGGCGACCCCGAGCGGGCCGTCGAAGGCCCCGCCGCCGGGGACCGAGTCCAGATGCGAACCGGTGACCAGGGCCCCGCGGCGCCCCTCGGTGGATGCGGCGCCGGGCAGATCCCACCAGGCCCAGATGATGCCGTTGGGATCGCGTTCGACGGCGAGACCACGGCGGGTGGCCTCGGTGGTGAACCATTCACGCAGTTCCAGCTCGGGGGTGGAGTAGACGGGGCGGGTGTAGCCGCCGCGGCGCCGATCGCGTCCGGTGTCCGCGATGGCCGCCATCAGTGAATTGACGGTGCTGATCTCGTTCATGCTATTCCGCCATCGGGATGCGCACGCCGCGTTCGGCAGCGACTTCGGAGGCGCGGTCGTAGCCGGCGTCGACGTGGCGGATGACGCCCATGCCCGGGTCGTTGGTCAGCAGGGCCTCGAGTTTGGCGGCGGCCAGCTCGGTGCCGTCGGCGACGGAGACCTGCCCGGCGTGGATCGAGCGGCCGATGCCCACCCCTCCCCCATGGTGGATGGACACCCAGGTGGCCCCCGAGGAGGCGGCGGTCAGGGCGTTGAGCAGCGGCCAGTCGGCGATGGCGTCGGAGCCGTCGGCCATGGCTTCGGTTTCGCGGTAGGGGCTGGCCACCGACCCGGCGTCGAGATGGTCACGGCCGATGACGATGGGGGCGGAGACCTTGCCGTCGGCGACCAGCTGGTTGAACAGGAGCCCTGCCTTGGCCCGGTCGCCGTAGCCGAGCCAGCAGATGCGGGCGGGCAGGCCCTCGAACTCCACGTGCTCGGCGGCGGCGTCGAGCCAACGGTGCAGGTGGGCGTTGTCCGGGAAGAGTTCCTTCAGCGCCTGATCGGTGACGCGGATGTCCTCCGGGTCCCCCGAGAGCGCGACCCAGCGGAAGGGGCCCAGCCCCTCGCAGAAGAGCGGACGGATGTAGGCCGGGACGAAACCGGGGAAGGCGAAGGCCCGGGCGAAGCCGCCCTGGCGGGCCTCGTCGCGGATGGAGTTGCCGTAGTCGAAGACCTCGGCTCCGGCGTCCTGGAATCCGACCATCGCCTCGACGTGGACGGCCATGGATTCCTGGGCCTTCTTGGTGAAGCCGATCGGATCGGCCTGCGCCTCGGCGTCCCACTGTTCCAGGGTGTATTCCACCGGCAGGTAGGACAGCGGATCGTGGGCGGAGGTCTGGTCGGTGACGATGTCGATGCTCAGCTCCCCCGCCCGGTGTCGGCGCAGCAGCTCGGGGAAGACCTCGGCGGCGTTGCCGACGTAACCGACGGAAAGCGCACGCTGCTCGGCCTGGGCGGCCAGGACCTTGGCCAGGGCGGTGTCCAGGTCGGTCTCCACCTCGTCGAGGTAGCGTTTGCCTTCGCGGCGGCGCAGCCTCTCCTCGGAGACATCCACGATCAGGCAGGCCCCGCCGTTCAGCGTTACGGCCAGGGGCTGGGCCCCGCCCATGCCGCCACACCCACCGGTCAGCGTCAAGGTGCCGGCCAACGTGCCGTCCTCGACGCCGGTGAGCTTGCGGGCGATGGCGGCGAAGGTCTCGTAGGTGCCCTGCAGGATGCCCTGGGTACCGATGTAGATCCAGGAGCCGGCCGTCATCTGCCCGTACATCATCAGGCCTTCGGCCTCCAGCTTGCGGAACTCGGGCCAATTGGCCCAGTCTCCGACCAGGTTGGAGTTGGCGATCAGCACGCGCGGGGCCCACTTATTGGTGGTGAACACCCCGACGGGCTTGCCGGACTGGACCAGCAGGGTCTCGTTGTCCTCGAGGCCTTCCAACGTGCGGATGATCGCGTCGTAGGCCTCCCAAGACCGGGCTGCCCTTCCCGTACCGCCGTAGACCACCAGGTCCTCGGGCCGCTCGGCGACCTCGGGATCCAGGTTGTTCATCAGCATGCGCAGCGGCGCCTCGGTCTGCCAGGACTTGGCGGTCAGCTCGGTGCCGCGGCCGGCACGGATGGTGCGGGCGGGATCGTGCTGGGTGAAGGACTGGCTCATGCCGTCTGCTCCTTGCTGTCGGCATCGTCGCCGGCTTCGGTGTCGAGTTGGTGGGTGGTGAGGATGGTGTGGGCTTCGGCAGCAACCTGGTGGCCGATCCGGGTGATCAGTTCGGCGTCCATCCGGTACGACGGCGCAATCACCGACAGTGCGGCGATCACCCGTGTTTCGTCTCCTCGGCCCACGGTGATGGGTGCAGCGATCGCCGTGACGTCCTTTTCGACGCCGCGGTCGACGACGACGTACCCGGCAGCAGGGGTTTTGCCCCGCAGGACCGTGCCGACGGCACTGCCTTCGAGGGGGACGCTGCGTCCCACCCAGGAGGTGTGGCGAACTGAATGGGTCCCTTCCTCCACGGCGATGTAGATGCTGTGCTTGGCAGCCGTGCCGCCCACCGAGGGGACGCTGAGGTACGCGGACTCCCCCGTGGCAGCCACCAGATGGCGGAGGGATTCCATGGCCAGCGAGACCAACGATTCGTGACTCAGCGCCTGCGCGCCGAGCTGGACGATCCGCATTCCGGGCCGGTAGCCGGCTTCCGGTTCACGGCGGACGAACCCGCTGGATTCCAGCGTCCGCAACAACCGCAGGGCCGTGGAGGCGGAGAGCCCGGTCTGCCGGGCGGCCTCGGCGAGACTGATATGTCCTGCGTCGCAGACGGAGCCGAGCAGGTGCAATGCCCGCTCCACCGTGCGGGTGGACGGTTCGGCCATGTCTCCTCCTGTTTCGATGCCCCGAGGTGGATCCGACAGCCAGCTGTCTTGCCACCAGACAAAATTTGCGTTTCACTTATTGAAACGTGAATGTCATCACTTGGCAAGCTCTTCTTGCCGGTAGGCACCCAACGAGAGGAATACCCCATGGCAGAGAACATCAGCCTGAGTCCAGCACCGCTGGCACCGCACGACGTCGTGCAGGTCGCCCGCCATGACGCCCGTGTAGAGATCACTGAGGAATCGCTGTCCGCCATGGCCGAATCGCGCCGGGTCATCGACGCCCTGGTCACCGATACCCGGCCGCACTACGGGGTCTCCACCGGCTTCGGCGCCCTGGCCACCAAGCAGATCCCGGTCGAGCTGCGCGCCCAGCTGCAGCGTTCGCTGATCCGCTCCCACGCCGCCTCCTCCGGCGCCGAGGTCGATCGCGAGGTCGTGCGCGGCCTGATGCTCAACCGCCTGCACACCATGACCACCGGACGTACCGGGGTGCGCCCCGAGGTCGCCCGCGCATACGCCGCGGTACTCAATGCCGGAATCACTCCGATTGTCGGAGAATACGGTTCGCTGGGTTGCTCCGGGGACCTGGCCCCGCTGTCCCATTGCGCTCTGGCCGTCATGGGCGAGGGCATGGTCCGTAACGCCACCGGTGAGCTCGTCGAGGCCGCCGAAGCCCTGGCTGCCGCGGGCATCGAACCGATCGTCCTGGCCGAAAAGGAAGGTCTGGCACTGATCAACGGAACCGACGGCATGCTGGGCATGCTGTTGATGGCCGCCGAAGACCTACGCCGCCTGGTCGCCACCGCCGACCTGTCGGCCGCCATGAGCATCGAAGGCCTACTGGGCACCGACGACGTCCTCGCCCCCGACCTCCATGCCCTGCGCCCGCATCCAGGTCAGATCGCCTCCGCCGCGAATATGCTCGCCGTACTGGAAGGCTCGACGCTGATCGCCGAGCAGAAGGAAGGTTCGCACGCCTTCACCCGCGTGCAGGACGCCTACTCGCTGCGCTGCGCACCTCAGGTCCATGGCGCCGTGCGCGCCACCCTGGCCCACGCCGAATCCGTGGCCGAACTGGAGTTGGCCTCTGCCATCGACAACCCGGTGGTCACCACCGACGGACGGGTGGAGTCCAACGGCAACTTCCACGGTGCCCCGGTCGGCTACGTCCTGGATTTCCTCGCCATCGCCGTGGCCGATCTGGCCTCCATTTCGGAACGACGGACCGACAGGTTCCTGGACAAGGCCCGCAGCCACGGGCTCAATGCCTTCCTGGCCGATGATCCGGGTGTGGATTCAGGGCACATGATCGCCCAGTACACCCAGGCCGGGATCGTCTCCGAGCTCAAGCGCCTGGCAGTGCCGGCGTCGGTGGATTCGATCCCGAGCTCGGCCATGCAGGAGGACCACGTCTCGATGGGGTGGTCCGCCGGGCTGAAGCTACGCCGTTCGATCGACGGCCTGCAGCGTGTGCTGGCCGTGGAACTGCTCACCAGTGCCCGCGCTCTGGACATGCGCGATGGCGGTCTGGCGACCTCAAAGTCCTCGCCGATCGTCGAAGCCGTCCGCACGGCGATCCGTCAAGTTGTCGAAGGCCCGGGCACCGACAGGTACCTGGCCCCTGAGATCGAGGCGGTCCATATCCTGGTCGCCGACGGCACGGTGCTGGCAGCAGCCAACGGTGCCGCGGTTTCGGCACTACAGTAGGCGCCACGCCCCCGACGTCAGGACCTGTGCATGAGTACCCCCACCCCGGCCCACGTGATCCGTTTCGCGAGCCTGCCCCCTGAACGCTGGCGCAATGGTGGCGGCTCCACGGTGGAGATCACCCGCTCGGAGGCGCCGCCGGAGTCCGGTTCGGGCGCCACGACCTCCGACGTCGGCTGGCAGTGGCGCATCAGCGTTGCCGATGTGGCCCGGGAGGGCAGGTTCTCGGCGTTCCCGGGATGCGAACGGATCCTGACGGTCATCGATGGTGAGTTCATGCTGCTCAGTGTTGACGGCGTCGAGCAGGGTCTGCAGAAGTACCGGCCGTTCCGTTTCGACGGCGGAGCGGAAACCGGTGCCACCCTGCCGGAGGGACCGATCAGGGATCTGAACCTGATCACCGGGCCCGGACATCGGGGGCACGTGGTCATCCTCGAACTTTCGAAGAAGCGGCCGCACCCGGTCTTCGGCGACCAGCACGCGGTCTTCCTCCAGGGCAACGCGGCAGTCTCGGCAGGCTCGGATGCCGAAGCCCTCAGACTCGAGCGGCTCGATACCGTCATCGGCAACGACGCGGCACCTCCGGAGATCTCCGGCAGGGGCTACCTCGCCGTCGTTTCCCACGATCCGGACTAGGCATCCCCCGCCGGCGTGCCGTCGTCGACGAGTGCGACTGCCGTCAGGGCTTCGAGCCCCTGGACCAGTGCCCGCAGATCGGCGACCGGCATCCGGGCCATCGCCGCCTTGCGGTACCGGTCGGCGTCGATGAGCACCGCGTGGAGCATTTCCCTGCCGTGGTCGGTGGCCACCAGCCGACGTGAACGCCGGTCTCGTTCGTCGGGGGCCCGTTCAACGACCCCGTGACTGACCAGCCGGTCCACGATCCCCGATACCGTCGCCAGGGACACGTGAAGGATCTCGGAGATGCGCTGGGATGTTGCATCCCCATTGGCCGTGATCACCACGGCCATGGCCTTGAGCTGCTGAACAGTCAGGGGCAGGGAGAGCAGCGCCTCCAACGATGCGTCCCGACGCATCCGGTCAGAGCTCGTTTCCAGCGCCTCGATGCGCCCCATCAGCGCTTCCCTCTCGTCCATGCCCCTCTTTCCTCCGGTGACCGGCAGCGACCAACAGGCAGATGCTTAGCCACGGGCTATGCTTATTTGGTTACAGCTTATCGGCTGATCTTCCCCGCTGCCTGCAGAAGGATCCCCTCGTGCACCATCTCGCCCACCTCAGTCTGGCCAACCGGGCTGTCGTCGCGCTGTTGACGCTCATCATTGCCGTTGCCGGCTTCGTTTCGATGGGTTCACTCAAGCAGGAACTGATCCCGCCGATCAGCGTTCCGCAGACGACGATCCTGACCACCGCCGTCGGGTCCAGCCCTGAGCTGATCGACGAGCAGATCAGCCTTCCGCTCTCGAAGGCCATCAAGGGCGTCAGCGGGGTGGAAACCGTTTCGGCCGCCTCGGCCCCCTCGGTGTCGACCATCACCGTGGCCACCGAATACGGATTGGACCAGGACGAGGTCGAATCGAGCCTGCGCGAGGCCGTCGATTCCGTCTCGGGGAAGCTGCCCGAGGGGACGAGCCCGGAAATCCTGGCCGGCAGCACCTCGGACATTCCCGTGGTCATGCTGACTGCTTCCTCGGATGCCTCCGCGGAAGAGCTGAGCCACAGTCTTGAAACCGCAGTCCTGCCGGAGGTCAAGGGCATCGAGGGGGTCCGTGACGTCCAGCTCAGCGGTGATACAAGCAGCGGATCACCATCGACCCCGACGCCAAGAAGCTGGCTGCCGCCGGACTGGGCCAGCAGGCCATCTCCTCCGCCCTGAAGGCCAATGGCACGACCTTGCCAGCAGGCACCATCGTCGAGGACGACCAGTCAGTCTCGGTCCAGGCAGGCAGCGCCATCGAATCACTCGATGCCCTCAAGTCCCTGCCCCTGCTGCCGTCCACCCCGCCGGCGGATGCCGGTGGCACTCCAGGCCAGGACGCACCCAGTGAGGACGGCCCCGGCGCCCGCCCCGGCGCCGGCTCCGACGCCGGCGACCAGCCCGGTGCTTCAGACGGCCAGGCCCCTGCTGCCCCCGCAGCCCCGGCCAGCGGTCCGGTGCAAACCATCGGCGATGTCGCCTCGGTGAAGGTGACCAACGAAAAGCAGACGTCCATTACCCGCACCAACGGCGAGCCCAGCCTCTCCGTCCAGGTCACCGCGCTGCCCGATGCCGACATCGTTTCCATCTCCCACGCTGTCAACGACAAGCTCGACGGTTTCAAGGATGCGTTGGGCGCCGGTGCCGCCATCACCCCGATCTTCGACCAGGCCCCGTTCATCGAGGAGTCCATCAACCACCTGGCCATCGAGGGCCTGCTGGGGCTAGCCTTCGCCGTCGTCGTCATCCTGGTCTTCCTACTCTCCGTGCGTTCGACGCTGGTCACCGCGATTTCGATCCCGATCTCGGTCCTGGTGACGTTCATCGGGCTCAATTTGGGTGGCTATTCGCTGAATATGCTCACCCTGGGCGCCTTGACCATTGCCATCGGCCGTGTCGTGGACGACTCGATCGTGGTCATCGAGAACATCAAACGACATCTGGGCTATGGCGAGGAAAAACGACAGGCCATTCTGACCGCCGTGAAGGAGGTTGCCGGGGCCATCACGGCATCGACCCTGACCACGATCATGGTTTTCCTCCCCATCGCGCTCGTCGGCGATGTCGTCGGCGAGTTATTCAGGCCCTTCGCCCTCACCGTCGCCATCGCGATGATGTCCTCGCTGTTCGTGGCGCTGACCATCGTTCCTATCCTCGCCTACTGGTTCATGCTCCAGCCCCAGCACGACGTCGACCCGGCTGAGGTCCGTGCTGCATCTGAGGTCAAGGAACGCAAGAGCCGGCTACAGCGCGGTTACCTGCCGATCCTGCGTGGCACCCAGCGCCACCCTGTGTGGACGCTGGTCGGCGCCGGACTGATCCTGGTCCTCACCGCCGGCATCCTGCCGCTGTTGAAGGTCGATTTTCTGGGCAGCACCGGACAGAACAGCCTGCAGGTCACCCAGGAGTTCAAGTCCGGGGCCGATCTGAAGACGATCAGCACCAAGGCCCAGGCGACCGAGGACGCCCTGATGGATTCCGACGGAGTCGAAAGCGTCCTCCTCACCGCCGGCGTCGGTGGCGAGGGTCTGGCTGCCATGCTCGGTGGCGGCGCCAATTCGGCGTCGTACACGGTGAACACCGACCCTGATGGCGACCAGAGTGCCATCAGCGCGGACATCCAGAAGCGTCTGGCTGACCTGCCCGACGGGCAGGACGTCTCCGTCGGAGAGGCGGCTGCCTATGGAAGCAGTACGGTGGACGTGATCGTCAAGGCGCATGACGACAAGTCGGCGCTGACCGAGGCTTCGAACCAGGTGCTCTCAGCCCTCAAGGACACCCCGCATTCGACGGATATCGCCAGCGACCTCGCGGCCGACCAGCCGACGATCGAGATCCAGGTGGATCGCAAGAAGGCGGCACAGGCCGGGCTGACCGAAATGCAGGTCTCAGGGATCGTGGCTTCCGCAGCCAACCCGCAGGCCGTGGACAGCATCAGGATCGACGGTCAGGACCTCTCCGTCTATGTCGACAGTGGCGCTTCGGTCTCCTCGCTGAAGGAGCTGAAAGACTCCCAGGTCCCCAGCGCTTCCGGGATGAAGAAGCTCTCCGACCTCGCCGACATCAAATCCACCAGCGTGCCCTCTTCGGTCAGCCGGCAAGGCGGCCAACTCGTGGCGACTGTCTCGCTGACCCCCGACGAGGGCGAGCTCGGAGCGGTGACCTCCTCGGTCACGGACTCCTTGGACGGTATCGATCTGCCCGCGGGAGCGTCAGTGGAGATCGGCGGAGTCAGCGCACAACAGACCGATTCCTTCGAGCAACTGGGACTGGCCATGCTGGTGGCCATCGCGATCGTCTACCTGCTGATGGTGGCCGAGTTCCGGTCCCTGCTCCAGCCGCTGATCCTGCTGGTGTCCATTCCCTTCGCGGCTACGGGTGCGATTCTGCTCATGCTCATCTCCGGCAAACCTTTGGGCGTGGCCTCGATGATCGGTTTGTTGATGCTCATCGGCATCGTGGTCACCAACGCGATCGTGCTCATCGACCTGGTCAACCAATACCGACGCCAGGGCCAGAGCGTCCAGGACGCCGTGGTCAACGGTGCCCGACAGCGGCTGCGCCCGATCCTGATGACGGCCTTGGCGACGATCTTCGCCTTGACGCCGATGGCGCTGGGCGTGACCGGATCCAGCGGGTTCATCTCACAGGACCTGGCCATCGTGGTCATCGGCGGACTGGTCTCCTCCACGGCACTGACGTTGGTCCTGGTGCCGGTACTGTACCAACTGGTCGAAGGCCGGCTGGAGAAGCGTGAACAACGCAAGGCAGCCAAGGCGATGCCGCATGGTGCCCACGCGGCCCCGGTTGAGCCGGACCTGCCACCAAACACCGCCACCAACCCGTAACCAGGGCATGAAGGAGGCCGATCCGCTTCTGCGGATCGGCCTCCTTCTTCATGCTGCGGTTCGTTCGCTCCGCCGGACGGCGGAAACCCGGACCCGGCATCGGGCCGAAGCTAGCGGTACATCCCGCCCCTATTGATCTGTGCCCGGATGTTGCGTAACGCTGCGGCCCTTTCCGGATCTGCGCCCTGCATCTGGCGCGCCCGCCGATCGAGGCTATTCCTCATGGAAAAGAACAGCATTGCCCCCACGAGAATAATTCCTATGATCAGCCATATGATCCAACCCATTCCTGCCCCCTGCTATGTATTCCGGAGCACACCATCGCCGCTGGTCGCTCTGCGGATGCAGGCCACGGTCCGACGCCCGTCATCAACGGCGCCCAGAGGAATGATGATGCCTTCAGGTACTGGTCGACGATGATTCCTCCCGGATTCCACGACGTCCTGGCAGGGCAACATAGAGGGCCGACCCACCGCTCCGGATCGACCCTCTATGTTGATGCTGAGTTGCGCCAGCTACCGGGCGGCGATGAACGCCTGCACGCACGCCTCGATGTCCTTCGGTGAGTGGGCTGCCGAGAGTTGGACGCGGATACGGGCCGCCTCGCGCGGAACCACCGGGAAGCTAAACGCCGTGACGTACACCCCATGCTCGAGCATCGTATCGGCCACCGCGGCTGCCTTGGCGGCGTCACCGAACATCACCGGGATGATCGCGTGTTCGCCGTCGAGCAGCTCGAAGCCTTCCTCCGTCATCCGCCGACGGAACAGTGCCGCGTTCTCAAACAAGCGGGTGCGCAGCTCCCCGGAATCCACGACCAGTTCCAAGGCCTTCAGCGTCGCGGCGACGATCGCCGGGGCCAGCGAGTTGGAGAACAGGTAGGGCCTGGCCTTCTGGCGCAGCATCGCCACGATCTCGGAGCGGCCTGCGACGTAGCCACCCGAGGCACCGCCCAGTGCCTTGCCGAAGGTCCCGGTGTAGATATCGACCCGGTCCGATACCCCTGCGTGTTCCGGGGTTCCGGCGCCGGTGGCACCCATGAAGCCCACGGCATGGGAGTCGTCCACCATCACCAGGGCACCGAATTCGTCGGCCAGGTCGCAAATCGCTTCCAAGGGGGCCAGGAAGCCGTCCATGGAGAAGACCCCGTCGGTGACGACGACCGAACGGCGCGGACCGGCGCCGTCGTTCATGCTGCTCGCCTCGGTCAACCGGGCCCGCAGCTCATCCATGTCCTGGTTGGCGTAGCGGAAGCGCTTGGCCTTGCTCAGACGGATCCCGTCGATGATGGAGGCGTGGTTCAGCGCATCGGAGATGACGGCATCCTCGGGGCCGAAGAGTGATTCGAACACTCCCCCGTTGGCGTCGAAGCAGCTGGAGAACAAGATGGTGTCCTCGGTGCCCAGGAATTCCGAGACCTTCTGCTCGAGCTCAAGATGCAGATCCTGCGTGCCGCAAATGAAGCGCACGGACGCCATGCCGAGGCCGCGTTCGTCCAAGGCGGTTTTGGCCGCCTCGATGAGCCGCGGGTCGTCGGCCAAGCCGAGGTAGTTGTTGGCGCAGAAGTTCAGCACGGCGCGGGCCGGCTGGCCGAGGGCGCCGGCGGCGATATGGCTGGACTGGGCGGAGTCGATCCGGCGCTCGTGTTTGAACGTTCCGGCGTCGGTGATTTCTGCCAGTTCCGCAGTGAGCTGGTCCTTCAGGGTGGAGTACATGGTTCTTCCTTTCGGAACAGACGTTTAGTTGAACACGGTCCAGTCGAGAATGACTTTTCCGCCTTGGCCGGCACGGGCGGCTTCGAAGCCGGCTTCCCACTCGGTGGCCGGAAGCCGGTCGGTGACGATGGAGGAGATGCGCTCACGTAGTTGGGCGTTGGAACCGAGCATGGCGCTCATGGCATACCAGGTCTCGTACATTTCGCGTCCGTAGATGCCCTTGAGCGTGAGCATATGGGTGACAACCTTGCCCCAGTTGATGTCGATGTTGGTGCTGGGCAGACCGAGCATGGCGATCTTACCGCCGTGGTTCATGTTGTCGATCATCTCCGGCAGCGCGGTGGCGTGGCCGGACATCTCCAGGCCGATGTCGAAACCCTCGACCATGCCCATTTCCAGCTGCGCCTCGCGGATCCGGTTGGCGGAGACGTCCACGGCCAGATCGATGCCCATGCTCCGGGCCAGGTCGAGCCGGGCGGTGGAGACGTCGGTGATGACGATCTTGCGGGCCCCGGCATGGCGGACGACTTCGGCGGCCATGAGCCCGATTGGACCGGCACCGGTGATCAGCACGTCTTCACCCACCAGCGGGTACGCCAGTGCGGTGTGGACGGCGTTGCCGAAGGGATCAAAGATGGCGCCGAGCTCGGGGGTGATGGATTCGTCGCGGTGGACCCAGGCGTTGGTTTCGGGAATCACCACGTACTCGGCGAAGGCCCCATCACGTTGGACCCCGACGGAGACGGTGTTGATGCACATCTGCCGCCGGCCGGCGCGGCAGTTCCGGCACATCCCGCAGACCACATGGCCCTCGCCGGAGACCTTGTCGCCGAGCTGGACGTGGGTCGCCAATTCGCCGACCTCCACGACCTCGCCGTAGAACTCGTGGCCCGGAATCAACGGGGCCTCGATCATGGAGCGCGCGGCATCGTCATAGGCCAGGATGTGCAGGTCGGTGCCGCAGATGCCAGCGGTCTCCACACGGATCTTGACCTCATGCGGGCCGGTGACGGGTTCGGGCCGATCAACAAGCTCCAGGCCCTCGTGCGGACCGGATTTATACAGTGCCTTCATGGGATCCTTACTGGCTACATGCATGGTGTGGCGGTCGAGGACCGCGTCTTTCCCCCAGTCTGACACCGTAATGACGACTTCAACGGTTAAGAACATGCGTCATTATCTGAAGCGACGATTTAGGATGAGCTAATGGAAGTTCACCAGTTGCAGATCCTGCGCGAGCTCGGCGACCTCGGCAGCGTCCGTGCCGTCGCGACGTCGATGTTCGTGACCCCCTCGGCGGTTTCCCAGCAATTGGCCCTGCTTCAACGCGGCGTCGACGTCCCGCTGACCCGCAAGGAAGGCCGGACCCTGGTGCTCACGGAAGCCGGCCGGATCCTCGCCAACGCCGGTGCCGCCGTCATCGCGTCGATGGCCGATGCCCGTGCGGCCATCGGAAACTACCAGAACGACGCCGCTGCTCCGGTCACGCTCGCCGGCTTCCACTCGGTCGGGCAATCCCTGTTCGCCCCGCTGTTGGCGCGTCTGAAGGCGGAGCAAGGGCCGCAATTGCTCTTCTCGGATGAGGACGTCGCCCAAGACGACTTCCCGGCCCTGACCTCCCGCTACGATTTGGTCTTGGCCCACAGGATGGACCACACCCCTCCCTGGCCCGAACAGCAGGTCTCCGTGGTCCCGCTGGCCAATGAGCCGCTGGACATCGCCGTGCCCACCGGGCACCGGCTGGCCAGGCATCAGGCCGTGACCCCCTCCGACCTGCTGGGTGAGCGGTGGGCGGTCAGCCGGGAGGGGTACTCCCCCGCCGATATCCTCGGCGCTATCGCCGCCGTCTCCGGCGGCGCACCCGAAATCGTCCACCGGATCAACGACTACGCCACCGTCGCCGAGCTGGTCGGTACCGGCAATGTCCTGGGGGTCATCCCCCGATACACGGCAGGCGCCTCGGTAGGTGAGGGTGTGGTGCTGCTCCCCTTGAAGGGGATCGCCAACCGGCGTCGCATCGACCTGCTGGCCCGACCCGAGTCATTGCGCAGACTCTCGGTCCAGCGGGTCGCCGACGCTCTACGGGAGACCATGGCCGAACGCGCCGCGGGCTGACGCAGGAATATTGGCCGGTGACGGCGCAGCCTCGGTCACAGGTTCGCCAGTTGATCTCCCGACAAATATCCTGCCTCGTACCTTTTCCGGATGAGAGACTTCGGCATCGTGAGCTGCACGTTGATAGGAGGCATTAGCTCGTGACTTCAGCGGATCGTCCGAAGTCATGTTGTTCGATAACGTGGGAGTCATCGCCCGAGGCATTGGAAAAGAGGAGGCTCGTATCAACAAGTCACGGCTTACGGCGGCGGTGCGCTCACCAGCGAGCGGGACACTGATGCCCGCCTCAAATCCATGCTCGGCATCTCTGGCGTTGCAAGCTGATTCTCAGGATTCGATGTGAACCAAAAAACCAATTGGCTGTTCCCCGGAGCAATCCTTGTCTTTGCGTTGGCTGCAGCGGCTCTCATCTTGACGATTCCCCCGCTATTTACAGCGCACGAGCCATACCAGGTGTGGCTAACATCCACACTGGGAGTTCTCACCACGGTCCTAGGAATAGCCGTCATTCTCATGCGGCCTCCTAGACAGAAACCACATGATTAGCAGAATCAGCGATGGCCCCCACACTGCCGGTGTGGAGGCCATCGACCTGCGTCAGGCTAGTGCGGTATCAGGGGGTCACGGCCAGTCCGTCCCCACGCGCCGATCACCTCAGCGTGTCAGTGCCCGGCTTCCTCGGCAGCGGCTTTCTCGGCAGCCTTTTCGGCGTCTTTGGCCTGGCGCAGCGCCTCCGACTCGCTCTCCTCCTCTGCCTTCTCCTGGTGGATGACCTCAGCCAGGAGCTTTTCCATCTCCTTGGCCACCCCACCGGCAGATGCCGGATTCTGGCCGGTCACCAGCCGGTCGTCGACGACCACCTTTTCCTCGAAGACGTCAGCCTGGACATGGGTCGCCCCTTGTTCTTCGAGCCGGTCTGCCAGGAAGAACGGGATGACCTTGTCCTTGCCAGCCGCGACTTCCTCGTCATTGGTAAAGGCCGCAACCTTGCGCCCCGAGACCAGTCGGAAGCCATCGGCTAATTCAACGTTCACCAGTCCAGCAGGTCCGTGGCAGACAGCGCCGACCACCCCGCCGGCATCGTAGACACCTGCCACGAGCTTCTGCAGGCCCTGGCTGTCCGGGAAGTCCCACATGGTTCCGTGACCGCCCACCAGGTAGACGCCGTCGTACTGTTCGGGATCGACCACTTCGACCCGCGCCGTGTTGTAGAGCCCGGCACGTGTGGTTTCGCTTTCGTTGAAGGCCACCTGAATGGGGTCCTCCTTGTCGACCACGTCCTGCGGGGGCTGCCCGCCCTTGATGGACGCGAAGTCCACGATGTGACCCGAATCGGCGAACACCTTCCAGGGATGCGCTGCCTCTGCGACGTTGTAGCCGGTCTTCTCACCCGTATCACCGAGTTCGGAAACGCTGGTCAGGACCATGAGGATCTTCTTCATGTCGTGCTCCTTTCGTCCGGTTTCCCAGCCT
This sequence comes from Arthrobacter sp. AOP36-C1-22, assembly GCF_052377515.1. Lineage (NCBI taxonomy): Bacteria > Bacillati > Actinomycetota > Actinomycetes > Micrococcales > Micrococcaceae > Arthrobacter > Arthrobacter sp. AOP36-C1-22. Next base: position 31,003 of record NZ_JBQSWW010000024.1, on the reverse strand, counting down.
AGGACAGATAGAGCCGACTTCACAGCACATTCTTTGAGCGCAGCTCCAGGCAGAAGTCCGGCGGTTTTTCCGTCAATCCCTGCTGGCAACCCGCTCCTGGTCAGCAGCGAAATACCTCAACAACTCTGCATCTAGCGGCGGAACCTGCCGTGCAGCCCCATCCCCGCGCAACGACTGCGTCGCCAGCACCCCAGCAGCCACGGCAGCCCGGGCGGCGACTGGTGAAGTTTCCGTCGGGCCACCTTCGGCGGCGAAACGCAAGAATTCGCCGATCAGCAACGGATCGGCTCCACCATGCCCGCCATCGGCGTCGGCGATGACCACCTCGTGGTCGGCTTCCACATAGCCGCCCTGGGTTCTGCTGGTCCACACCTTGATCCGGTCCCCCGCGTGATCTCCGAAGTTCTCCAGCCGTCCCCGCGTGCCGATCACCGTGTAGTTACGCCAGTAGTCGGGACTGAAATGGCACTGCTGGTAGGACGCCAGGATGCCGTTGTCCAGCACCATGTTCATCATCGAAATGTCCTCCACGTCGATGACCGGGTTCAGGTCCTGCTGTTCGGACGGCGGCCAGTTCTGCAGCGAGAACCAGTCACCCATACGTCGATCGGAGTTATCGCGCCGGGATTCCACGTCCCCGTACACCGCCAGGGTACCGACGGCGGAAACCCGCTCCGTATAGGCATCGGCCAGCCAGTGGATGACGTCGATGTCGTGCGCACCTTTTTGAAGCAACAAACCGGTGGTCTTCGCCCGTTCGGCATGCCAGTCCTTGAAGTAGTAGTCACCGCCATTGCCGACGAAGTGCCGACACCAGATCGCTTTGACCTCGCCGATGGTTCCGGCCTGGATGATCTCGCGCATCTGGCGGATCACCGGCATATGGCGCATGTTGTGTCCGACGTACAGTTTGGTCCCGGTCCGGAAAGCTGTTTCGAGGAGTGCATCCACGGCTTCGAGCGTGACATCCAGCGGCTTCTCGCAAAATGTGGGGATCCCTGCTTCCAGGGTTCGCGTGGCCACCGCGGCATGCTGGTTGTCCGGGGTGAGGACCAGCACGGCGTCCAAACCGGCCTTCAATAATTCATCGAGGTCGGCGGTCACGGTGGCTTCGGGTAGCTTCGCTGCCGCATCGGCCCGGCCACGTTCGCTGGTATCGCACACCATGGTGACGACTGAGCCCTCACCGGGCCGGTGGGCTTGTCTGAACAGTCCGGAGCGCAGGCCGAAACCGACCACCCCTACTTTGAGATCCATGAGTCCGGGTCCTTCCGTTGATGGGTTCAGTTTTCGCGGCATAGTTGTTCTATGGCATGCCGTCCCACGGACTGCAGCGGGTCCCCATCCGGCATCAGGGCCATCATGGTCCCGAAGTGCACCGCCCACCCCCGGGCGCGCAACCAAGTGTCCTCATCGTAGGGAAGTTCGGCGACGAAGGCCGCGCGGCCTGCCGGCGTGAAATGCAGCCAGGCAGCCGCGAGGTCGCAAGCGGGGTCCCCGGCGGTAATGTCCCCGAAGTCCACGACCGCCAAAATTCTCGCTGGCCCCGAACCGGGGACAGTCACGAGGTTATGCGGATGCAGATCCCCATGCAGCCAGAGTGGTGGGCCGTGGTGTTCGGGCGCGTTCGCCCCTGCTGCGAAGAGCGCGTGCCAGGGCCCCTCCAGGGGTGGGTCTGCCTCTGCCAGACGCCGGGTGAAGTCCTCGGCGCGGGTGGCCAGTGCCAGGCCACGCACGCGGTTGCGGGGAGCATCCGCCGGGGCCGGAACGTGAAGTGCGCGCAGGAACCGCCCAAGGGTGGCTGCGTAGCCATCCCGGTCGGCGGCGGAACGGATCGCCGCGGACTCCCCGTCGAACCAGGGCACCACCGCCCAGTGGTACGGGTAGCCGACTCCCGGCTGGCCTCGGCGAACAGCTGCGGGGATCGGCGACGGCAGCCGCGGTGCCAGGAAGGGCAACCATCTGACTTCGTTGAGCAGCAGCTGGTGGGCGCTGGCCCGGCGGGGCAGACGCACGGCCAGTTCCTGACCCAGCCGGTAGACGACGTTGTCCCAACCGTTGGTGACCCGCGAGAGGTCCAGATGAGCCAGATCGGGGTGCTGTTCCTTCAGCAGGGTGCGGACCAGGGCGTCTGTGACATCGACATCGTGTGCTGGAACGGCGATTCCGGTTCGTTTCGCTGCGCCTTGGGTGGTCATGGAACCACGCTACACACCCGGCACGCACCCGAGGGGCGGGCGGAAGGTTCTCCGCCCGCCCCTCGGGCAGGTACTGCGGCGTCCGGGCCGCTGGGGCCCGGCGGGGTTCAGCCCTCGACGCCGAGCTTCTCCAGCACGATCTCGCGCACGCGCCCGGCATCGGCCTGACCGCGGGTGGCCTTCATGACCGGACCGATCAGCGCACCGATGGCCTGGACCTTGCCGTCCTTGATCTTCGCAACGACATCGGGCATCGAGGCCATGGCGTCGTCGATTGCGGCGCCGAGGGCGGAATCGTCGTTGACGACGGCCAGCGAACGCTTCTCGACGATCTCGGTCGGCGTCCCCTCCCCCGCCACGGCGTATTCGAGAACCTGGCGGGCGATCTTGTCGTTGATCTTCTTGGCTTCGATCAGCTGGTTGAGCTCGATGATTGTCGCCGGGGTGACGCCGAGTTCCAGCGGCTCCACGTCGGCGTTCTTGGCCAGTCGGGAGATCTCACCCATCCACCATTTGCGGGCCACCGCGGGGGTGGCACCGGCGGCAATGGTCTCTTCGATGGCGTCCATGAATCCAGCATTGACCACATCGCGGAATTCGGCGTCGGCATAGCCCCAATCGGCCTGCAGACGCTTACGACGTTCGGCCGGCGGCTCCGGCAACTGCGCGCGCAGTTCCTCGACCCATTCGCGGGTCGTCACGATCGGCACCAGGTCCGGCTCGGGGAAGTAGCGGTAGTCATCGGCGTCGGACTTCGGGCGTCCCGACGTCGTGGTCCGGGTGTCCTCGTGCCAGTGACGGGTTTCCTGGACGACGAGGTTGCCGGCATCCAGGACCGCTGCGTGGCGTTCGATTTCGAAACGCATCGCGTGTTCGACAGCGCGCAGCGAGTTCACGTTCTTCGTCTCGGAGCGGGTGCCGAACTTCGTGGTTCCCTTGGGCATGAGCGAGATGTTGACGTCGCAGCGGACGTTTCCGCGTTCCATCTTCGCGTCGGAGACATCCAGGTTCTTCACGATTTCGCGGATCGCGGCCACGTAGGCCTTGGCCAGTTCGGGGGCGCGCTTGCCAGCACCGGTGATCGGCTTGGTGACGATCTCCACCAGCGGCACACCGGCACGGTTGTAGTCGACCAGCGATGATTGTGCACCCTGGATGCGCCCGGTGGAACCCATGTGGGTGAGTTTGCCGGCGTCTTCCTCCATATGCGCGCGTTCGATCTCCACCCGGAAGATCTCCCCGTCGGGCAGTTCGAGATCCAAGTAGCCGTCGAAGGCGATGGGCTCGTCGTACTGCGAGGTCTGGAAGTTCTTCGGGGTGTCCGGGTAGAAGTAGTTCTTCCGGGCAAAGCGGCAGTACTCGGCGATCTGGCAGTTCAATGCCAGACCGATCTTGATGGAGTACTCCACGGCCTTCTTATTCACCACCGGCAGGACTCCAGGCAGGCCGAGGTCCACCGGAGTGACGTTGGTGTTCGGGACGTCGCCGAAGACGTTCGGGGCGTCGGAGAACATCTTGGTGGCGGTGTTCAGCTCGACGTGGACCTCGAAACCGAGCACCGGGTCGTAGCGTTCCAGTGCCTCATCGAAGTCGACGAGTTCTTCAGTTGCGTGGGCCATCTCAGGCGACACCTTCCTTGGACGATTCGGCCAGCTCGGGGGCCTGGTTGATCAACGGACCGTTCCAGCGGTCCTCCAGCAGTTTCTCCAACGCCGCGCCGGCACGGTAGAGCCGTGCGTCCTCGTGGGCCGGGGCCAGGAACTGAATGCCCACCGGCAGGCCTTCGGAGAGTCCGCCGGGGACCGTGATACCGGGGATGCCGGCCAGGTTGGCGGGGATGGTGGCGACGTCGTTGAGGTACATCGCCAGTGGGTCATCCAGTTTCGAGCCCAGTTCGAAGGCGACGACCGGGGAGGTCGGGGACACCAGGACGTCGGCCTGGGTGAACGCTGCTTCGAAGTCACGCTGGATGAGCGTTCGGACCTTCTGCGCGGAGCCGTAGTAGGCGTCGTAGTAGCCAGCCGACAGCGCGTAGGTGCCCAGGATGATCCGGCGCTTGACCTCGTCGCCGAAGCCCGCCGAACGGGTCGAGGCCATGACGCGTTCGATGGTCAGCGGCCCCTCGGTCGGCAGCACGCGGTTGCCGAAGCGGACGCCGTCGAACTTGGCGAGGTTGGAGGAGACCTCCGAGGGCATGATCAGGTAGTAGGCACCCAGTGCGTACTCGAAGTTCGGGCAGGAGACCTCGACGATCTCGGCGCCGGCAGCCTTCAGAACCTCCAGGGATTCGTCGAAACGTGACTGGACGCCGGTCTGGTAGCCCTCCCCCTGCAGTTCGCGAATGACACCGACACGGACGCCGGCCATGTCACCGGTGGCACCCTGTTCGGCAGCCGCGGCAAGTTCGGCGACCGGGGCGTCGATGGAGGTGGAGTCCTTGGGATCGTGCCCACCAATGAGCTCATGCAGCAGGGCTGAATCACGCACGGTGCGGGCGACCGGGCCGATCTGATCCAGCGAGGAGGCCATGGCAATGGCCCCGAAGCGCGAGACGGCGCCGTAGGTGGGCTTGACGCCGACCGTCCCGGTCACGGCGCCCGGCTGACGGATCGAGCCACCGGTGTCGGTGCCCAGGGCCAGTGGGGCCTCGAAGGCGGCAACCGCAGCGGCGGAGCCACCGCCGGAGCCACCGGGGATGCGGTCCAGGTCCCACGGGTTGCGGGTGTCGCCGAAGGCCGAGTGCTCGGTGGAGGAGCCCATCGCGAATTCGTCGAGGTTGGTCTTGCCCAGGATCGGCAGCTTGGCGGCACGGATCTTTTCGATCACGGTGGCGTCGTAGGGGCTCATCCAGCCCTCGAGGAACTTGGACCCCGCGGTGGTGGGCTGGCCCTTGGTGACGATGAGGTCCTTGATGGCGATCGGCACGCCGGCCAGCGGGTGCAGCGCCTTGGCCTCGGGCCCACCGGCGGCGCGGATGGCGTCGACCTCGGCGGCCACAGCGAGCGCCTCCTCCCCGTTCAGGTGCAGGAAGGCGTGGACTCCACGGTCCCCTCCGTCAACCGCTGCGATGCGGTCCAGGTGGGCCTGGACGGCCTGGACGGAAGTGACCGATCCGTCACGGAGTTTCGCGGCCAGATCGGCGGCAGAGAGCTTGATGATCTCGTTCATGTCCTACTCCCCTTCCAGGATGGCCGGAACCTTGAAACGGCCGTCTTCGACGTCGGGCGCATTCTGCAGCGCCGCCTCCTGCGTCAGCGTCTGCCCGACCACGTCCTCGCGCATGACGTTGGTGAGCGGTAGCGGGTGACTGGTGGCCGGGACGTCGTCGCCGGCGGCCTCGCTCACGGACTTGATCGCGTTGACGATGACACCGAGTTCGCCGGCCATTTTCTCCAGCTCGGTCTCGCTCATCTCCAGGTGGGCCAGTTGCGCCAGATGGGCAACTTCCTCACGACTGATCGCAGGCATGTATCTCCCCGAATTCATGGATGGTGGGTTATCCCCACCAGTCTAGTTCAGGACCGGCGGCCCATTCCCCTCGGCCCGCCCGGTGTCCTCCTGCTGCGACAACGATTGCACCACGGCTCTGCTGGTTCCCGCCGGCGCCCGATGATGCCGTGCCGCTCCCCTCATCCCCACCGTGGCGATGAGCACCGCTGCCAATGAGCCGATTCCGGCGATGATGATGATCAGCCGATCACTGTCCACCACCAACCCGGGGGTTCCCAACAGGAAGCCCAGGCCGACCATCACCTTGATGAGGACGGTCAGGTAGGCCCAGGCGGCCCCGTGGTGGGCTTCGGGGATCCGCGCATACACGGCGTTGCGCACCCCCACGTTGTGCAACCCGTTGCCGAAGCCGCCCAACAGGAACACCGCCAGGATCACCAGGGTCTTCGGCCACAGTCCCTCCGCGAGGATGGCTGCGCCGATGAGTGCGCCGCCGAGAAGCACCGGAGCCCTGACCCGTGCTGCGAGGAACCGGTTCCCGCAGGCCAAGGCACCGATCAGCGCGCCCACCGACCAGGCCCCGAGCATGAGGGCATAGATCGTGTCGTTCCCAGCGACCGAGCGGAGATAGAAGACCCCGGCGACTCCTTCGGCGGATGTGAACAGCACGACCGCGGCAATGGGCACCAACAAGAGGGCCAGCAACTGGTCCGTGAACAGGATGCGCGCTCCCGGTCTGGCCCCGCCGTCGTTCGGTTGTTCGGCCTCTGTCGGCACCGAACTGCGGGGAACGACCAGTCCCGCGCCGATGGCCAGGGCCGTGAAACCCAGGGCGTTGAGTGCCAGTAGGGGTTGGAGGGACCATGCGGTGTAGGCGATGGCAGCGATCGGTGGCGCGAGGATGCCCGCCAGTGAACCGGCCGAAACGATCAGGCTGCTGGCCCGCGTCAGGGGCAGAGAACCCTTGATGGAGGGAATGAGCTTGAAGATCGCCGACGCGTTGATGACGGCGCAGATACTGGCCCCGCACATCAGCACCAAGCTGAGCAGCAGGTCATCGGCGATGGCCATGAGGGCGAAGAGGAGGACGTGGGCGAGCAGGCTGGCCACCCAGGTCCTGCGCAGGTTCGCACCGTCAACCAGCCGGCCCACCATCGGGGCGGCCAGGATCGGTGGGATCAGCCCCGTGAGGAACAGGGTGGTGACGCCCCAGGAGCCGAGTAGGTCGGCAGAAGCCAGGGTCAGGGCGAAGAGCGCCATCCCGTCCCCGACCATCGAGACGAAGGCCACAAGCACGAAGACCAGATAGATCCGTCGTGCACGGGGCTTCGCTGTGGGCATGGGGCGACCCTAGTACATGGCTCGTGCGGGCCAGTGGTGGGTTAGAGCGGCAGGACGTAGACCTTGAGCAGGATGTCGGTGTCGGGGACGAACCAGTCCCGTTCGGTGGCGCGCTGGAAGCCCATAGCTGCGTAGAGGGCATTGGCTGCTTCCCAATGTCCGCCGGTGGTCAACGAGACCGTGTCCACGCCGTCGATCTGCCGGGCGCGGTCGATGACCGATTCGACCATGGCCCGGCCGGCGCCGGAACGCTGGACAGCCGGGTCCACCACCAGCATCCTGAACTCCAGCTCGCCCAACTCGGCGATGTCGGCGTAGGGGTTTCCTGGCTGCACCAGGGTTACGGCACCAATGACCCGCTGATCGTGTTCGGCGACCAGGATCTCGGCTGCGGCGTGGCGATCGGCGACCTGGCGGACGAACTGCAGGTACTCGTGGTCGGGGTCCTCAAAGTGCCCCGCCGCCAGATATGAGTCGACGGTGATGCGGCCGATCTCGTCGTAGTCGGATTCCGTGGCCTGGCGGATGGTGAGCGGGAGGCGGGCGGTTGCAGTAGTCATCACCTCCCAGTTTGACACCATTTGGTCCCCGGAGTGGACACAGGTCATCAAAATGTCGTCGAACTCACGGCGCCGACTGGTCCTGCGACCGCGTACGGCCTACATCGGGCTCACCTCCCTGGTCGGAGCCTTCGCCCTGCCGACGATCTTCATCGCCAAGCGCCTGGTGGACAGGCATGCCCGCTCGTGTGCACGCGATCGCTCTCATCGCCCCGCTGGTGGTGGTGATGGCGTCGATGCTGGTGCTTCGGCCGGGCTGATCGGCAGACTCCTGAAGCACATGATTCCAGTTCTTACCACCTTCCAATTGAGGCCCTGACGCCGACCGGAACAGGCTGAGACCATCAAATTCTCGTCGATCCCGGGACCACGACCACATCGAGTCGCCAGTTAGCGAAATTGAAATAATGTGACCCAGGTCTTGTTTTCTTATTGTTAGTACCCTTTACTAACATTCATGACGAACACCACACATCGACATCGGCTCCCGCTGGAGAATGCGGCCTTGCCCTCGCATGGCCGTGAACACAACCTGTCCTTGGTGCTCCAACGGCTACACGCCGGCGGTCCGATGAGTCGCGCAGACCTCTCACGTGCTCTCGGACTCACCCGGGTGACCGTCTCGGACCTCGTCTCTGAACTCATGACCCGTACTCACGTCGTTGAGCTGGGCCAGTCCGAGGCCATCCGGCCGGGCAAACGAGCCACCCTGGTGGACGTCAACCGCCGTGGGCTGCAGATCCTGGGCCTGGACCTTGCCGAGGACTCCATCCTGCGCGCCGCGGTCCTGGACCTCGACGGCAACATCCTGGCCCGGACCGAGCACTCCCTAGACCAGGAAACCGGAGATGCCGTCGTTTCCATCGTCCTGGAGATGGCGCGGCAGACGATCACCCTGGCCACGGCCCCGCTGCTGGGCATTGGAGTGGGCACCCCCGGCGTCGTCAACGCGGACGGAGTGGTTCTCACCGCCCCCAACCTCGGATGGGTCGACGTCCCGTTGCGGGCGCTACTCGAATCCGAAACCGGCCTGCCCACCCTGGTCTCCAACGACGCCGATGCCGCCGTGCATGCCGACTACACCTTCGGCGCAGGCTGCGCGGACATGATCCTGGTGAAAGTCGGGCGCGGTGTGGGTTCCGGGTTGATCGTCGGCGGGCAAAGGGTTCGTGGAGTCCACAGCGCGGCCGGCGAAATCGGCCATGTTTCGGTCGGCACCGATGGCGGCGAGATCTGCGGTTGCGGCAGGACCGGTTGCCTCGAAACCTGGCTGTCGGTCCCTTCGCTGAACCGGAGCCTGAAAACTGCGTCGACGGCATCTGACCCCGATGCCGCAGCTGCTGAGGTCCTGCACACCGCCGGAGACCGGCTGGCGATCGCGTTGGCACCAGTGGTCGGGGCCCTCGATCTGGCCGACATCGTCCTCTGTGGCCCCACCGACCTGCTCAATGGTCCCCTTCTCGACAGCACCCAGCGCACGCTGCGTGAGCGGCTTCTGCCGCAGCAGCCACCCGCGCTCACGGTACGTCTGGCTTCCGGCCCCGAGGACATCGTCCTGCTGGGCACCGCCGTCCTGGTTCTGTGGAACCGGTTGGGGGTGGCCTGACGCCTAGTAGCGCGCATGAACCGAGGGGCCCACAACGGCGTCCCTTGCAAATCCAACCCGAAGGAACGGCAATGAAAAAATTCATGAGCCTTGCGGCGATCACCGCCGCAGCACTGGCGCTTTCCGCCTGTGGAGGCACCGCGAACTCCTCAGCGGAGTCTTCGACCTCCAAGGAGGACAACGCCGATAAGTCCATCACCCTCTGGCTGGCCGGCGGGGACACACCGGACGAATTGCGTGATTACCTCAAGAAGGAATTCACCTCCACCACCGGAGCCAGCCTGAAGATCGAGGAACAAGGATGGGGCGATCTGGTCACCAAGATGACCACGGCCCTTCCGGATGCCGAGAACACCCCGGACGTGGTCGAAATGGGCAATACCCAGTCCCCCACGTTCACGAACGTGGGCGCCTTCCTGGAGCTGGACGACATGTACGACGAGCTCGGTGGCGACTCGTTGATCCCCTCGTTCGTTGAGGCCGGTTCCGTGGACGGTACGAAATTCACGTTGCCGTACTACGCCGGATCCCGGTACATGTTCATGCGCAAAGACCTCTGGAAGGAAGCCGGTGTCGAGGCGCCAGAAACCCTCGATGAGTTCAACACCGCAGTGAAGACCATCACCAAGGAGAACCCCCGGGACATCAAGAACTTCTCGGGTTTCTTCATCGGCGGTCAGGATTGGCGCAACGGCGTCTCTTGGATCTTCGCCAATGGCGGGGACCTGGCCAAGAAGGTCGACGGCCAGTGGGAGTCGAGTCTCTCGGACCCCAAGACGGTCAAGGGACTCGAGCAGCTCCAGGACCTCTACCGAAATGCCTCGAAGGCCCCCTCCGACGCCAAGGATGTCACCCCCTGGCTCTACATTAACGATGCCGACCAGATCCTCGACGACGACGGCAACCCCACCGGCAAGACCTCGCTGGCTGCGGCCACGATCATGGCCCCGGGCTGGGCTCACTTCTCCATCGGTGACTTGAAGAAGGGCGAGGACGAGCGTTCCTGGAACGAGAAGAAGTTCGGTTCCTTCGTACTGCCCGGCGTCGATGGCGAACCAGCACCTGTCCTGGCAGGAGGCTCCAATATCGGCATCTCCGCGAAGTCCCAGCATCCTGAACTGTCCAAGGAGCTGATGCGCATCATCTTCTCCGCCGACTACCAGAAAATGCTCGGAAAGGCGGGGCTCGGACCGGCCAACAGCAAGTACAACGACGCCCTCGGTGATGACCAGTTCGCCCAGGCAGCAATCGCCTCGGCCTCGAACTCCAAGCTGACCCCCGCCGCACCCGGCTGGGCCGCAGTGGAATCCTCCGAAATCCTCGAGGAGTTCTTCGGCAAGATCCGTGATTCCTCCGATCTCGAGGCACTGGCCAAGGAGTACGACGCGAAGATCACCCCGAAGTTGAACGTGAAGTAGGAACTAGGCGGTGGCCCCGTTTCGGAACGGGGCCACCGCCGTTCCCTCCCCCTTCAAGACTCCCCCAGCCACGAACCGTCGTGACGAAAGGCCGCCATGTCGACCAATGCCCAGGCTCCGCCGAAGTCCGCGGATCCCACTCGGAAATCCGGCCTCCTCGGCGGGCCGGGGACCCCGGGAGGCGTTCCCCCGCGCCAGAGCACGGCGCCGGGTCGCCAAGCCCGCCGGAGACGCAATCGCATCCCCTTCCTGCTGATCCTGCCGACCCTGGTGATTCTGCTCGGCGCGCTGGGCTATCCCGTGCTATGGCAACTGACCACCAGTTTCCAGGAGTTCGGACTCAAACAGCAGTTCGGCCAGGCACCCGAGTTCGTCGGTCTGGCCAACTACACGGAAATCTTTGCGGACCCCACCATGTGGGCCATCCTGGGACGTTCCCTCTTGTTCTGTCTGGTCTGCGCGTTCTCCACGGTGGCCATCGGCGGTCTGCTGGCACTGCTGATGAAGCGCGTGGGCACCGCACCGCGGCTGATTCTGCAGGTGGCCCTGCTGCTGGCCTGGGCCATGCCACTGGTGGCGGCCATGACGGTCTGGGTCTGGCTCATCGACTGGCGCCGAGGTGTCCTGAACTGGCTGTTGACGCGGCTCGGAGCGGACGCCACCGGACACAACTGGCTGGCCGAACCAATCACCTTCTTTGCCATCGCTGCCATCATCGTGATCTGGATCAGCGTGCCGTTCGTCGCCCTGAGCCTCTACGCGGGGCTGACCCAGATCTCCGAGGAGGTCCTGGAGGCCGCGGCGATGGACGGTGCCACCGGCATCCAACGCATCCGGCTCATCATCCTGCCGCTGATCGCACCCGTCCTGTCCATCGTGCTGTTGCTCCAGATCATCTGGGATCTGCGGGTCTTCGCGCAGATCAAGCTCCTCCAGGACGCGGGAGGCGTGACCAATGAAACCCACCTGCTGGGCACCTATATCTACCAACTGGGCGTCGGGTCCGGAAACTTCGGCATGGCCAGTGCCGTATCCATCGTGATGCTGCTGATTACGGTTGCCGTGAGCTGGTACTACGTCCGATCCCTGATGAAGGAGGAAGCAAAATGAGGCTCCCCCGTGTCTCCACCACCCTGTATTCCCTGCTGGCGATCGTCTTGGCCTTGCTATGGGCGTTCCCGGTGTACTGGATGCTGAACTCATCCCTGCTACCGAACGTCGTCCTGCAGAGCACCACCCCCACGTTCCTTCCCTTCGGAGGCTCCCTGGCGAACTTCAAGGAGGTCTTCGCCAACGGTGGTTTCCTTCCCGCGCTGGCCATCTCCTTGACCGTGACTTTGGCGACGGTGGCCATCACCCTGGTGGTCGCTTTCCTGGGGGCGCTGGCGATCAGCCGGTTCCGGTTCCGAGGACGCCGCTCATTCATCCTGGCGCTGCTCCTGATCCAGATGCTGCCGGCCGAGGGCCTCTTCATCGCCCAGTACAAGATGATGTCCTCCGTGGGGCTGCTCAACAACGTCGTCGGCCTCACCATCCTCTACACCGCCGCCGTCGTCCCCTTCACCGTCTGGATGCTTCGTGGCTTCGTTGCCGGTGTCCCGATCGAACTGGAAGAGGCGGGCATGGTCGACGGGCTCAGCCGGACCAAGGCCTTCCTGAAGATCACGTTCCCGCTGTTGGCCCCCGGCCTGGTCGCCTCCGGGGTGTACGCGTTCCTCCAAGCCTGGAACGAGTTCACGGTGGCCCTGGTGATCATGACCGAGGACCAGGCCAAGACCCTTCCGCTCTGGTTGCGAGGATTCGTCCAGGCCAGCGCCAGTCGGGAAACCGACTGGGGAATGGTCATGGCCGCCTCCACGCTCGTCGCAGTACCGGTGATCATCTTCTTCCTCCTCGTCCAGAGCCGGATGAGTAGCGGGCTCGTGAGTGGGGCGGTGAAGGGATGAGCCTGCCGAAATCCGCCACCGGACTGCGCCAGCGTGCCGCAGGAACACTCATGCCTGGTTTCCCCGGCGTCGGGATCCCCGACTGGATCCTGCACGCCTACGACCAGGGCCTGGGGGCCGTCTGTCTCTACGGAGACAACGTGGCCTCACAGACCCAATTGCGCGAACTCTGTGCCGGGCTCCGAGCCCATGCACCGCATTCCCTGCTGGCCATTGACGAGGAAGGGGGCGACGTCACCCGACTGCACTACCTGACCGGCTCCGACCAACCCGGAAACGCCGTTCTCGGCCGGATCGATGACACAGCCATCACCGAAGCCAGCGCCGCAGCCATCGGCACGGCACTGACCGCCTACGGCATCAACCTGAACCTGGCCCCGGTAGCCGACGTGAATTCGGCACCGGAGAACCCGGTGATCGGGGTACGCAGCTTCGGCGCCGACCCACAGCTGGTGGCCCGGCATACTGCCGCCTGGGTTGCGGGACTGGAGTCCGCGGGAGTGGCCTCCTGCAGCAAGCACTTCCCCGGACACGGCGACACCACCGCGGATTCACATTTGGCCTTGCCACGGATCCAGATCGACGCCGAAACCCTGCTCCACCGTGAGCTGGTGCCTTTCAGGGCAGTCGCCCGTGCCGGTGGTGCCAGCATCATGACCAGCCACATTCTCGTCGACGCCCTGGATCCCGAACATCCCGCCACCTTCTCCCCCACCATCCTGCAACAACTACTCAGAAAAGGACTGGGGTACCGGGGAGCCATCATCACCGACGCACTCGACATGGCCGGGGCCTCCGCCCAGACGGGGATCCCCGAGGCCGCCGTCCAGGCACTGCAGGCCGGCTCCGACCTGCTGTGCCTAGGATCCGGGACGAGCGAACAAACCTACAGACACTGCCTCGATGCCATTGTCGAAGCCGTCGAAACTGGCAGACTCCCCGCAGCCCGGTTGGACGATGCCGTCAGGCGCAACGCCTCGTTGGCAGCCGCTTTCCCAGCGACACCGCCCACCGACACGGGCCCTGTAGTTGGCGGGATCGCCACAGCCGGTTCAGCCATCTCCGCCGCCTTCAAGATCGAGCCCTCAGCCACCGAGTGGATGAGTCTGTGTCGGCCAGCCGCGATCCTCCAGGCCGAGACCGAAGCCAATATGGCTGTCGGTCATGTCCCGTGGGGGGCCTCGGCCGTGGGTGCCACTACCACCGAGGAAGGCCTTGACCCCGGCATGAAGGTCGCGGTGCTCGCCCGCGGACTCCACACCGGACATCGGGCGAACGACGTCGTGAAGCGGCTGCGCGCGAAGGGCTACCCGGTGATCCTGGTCGATTGCGGATGGCCCCAAGCACCCGCTGATCTGGTCACGTTCGGGGCCTCACAAGCGGTGGGCCAGGCTCTGGCCAACCTGCTGCTGAGCGACTCTGCTCCATCCCCGGTAACAGGACCTGTGGAAAGAGGGGGCGCATGAGACTCGGCATCGACATCGGAGGAACCAAAACCGCAGCCGCCATCATCGACGACGACGGGGCGCTGATGGCACTGCGCAGCGCACCATCGGGCTACGGTCCGGAAGCCGTGATCGCGGTCGCTGCCTCACTGGCCCGGGAGGTGCTGGCCGTCGCCGCAGTTTCCGGGCAGGCACCAACACATATCGGCGCCTGCATGCCCGGTCTGGTGGATCCGGCAACCGGAGTGGCACGGCATGCCGTGAACTTGGGTGTGGAACTTCTGGACCTCGCCGGAGGACTCGGCGCCGAACTAGGACAAAACGTCGACGTCGAGAACGACGTGAAGGCGGCGGCCCTCGGCGCCCACCATCTGCTCGGACGCCACGTTGACTCCCACGCCGAGTCCGCAGCCGGTTCGGCGGGGCACCGCGATACGCTCGCCTATCTGAACATCGGCACCGGGCTTGCCGCTGCCCTCGTCCTGGACGGACAGGTGCTCAGGGGTCCCGACGGATCATTGGGTGAAATCGGCCATCTGCCGATGGGTGGAGACATCTGGTGCGGCTGCGGGCAACGAGGATGCCTCGAAACGCTGGTCTCCGGTTCCGCCTTGGCACGCATGTGGCCATGGCCCTCGAACCCGTTCGACGCCGCCGCCAGGAGGGACCCCGAAGCAACGGCAGCTTGCGCACGGATCTGCGCCGGGCTGTTCCTGGCCGTCCAGCTGCTCGTGTTGACCACCGGAGCAGACAGGATCGTCCTCGGCGGAGGCCTCACCTCCTACGGAAGGGACCTCGAAGCCGGGCTACACGCCGAAATTGACCACCGCGCCCGGATGTCGGATTTCGTTGCCGCCTTGTCCCTGGTGCGCCGGGTCGAGCTGCTGCCGGCGGATATGCCGGCCGCCGTCGTCGGAGCTGCACTCCTGAACCGGCCGATCCATCCGGGGCGTTCTCGCCCCGGGCAACCAACGGCTATCCCGCAACGGAAGGAGCCAGCGTGCAGGTCTTGATCGCCTCCAGCCCTCACGAGTTGGACCTCTGGGCTGCTGATGCGGTCTTGGCGGGCCTGCCCGGCGTCCGTTCCCCCGGCGTCGGCTCCGGAAACGCAGCTCATCCCTCAGCCTTGGGTTTGGCAACCGGGTCCTCCCCGTTGGGGCTCTATGCAGCGCTGGGCGCCGCCGTGGCACGGGCAGAGGCAGACTTCAGCACCACGCACGGATTCGCCCTCGATGAGTATGTCGGTCTCACCGAAGAGCACCCGCAGTCCTACCGCCGCACCCTGGTCGATGAGGTCTGCCACGTCATCGGGCTGGACACCGACCGCCTCCATGTACCCCATGGTGCCGAAGGTGAAGCTTCCGCGCTGCGCCTGGCGGCAGAACACTACGAGCAGCAGATCCAGGACGTGGACGGCATCGACGTCCAGATCCTGGGCATCGGGGCCAACGGGCACCTCGGTTTCAATGAACCCGGTTCGGCGTTGGCTTCGCGCACCCGGGTCAAACGACTGGCCGCTCGGACCCGGGCGGATAATGCCCGCTTCTTCGACACACCTCAAGACGTTCCGACGCATTGCCTCACGCAAGGGCTCGGCACGATCACCCGGGCACGTCGGCTGGTCCTGGTAGCCAACGGTGAGGTCAAGGCCCATGCCGTGGCTGCTGCCTTGGAAGGCCCCCTGAGCGCCTCCTGTCCGGCCTCGATCATGCAATGGCATCCAGATGCCGTCGTCGTCCTGGACACGGCAGCCGCTGCTCGTCTGGGCAACCTCAGATACTACGCCGATGCCGCCGCCGGCCTCTCGACGACCTGATGCCGCGTCGGTTCGGCCAGCTCCTGATTTAGTGGGCAGGCGGCGCGGGAAGCAACTCGAAGTCGATGTAGCCGGCGGCTTGCCAGCCCGGATCGGCCTCCGGGCGCAGCACCGGACAACCGGCTTCCTCGGCGATGAGTGCCCCGGCGGACCAGTCGTGTTCACCGGTACCGTATTCGGCGTAGGCGTCGAGAGTTCCGTCGGCGACCATGCACAAATCCACCGCAGCCGAGCCGATGCGACGCACGTTAGCGAACCCCGGCAGCAGGGTAGCCACCGCCTGGAGCTGGAAGTCGCGCCGTTCGGCGTCGTACCCGAATCCGGTGGCGAGCAGTGCTCCAGCGGCCCCGGGGACGGGGCCGGTCAGCCGGCGAGCCCCGGCGTCGTTCCCGGTATCGGTGCCGCCCAGCCAGGCTCCCGCCCCGCGCGAAGCCCACCAGGTGCTGGCCAGTGCCGGGGCCTGCACGACGCCGGCGAGCCACACGGTGGTTTCCCCGCCTTCGGATGCTGGGCCGGCAACGGCCACCGAGGTGGCGTAGTAGACGATGCCGCGCACGAAGTTGGCGGTGCCGTCCAACGGGTCGATGGACCACCGGTAGTCGCTAGGCTCCGCGGGAGTGGTGCTGCCGTATTCTTCGCCGGTGATGGCGTCATGGGGACGTTCGGCGTTGATGACGGCACGCACTGCCTGTTCGGCACGGCGATCGTAGTCGGTGACCCAGTCCCCGGCAGCGGATTTGGTGTCGGCTTCGATATGGACGCCATGGCGTTCGGCCAGGACGGCCGCGCCGGCGGCTGCGGCACGGCGGGCGATGGCCAACAGGTCGGCGGTGGCTGCGGGTTTCTGGCTCATGCTGGGTCTCCATCGGTAGTGGTCTCGGATTCGGCGGGGTCCTGGGTCTCGGCCTCGTCCCCGGTGGGTTCGGGGCCGTTCTCAAGCAGGGCGCGGAAGCCGTCCTCATCGAGCACGTTCAGCCCCAGAGAGGTGGCCTTCTCCAGTTTGGTGCCCGCGGCTTCGCCGGCGACGACATAGCTGGTCTTCTTTGAAACGGACCCCGAGGCCTTGCCGCCACGGGTAATGATGGCCTCCTTGGCCTCATCGCGGCTGAAGCCCTCCAGGGATCCGGTCACGACGATGGTCAGCCCCTCGAGCGTGCGCTCGGTTTCGCCGTGGGATTCATCCACCATGCGCACGTTTTCCGCGGCCCAGGCCTCGACGATTCCCAGATGCCAGTCGATACCGAACCATTCGATGAGGGCCTCGGCGATGATCGGCCCAATACCATCGACGTCGGCCAGCTTCTCGACGGCGTCCTCCGCGGTGACGGCCTCCCGAATGGCGTGCATCGACCCGTAGTGGGTGGCCAGGGCGCGGGAGGCGGTGGGACCGACATGGCGGATGGACAGGGCCACGATCACGCGCCAGAGCGGCTGGGTTTTGGCCTTTTCCAGTTCCTCGAACAGCTTCTTAGTATTCGCTGTTGGGGCCGAGGGCTTCTTCTCGGTGCCCTTGCTCCAGAAGTACGGAACCAGCTCGAACTGACCGGTCCCCGCCCCCTTGGATCGCTTTTCGCGCCAGACCTTGACCTCGGCGAGCGCGTCGCGCAGCGAGTCGTCCCCATGACCGCTGGCCAGGTCGAAGATCTGGGCTTCATTGGTGATCGGGCCGGGTCCTGAGGGTTTGGCGATGCCTGCGAGTTCTGCAGGGTCCGGCCCCGGGCCCACGGTCAGGGCTAGTGCGGCTTCCTCGCCCAGGGCTTCGACATCGAAGGCACCGCGGCCGCCCAGATGGGCGATGCGTTCGGTCAGTTGGGCCGGGCAGGACTGAGCGTTGAGGCAGCGGATGTCGATATCGCCCTCCTTCGCCGGGGCCAACGGTTCCCCGCAGGAGGGGCAGTCGGTGGGCATGACGAATTCGCGCAGGTCCTCCTCGTGGCCTTCGCGCAGTGGCAGGACCGGGCCGACGATCTCGGGGATAACGTCCCCTGCCTTGCGCAGGATGATCGTGTCGCCAATGAGTACGCCCTTGGCCTTGACGACGTCCTGGTTATGCAGGGTAGCCATTTCCACTGTCGAGCCGGCGACCTTCACCGGTTCCATCACCCCGTACGGGGTGACGCGTCCGGTGCGCCCGACGTTGACGCGGATGTCCAGCAGTTTGGTGTGGACCTCCTCGGGCGGATATTTATACGCCACCGACCAGCGCGGCACCCGGGAGGTGTATCCCAGCGCCCGCTGGATGGCGAAGGAGTCTGCCTTGACCACGATGCCGTCGATATCGTGGACCAGCGAGTGCCGGTCGGCCCCGTAGGTCTCGATATAGGCCAGTACCTCGTCGATCGAGTCCACAACCTTCGAGTACGGGGTCACCGGCAGGCCCCAGCCCTTGAGGAGTTCGTAGGTCTCGGATTGGGAGGCGGCATCCACCCCCTCTCGGACCCCGAATCCGTGAACGAACATGCCCAGCGGACGTTTGGCGGTCTCGGCCGGGTCCTTCTGGCGCAGTGATCCAGCGGCGGCGTTGCGCGGGTTGGCCAGTTCCGGTTTGCCGGCTTCGAGCAGGGCCTCGTTATATTCACGGAACTTCTGCGAGGGGAAGAAGATCTCACCGCGGATCTCCACTTCCGTCGGCCAGTTGCTGCCGGAGAGTTCGGTGGGGATCTCTCCGATGGTCAGCACGTTGTGGGTGACATCCTCGCCCGTGGCGCCGTCTCCTCGAGTGGCGGCCCTGACCAGCTTGCCGTCACGGTAGAGCAGGTTGATCGCCAGACCGTCGATCTTGACCTCACAGAGCCACCGCAGTTTCTGGTTCGGCGCACGAGTTCCGGCATTGACGGTGGCCCGTTCGAGCCAAGCGGTGAGTTCCTCGAGGGAGAACACGTCCTCAAGCGAATACATCCGGGTCAGGTGGACCACCGGGGAAAATGCTGCGGAGACTTCCCCGCCGACCTCTTGGGTGGGTGAGTCGTTGGAGACGATCTCCGGGTGCAGTTGTTCGATTTCCTCGAGGCGGCTGAACAGGACGTCGAACTCGGCGTCGGAAACGATCGGGGCGTCCTCGACGTAATAGGCCATCCGGTACCGGCGGACGTCGTCGATGAGTTGCTGGTACTCCTGACGCAGCTGCTCGGCGGGGATGACCTCATCGCCGGCCGAGGTGCTGGCACCTTCGGCGGAGGCGGTGGTGGAACGGTCCGTGGTGTCCTGCTGCTCGCTTTTCGTCACCCCTCTATCTTGCCCCACCTGCCCTCGGCGTGGCGACGATGTCAGGTCGGGACGACTCCGGCGAGCTGCAGTGCAGGGAAGATGACAGCGGGCGAGCTCGTGAAGAGGTTGACGATGAAGTGGGCGATGGTGATGGGCCGCCGACGCCGGGCGTGGGTTCCGGCCTCAACTTCCGGTGCCGGTTCCGCACTCATGCCATCAGGGTATGTCTGGGCCGGGGAATCAGGGGATCAGGTGTTGAGTGATCCGCCCATGCCGGTCGATTAGTTCGACGTCCGCCAGCGCCCCATTGACCAGGGGCATCTGCGGAGGCTGATGCCCCGTATCGAAATCAAGGATGATGGGAATATCCAGGTCCCCCAGGGCCCGTTCGACCGCTTCGCCCTGTGTCAGTTCCGGGGCATCGGCAGCAGTGGTGCGGCCGATGAGTACACCGTTGGCATGGTCGAACCATCCAGCCAGACGCAGCGCCCACAGCGTACGCAGCACGGCCACGGCGTCGGAATCAACGACCTCGAGGTAGACGATCAGTCCTTCTGGTGCGTGCCGGCGGGCGAATCCGGACAGATCTCCATGGCTGGAGCCGGCGAGCAGTGACACCGTCTCCAAACACCCGCCCAGGAGTCGGCCACGCATCTTCACGTTTTCCCCTGCGCGCAGGGATCTCCAGGCGGTCGGCTCTTCATAGGCTTGGGCCCGCCCCAGCGGTTCCTCGTCCCAGTCGGACCAGGGACGTGAACGGCGATATGGGGCAGCTGTTTGGGTAAAGGATGCGCCCTCGGACAGCGCCGCCACCTCGGTCCAGCGGTGGAACCCGGTCGGTAGTTCCCAAGGCTCGTCCATGAGGCTGCCACCGTGGAGGGTTGCGACACCGGTGGTGATCGTCAGCGGCAGGAGGAGTGTGGAAATATCCGACCAGCCCACGAACCATGTGGGGTCCGCGGCGAGAGCGTGCCAGTCGGTCTCCTCGACGATCTCGATAGCGAGTTTCCCTCCCCAGGGTGGCAGAACAGCACGGGCCGGACCGGCGAAGGCGGCGGCCAGCTCGTCCTTGCGTGCGTATGCGGGTCCGGCAGCCAGCCCTCCCCGTCGGGCCGATTCCTCCACTTGGACATCAAAGCCGGCAGCGCGCAGGTCGGATACCGCATGATCCAGCCGGGAGTGCAGGGCTACCGGGACACCCATCGACGGGGCGGTCACATCGATTCGGTCTCCGGTGGAAAGGCGGCAGGGGTATCGCAGTCCGGTCATCTGATTGACCCTAGCAATGCCCCGGCCTTCGCCCGCTCTCTCCTGGGCGTGACGATTAGTCGTCGATGGAGGGGGCTGCATCAAGCAGTGGCAGATCCGCTGCGACCACCAGATGCGAGGTGACGGCATGTTCGACCAGGCGGGCCCGCCGGTTGGTCGCGAGCTTGCCCGCGCCTCCGCGCAGTCCGGCGATTCCTGACTTGTCCAATTTATCGCAGACGTTGTCGAGCTTGCGGTTGAACTTGGTCAGTGGCCAGCCCAGACGGGCGGCGGCCTTGGCCGATGTCGGGATGGAGCTCAAGCCGGTGCCGTCGCGGCGCAGCATGGGTTCCGCCAGGGAAACCACCAGCGCGCGTTGGGCATCGGTGAGCACGACGGGTCCGATCGTGGTCTGTCCGTCGCCGTCGTCAGCATTCCATTCCTGACGGAAGGCCGGCGTCGTGAGGTGGACCGAGAATTCGTAGGTCGTTGGCCCGGCGGTGAAGACGACGTTGGTCTGGCTGAATACCAGCGGGATGCGGGCCCCCGGCGCCACCCATGCCTGGAGCCCGCCGGTGGCGTCGGCGATGGTCGCTGAGAGGCGGGATCCGACGTTGGAGAGCCACCAGATGTTGTCGTATCGGGCCACGGTGAGGAAGCGCCGGTGCAGGTAGGGGTTGTCGTCGACCTCCAGGTCGCCTTCGCGCCCGATGGTGAAAACCTGGTCGTCAGCGACCGGGAACCATTCCCCACAAAAATCGATGTTTACTTCCGCCATGCGTCCTGTCCCCCTGTGCCCTTCATCATTCCTCTCGGATCATCCACCAACGAGACTAGCCGTCCGAACAGTATCTGCCGGGGTCGGAGGCCTTCCCATTCGATCGCACCAGCACCACCTGGATGCACGTCGGTTCCCCGTTGACTTCCTCGGTGGTTGCGGTGGGCTCCTCAACCTTCCGGTTCTCTCCTTGTTCGGTGGCCGTCACCGGTGCCCAATAAAAGACATCGCCCTTCTTGGCCTCCGGGCTCTTCCAACTGAACGTGATCTTCGAACCGGCCTTCTTCGCAGTGAAGTCCTTGACCTGCGGGACTACACCTTCCTGCCCCAGCAGCGGGTCTGCCGGTGCTTGGCTCAGGGAAACGCCAGAGGAGGTCTCGTTTTCGTCGCTCCCACGGTTCAAGGCATTCACCACGAAGATCCCGGCGATGACCATGGCCAAAACGGCGCCGAGGCCGGCCACCAGACCGGTCGGGAACCGTTGTCCGTCTCGCTGTCTGCCCACCAGGGTGGGCGCCACTGCGGGAACCCACCCGCTGGCACCGGGGCCCTCCCCGGGTGCGGATCCCTGCGGATTCCGGGTTCGTCCACCGGGGGAACCAGCCTCGGGCCCCTGGCCCGGGTGGGCTCCTTGGCGTTGGCGTGATCCGGCCAGCGAGCCGTCCGGCAGCCGGCCGCGCATGATGGTTGCGTCCTCGACTGCCGCTGGATCCGCAGCCGTTAGATCCGCGGTCGGAGAGGATACGCCCGACGTCGGGGCCGGCGGGGTGGTGCCGGGCGTCGGCCCTCGGCCGGTACCTGCCTCCGGGTCGATGGAGACGACCTGCCGCACCCGGGTTGCTTCGCCGCCGTCGTCTTCTCCGGGCTCGTCCCGGGGAACAGGCTCCTCCATCACTTCGAAGGCCGTCACGGACAGGCCTAGTTCGGCCTGCACACGTTGCAAGGCCAGGGCCAGGTCGTTCACGGATTCGAAACGGGCCCACGGGCTCTTGGCCATGCTGGTGGCCAGCGTCTGTTCCAGGGCCGGCGGCACATCGGGACGGTTCAGCGATGCCAGTGGGGCGGTGGTGATCCGCGAAATGAGTTCGCGCTGTGAGTTGTCCGCCCCCGAACGGACGAAGGGGGATCTTCCGGCCAGCAACGTGTAGATCGTCGCGCCCAGGGACCAGACATCCATGCGCACACCGTTGGGCGAACCGCCGGCAAAGGCCTCGGGCGGGGACCACGGGATCGACAATCCTGCTTCGTCGTCCAGGGCGTCGGTGGTTCCGGAAATACCGAAGTCGGTCAGGGCCGGGCGGTTGTAGTCCGTGACCAGGATGTTCGCGGGTTTGATGTCCCGGTGGACGATCCCGGCGCGGTGGGCGGTCTCCACTGCAGAGGCGACCTGGATGGCCAGCGACAGGACCTCGTCGACTCCGAGTCGGGCACGCCGATAGCGGACGTCCAGGCTCGGTCGGGAGCAGTACTCCATGGCCAGGTATGAGTGGCCTTCGGCGGTGATATCGGCTTCGAAGATCGTCACGATGTACGGGTGTGACGAGAGCTGCGCCATCAGGTTGGCTTCGGATTCGAAGCGTTTGCGTGCGCTTTCGGTTTTCAGGTCCGAGAGCAGCACCTTCACGGCCACCTTCCGGCGCGGCCGGTCCTGTTGGTAGAGGTACACATCCGAAAAACCGCCGGATCCCAGGAGGTTCAGGTATTCGAACCCCTCGATCGACGGTGGTGGCGCCGGCGGACGTTTGCCGCTCACAGCAGGCCCTCGAAACGCAACGAGACCCCGTCTGCCAAATCGGCGATATCCCCGTCGAGTAGCATCAGTTTTTCTCCCTGACCCAGTCGGCGCGGTGGCATGCCCTGGCGGACGAGCAGGGTGCCGTTGGTCGCCATGAGGTCCACCAGCATGACATGCCAACCTTCGAGCCGTACTTCCAGATGCGAACGGGAAATGTCACCACTGGGGCTTTTCACCTGCACGACGCGCGGCATGGACTCGCTCGCCGAGCGGGAGATGGTGGGCTGGCGGCCGACGACGGCGGGGCGGTCCAGTTCGACGATATCGCCGTCGGAGATGACCATCCGGCCCAGGGACGGCCGGGCCACATCGGTGGGATCATCGGTCAGCGTGCCCTGGCAGAGTCCGCAGGACGACGAGGTGGGTGGGTTCGCATGCCCTTCGGCGCAGAGTCGGCCCAGGACCAACGGACCGGTCGTGGGCTGTTCCGTTGCCGAGACCTGGGACGTCGCCGGGATCGCCTTGGTGGGCAGGTCCCCTCGCATCACGGTATTGCCATCGTGGTCGCCCCAGGAAGGTGTCGCTGCCCCCTCGGGATCGCTGGCAGGCGCCGGCGTCGGCGTCGGCGCGGTTTCGAGACGGCCGGGTGCCGAGGTGATGGTCGGCAGGTCATCGGCACCGGATTCGGCAGGACCCTGGGTTTCGGTGGCCTCGGGGCGGGCTTGGGCCCGTGCCGCTGCCAACCAGGGCACGGCGTCGATGAGTGTCTCGGGGTCCGGTTGCTCCTCCTCGCCGTGGGGGCCGGCGATGGTGTCGTCGGAGGCCGGTTCTTCGGTCGCTTCATCCGCCGGATCATCCCCCGGTTCGGCTGATTCTTCGGGAACGTCGACCGCGGGCTCGGGTGACGATTCCCGGGCGGCCTCGGAGAGGACGGTGTTGGTCTCGTCGGCTTCCTCGGCCGAAACGAAATCCTCTGCAGCGGCGGCGTTCGCCTCCGGCAGGTCGGCGGGTTCCGGCGTGGCAGCGCTGATCTCCGACTCGGCATCGGGTTCGGGTTCTGCGGTTGCTTCGGGTTCGGCAGCTACCTCGGCAGGGGCCGGGGTTTCCCGCTCTGGAACGTTTCCGGTCCGCGGCTCCACCTGGCACTCCGTGGCAGGATCCTCCGCAGTAGGGGCAGGCCCCGGCGTAGCGGTCTCCGCGGCACTGGCTACGAGCGCGGTATCGGCCTGATCGCCGGGCCGGGCGTCCTGATTCGGGGACGAGAGCGGCTCGATGTTTCCCGGGCCATCCGTGGGCAGCTCGACGTGCAGGCGTCCGAAGGGGACGATTCCCTCGACGATCGGCAACCAGGGTTGTTCCCCACCGTCGTTCTGGCGCAGCACGTCATCGAGGGCGAGGCTGAGGCTCTCCTGGTTCGGGATGCGCCGTTCCATCCACGTGGTAACGCCGAGACCGTTCACGTGGGTGCTCAGTTCACGGCCTTCAGCAGCCATTGAGACCGGGCCGCGCAGGATCGTGTGCACATCGCTTTCAAGACTGATGATCCCGAACGGGGCCATACCCGTCAGGGCCAACCCTCGTGCCGAAAGCACTGCCGACAGGAGGGATTCCACACCCGGTTTCCCCTCGAGTGCCTGCCAGAGTCCGTCCATGTGTTCCGGGTCGGTGTCCTCGGGCAGCAGCACAAGGTGGCCGTGGCGCACCAGCGCCCACCAGGGCCCGGGGATGTAGGTGATCCGCATGGTCATGCCCCATCATCCTTCGGACGTGGTTGGGTCTGGCCGTTTTCGAGCACGGCCCGCGGGGCGGTATCGGTGAACTCATCGTCGTCGTGTTCGAGTTCCACATCGACGATGACTAGGGAGATGTTGTCGCGGCCGCCGGAGCGCAGCGCCGCCTGCAGCAGGTCATCGACCGCGATCTGAGGCGGTGTCCGAGCCAACAGGACATCGCGGATCGCCTCGTCACCGACCTCGTTCGTCAGCCCGTCCGAACAGATCAGTAGTCGGTCCCCGGGCCGCGCCGGGAGCATCCAGAAGTCGGCTTCGCTGTCCTCGCCGGTACCCAGCGCCCGGGTGATGACATTGCGGCGGGGGTGGGTCAGAGCCTCCTGTGCGGTGATCTCTCCCCGGTCGACCATCTCCTGGACCTCGGAGTGATCGACGGTCACCTGGCGGAACTCATCACCGGAGAGCAGATAGGTCCGCGAGTCCCCGACGTTGAAGACCAACCAATACACCGCTTCACCCTGACGGACCAGGGCGGCTCCGGTCACCGTGGTGCCGGCGCGGGAAGCTGCCGCCTCGCGGATCGCCAGATCCGCGGAGACCATGAACTGCTGCAAGTCCTCGGGCGTCAGCCAGTCACCTGCGGCTTCCTGCCCTTCGGCGAACGTGGCGACGCAGATACTGCTGGCAACCTCGCCGGCCTCGTGCCCGCCCATGCCGTCAGCCACTGCGAAGAGGTGCCGCTGGGCCAGGACGGCGTCCTCGTTGAGCGGACGACGCAGGCCACGGTCGCTGGCAAAACCGAAGTCCACCGCCATCTGGCCGTCGGCCGGTCGGGGAACCGCCCCGCTCATGCGGGGCTCACTACGAAATAACGGTCGCCAAAGTACACGGTTTCACCATACTCGGCATGTTGGGACTTGCCGGCGGCCAACGACTTCCGAACCCCGTCCGCCCCGGCGATGCCCGAGCCGTTGGTCGAGTTGCGGTCCGTGACCCAGACCCCTGAACTATCGGCCGCCAGATGCAGATGCGTTTTGGAGACCGAGCGGCCCATATCCGCGTAATTGAACAGCTCCGCGACACCCTCTCCATCCTGGGCGGCCGGGTTCCGGCCGACGAGTGCCGTGGAGTCCAGCACCATGACCTGCCCGTCGTCGAAACGCAGACGGGCTCCGCGGACCGTCTGGGCCACAGCAGCCGAGCGCAGTTGGGTGTACTCGGCCTCGTCCTCGTCCACGCCGGCAACTTCCTGGTGTGGAGCTGGCGGCAAGGGTGCTTCGGGTGCGGCCTGGGCTGCGGCGGGCTGCCCTGCCGGTACGGCGGCTGGAGCTGTCGAAGGGGCGGCAGCAGGGGCCGGTAGGGTGGGCGTCGGGGCAGGCTCTCCGGTGGTGGGATCCGCCCCGGCTCCCTGCTGATTGATTCCTGGAACACCGGTAATCGGACCGCCGGCTGGATCCTGTGCCAGAGCGGGCCAGACCGCCTGGCCGGAACCATAGTCGGGGTGTCCGGGCTGCCCGGGTGCGGTGACGCCTCCGGGGGCGAAGGCCGAGGGACCGAAGAGGCCACCGGTCAGCAACGGGTTCCGTCCCTGGTTCACATCCACGACCAGGGTGCGGGCCGCCTTGTCATGCCAGCCCTGGCGTTGGTGGTTTGGATCCCAGAGGTTGGAGAGCAACATGATGACCGGCCCCACCACAGGGAGGATCCCGGCGACCCACACCAGGGCGCGGCGGATGAAGACCTTGCCCCAGCCGGGGGCGAATCCGTCTTCGTCGGTGGTGCGCAGCCCCAGGGCCACGTTGCCCAAGGTCTTGCCGGTGCCCGCTTCCCAACCCCAGACGACGACCGCGTAGGCCAGGACGAAGACGGAGAGGCTCATCGAGGCGGTGGCCGTCTCGGCCAGGAGTTCGCCCGTAGTGAGGTAGCTGGCCCAGCTCATCGTGGAGGATGTCGCGCTGAAGTAGATCATCGTCGCCAGGAGCACCGGAACGATGTCCAGCAGACCGGCAACCAGTCGTTTCGCGGCCACGGCGTTGACCAGGTTCAGGTTCTGGGCCACCGGCTACTCCTTTTCCTCGGGGGGTTCTACTGTACGGATACCTTGCTGGCCTGAGCCTCGTTTCGCCCGGCGGGCATTGACCCGGGCTGTTGCATCGAGGACCAGTGATCGCGGGGAATACTTACCTCTCATGCGCCCCCAGAATCCTACCGAGGAACTCATGCCCGCAAGTTGTTCATCGACCATGTTCCAGTAATCGGCGACCTGGGCCTCGGTGGGCACTGCGGATCCGAAGACCGCGGCATCGGCCCGATGAGCCAACTGCGTGGTGGTGTTCGCCGTGCTGGGGAAGCCGTCGCCCAGCGCCCTGGCGTTCTCCCGGCGGGTGCCCGAGGGTTCGGGCCGTGCTCCCAGGTCGGTGGCCAGGGAAATGACCTCGTTCCACCCACCGCTCAGACGGTTTCCGGGTCCACCGGTTCCGAACCGGCGTTTGCGCCGGCGCAGCTTCAGGAAGGCCACGACCAGCAGCGGAAGCATCAGGATGAACAGGGGGATCACGATGCTCAGCGTGACGGTGAGAATCGGACCCCAGAACGCCCAGAACTCCTCGTCGGAATCGTCGGCATCCTGCGGATCGGGGGCCGTCTCCGGGGGAAGCTTTGCCTTGTCCTGCGGCGGTGGCGGCGGCTGCAGCACCTGGGGTTGCGGAATCGACTGGGGTTCCTGCTGCGGCGGGGTCGGTTCCTTGTCTTTGTCCGGGGTGGGGGTGAACGCCACCCAACCGACGTTCTCGAACCCGATCTCCACCCAGGCGTGGACGTCCTCGCCTTTGATCTGCACGGTGCCCGACGGGTCGTACTTCTCCGGGTAGAACCCCATCACCACGCGGGCCGGCATTCCCTGGTCCCGGGCCATCAGGGCCATGGCCGCCGCGTACTGTTCGTCGTCGCCGATCATCGCGTCGGCATCGAGCAGGGAGGCAACACGGGCCGCCCCGTGGCCCGAGAGGCTGGGTACCTCGTTTTCCTTGCCGTTGGAGAAGTATCCCGTCTCATGCAAGATCCCCTCCATCGCCGCGGCTCGCTCCACCCCGGTTGTCTCATCCCCGGCCATCTCGGCGGCCTTGCCCGAGATGATCTGTGGAACGTTGGCCAGCTTGGGCATCGTCACGTCGGAAAGTCCGTAGTCCTGGAGTTTCTTCCGGTCGATCTGCACCGGGTATTCGACGGTGGCGGTATAGGAATCCCCGGCGCGCAGACCGGTGGTGGACAGCGCGGTTTCGGCGTCGTCGTTGTAGAACAACGAACGGGCCAGTTCCTCGGAGCGTTCCCCCGTCACGTCCAGGCCCAGGAGCTTGCCGCCGGCGGGCAGCCAGACCCCGTGGTATCCCTCGATCGTGATGTCCAGCGAACCGCGGGAACGCAACGGGTCCTCGACGGCGGTGGAATTGACCTTTCCGACGTCCCCGACGGGAGTGAAGTTCCCACCCGAGCGCGGATCGACGTCGAACACCATGCCGTCGTAGCTGTCCAGGGCCGCCAGTCGGACCCGTTGGCCATCGGGCAACCCGGTCACCGAGAGCAGCGGCTCATCGGCGTTGTCCTTGGCATAGTTGCGGAAACTCATCAACGGGCTCGGGTAATCATACAGGTCCACCGGGGGCACGACGGCGTCGCGCAGCACCTGCCGTGGCTGGTCCACTTCCAGTGCCGGGGAGGCGATGGCCATCAGACCACCGGCGACCACCAGGACCACGGCGCCGAAGCCGATCCGGCGCAGACCCGGCCGGGCGACGGAGGCCACACCGCCGTCGTGCCCTGTTGGCTGGTCCAGGCCGGCGGCACGGTCCGCCTGCCGGCGCCAAGCCAACCAACAGACCAACGCCATGACCAGGACCAGGCCGCGCAGCAACGGCAACGGCACGTCCCGGGTGCCGAAGATGATGCCCACGATGAACATCACGGTGATCGGGATCGTGGCCCAGAACGGTGAACGGAACCGCCAGGCGAGCAGCCCGGCGACCAGGGCGGTGACGTAGGCGCTGAGGAACGGGACCACCAGCATGCCCGCCCGCAGGCCCACCGGCGGGGCAACGGTGAGCACGTCCTTCCAGGACAGGACGACGCCGGCCAGCAGGGTGCGCAATGATTCGAGGTTGGGCAGGAACCCGGAGGTGGCTTCGACCGGGGTGGCCAGGATGGTGCCGGCAATCAGGTAGATCGCGATCCCAATCCCTGCCGCCGGCAGGAACCCGAACCGGTAGCGGACGATGACGTAGGCCAGGACCAGTCCGAGCACCACACCACCGATCCCGGCCAGCAGGTAGCGGCTGTCGCCACCGAAGGCGGCATGCAGGCCCAGGACCCCCAGGCTCAGACAGACCAGCAGGACCGCGGCGTCGATGGCACGGTGGGCGGAGGGCACGTGGGAGCGCCAGGATGCGGGGGCGCTCATGAGGCCACCTGGTGCAGGATCAAGGGAAGCTCGCTGAGTTGTCCGACGGTGATCACCGTCAGGTCCCCGATACTGGCCCGGGCCGGTTCCTGGCCGGTGCCGCAGCGCACGGCGAAGGCCCGGACACCGACGGGGACGTGGGTGCTGGCCCGGCGCAATTGCGCCGGGGTGGCCACCGTTCCGGTGACCAGGAAGAAGACCGACGCGTTGGGTACCGCGTCATTGGTGGTGCGCGATAAATCGATCAGGTCACTGCGCCGGGCCTTGCCCTCCACCCGGGTGCAATCGTCAAGCAGGTTCCGGCCGGTCTCGGTGCGCAACGGACCGGCTTGGGTCAGCACCGAGAGGTTCCGCTGCTCGCGGACCGCCTGAAGGCCGATCGAGGCGGCCACCGAGACCGCGAGTTCGAAGTCATCGGGTGCGGCGTACTCCGCGGTGTTCGTGGACAGGGCTATGGCCAGATGGGAGCGGCGGGTCTCTTCGAATTGGCGGATCATCAGCTCGCCGGTGCGCGCGGTGGTCTTCCAATGGATATGGCGGCGGTCATCCCCCGGGACATAGTCGCGCAGGGCATGGAAAGAGACATCCGAGGAGGACAGCACACGGGTCGGTTCCCCTTCGAGGTCCTTGATGAACCCGGAACTGGTCCCGCCCAGCACCGTGGTGCGTGGGTGGACGAACAGGTCCTGGACCTCGGTCCACTTCACCTGTCGCCGGAGCAACCCGAACGGATCCTGCCGGATGGAGCGCACCGGGCCGACGGCGATGACGGCACGTCGGTGGGTGGGGATGGTGAACAGTTCCTCATGCAGGGCCTCGGGCGCCAGCCGCGGGATCCTGAAGAAGGCGGTGGAGGTACCGACCGGCAGTTCCATGGACACCGGAAGCAGGGCCTTGGTCGAGGCGTTCTGCACTTCTAGACCACCCACGGCCCGGTCCCCCACGGCCACCCGGGTCCGGTTCAAATCCAGCGTGACCCGGAAGACCGAACGCCCCAGGATGAAGGCAACGGCCAGCAACAGGAGCAGGGCACCCATGAGGGCGGCGATCCTCGCTTCCTGCCAACCGAACATCCCACCCAGGACGGCCAGGACCAGCACGACGGCGGCCAGCAGCCAACCCAGCGGGCTCACCACGTCGGTGGCTGGTTCGATCTTCGGCCAGACCCACCCGGTCAGGCGCTGCCAGACGGGCTGGACTTCTAGCTTGATGAGTTGACCGACCTGGGCCGACAGGGACGTCGGATGCAGGCGCGAACGCTTCTTCACCGTCGACTGGTCCCGGCGCGGCCTACGCGGCCCACGCCGCGACCGGAAAAGTCCGGCGGCACCGGGGAACCGGGAGGACCGGGGCCGGGCCGACCGGCGACCGGAGTCCTGTGTCGGTGTACTCATGCTGGAATGCCTGCCTTCCGGACCGGGCTAGGCGCGGGAATCGGCGTCGGCCCGCTGCTGCGGTGCGGCGGTCTCGGCCAGGACGCGGGAGAGGACGGAGGCGGGGGTTGCCCCGGCGAACTCTGCTTCGGGGTCCATGACGAACCGGTGTGTCCACACGAACGGCGCGAGTTCCTTCACATCATCGGGCAGGACATAGTTGCGTCCCTCCGAAGCAGCCCAGACCTTGGAGGCGCGGACCATGGCCAGGGCACCACGGACCGAGACGCCCAGCCGGGTTTCCTCGGCCTCGCGGGTCTGCTCGGTGAGTTCGGCGATGTAGTGCAAAACGGAGTCGTCAACGTGCGTGCTGGTTGCCAGGTCGGCCATATCGGCGATGGCACTGGTGGTGATCAGCGGTTTCAGGGCCAAGGACCTGTCCCGGGTGGAGGCACCGGAAAGCAGTGCCACCGTGGAGGCCCGGTCCGGGTAGCCGACGGAGGTCTTGATCAAAAAACGGTCCAGCTGTGCTTCTGGCAGCCGGTAGGTCCCTGCCTGCTCGATGGGGTTCTGCGTAGCGATGACCATGAAGGGGCGTTCCTGCGTGTACGTCTTGCCGTCCACACTCACGCGGGCTTCCTCCATGACCTCCAGCAGCGCCGACTGGGTCTTCGGCGAGGCACGGTTGATCTCGTCGGC
>NZ_JBQSWW010000023.1:0-57606 GCF_052377515.1 Arthrobacter sp. AOP36-C1-22 | reverse complement strand
ACGTCGGATTGGAAGTCGAAGCTGACCACATGCATCGGATACTCGGCACTGAGCCTCTTCTGCTCACCGGCACCGGGCCCGCTACGGCGTTTCTTGCGTACCTTGGGCTTGCACGTGAGTCCCTCGAGGCGCCAGAGCCGGCGTACGCGCTTCGTGTTCAGCCCCAGCCCATCCCACTGCGGCTGCTCGAGCAGATGCCAGCGCGCTTTACGCCAGCCCCAGGCGGGATACTTCTGAGCCACAGCACGTAGATCAGCGCGCAGCTGGGCCTCTTCGAAGCTGACCGTTGGCAGGCCTTTGCGCAGGGCTGAGCGGTTCTGGCTGAGCACCTTGCAGGCAAATCTTTCAGATGCCCCGAACTTTTCCTGCGCCATACGCACGGCACGGCGGCGTGGTTCGGGGCTTAGAATTTTCCCCGCGCCACCTCGTTGAGAATGTCGATGGCTAGTTCCTTCTCCGCGACCAGCTTCTTTAGCCTGGCGTTCTCCTTTTCGAGGTTTTTGACAGCTTTGGTCTGGTCGGCGTTCTTCTCGGATCCGTACTGCTGAAGCCACCGGTACCAGGTCGCTTCAGTGATCTGCAGTTCCTTGATGACCTCGATCATCGGGCGTCCGTCGTTGAGCATTTTTTGGCCCTGGCGTACTTTCGCGATGACCTGATCAGGGGTATGTCTACGTGCCATATCTGTGAATTTCCTCCTGCATCCATTATCGGATGCGAAACTCACATAGTCACCGGGCTTCTACCAAGGGGCCCAACCAGCCGTGCTAACGGCGGTGCCCGGCCTCGCAGTCCTGTTCATGTTCACCCTCGCGGTATGGATACCCGCGCCACCTGGAGAGACTCCGCTGTTCGCGCTTGGGTCGGTCGCGTGGCATTCAACCTCACTGGAAATATCAGCCGCAACGGGGGCGCGGATCAGCGCGATCCTCGCACTTGCTCTGATGGTCGGGCTCACTACAGATACTCGCGGCCTGGTACGCGCAGCGGTACAGAACCTGCGGTTACCGTACAGGGTCGGATACGCCGCCCTCATTGCTTTTGAGTTCGTGCCCCACCTGCAAACCGAACTGACCACGATCAGACTCGCTCACCGTGCGCGCTATGCAGCAGTACCTCTCATGCGCCGACTCGAACCAAGACGAATCTTCGGCTTCTTCACTATCCCGATAGCGCTATTGGCCGGAGGTATCCGACATGCCGAACGGGTCTCAATCGCCATGGAGACCCGTAGTTTCGGCCTCCACAACTCGCGAACCGAACGCCACAGCGAACCCTTCCGCAGCTCAGACTGGTTATGGCTCATCGGTCTCGTCGCCTTGTTCACCATCATCATCGTTTCTCTCACACTGACTGCTTGAAGGAGTATCCGTGGCAATTTACCCAAAATTCGTCGCAGACACGATCGAAAAGATTGGCCGCGCTACCACCGTCACACAAATCATCGACCCTTCACCAAAATTACGGTTGATCAGCTTCGCCTCTCCCGCATTGCAAAACTTTCGGTGGGAACCCTGCCAAGTGACTGCATTTCGTGTCGCAAAAGGCGAGTTCCGCCACTACACCCCGTCCCGGCTCGACCCCGCTAAGGGTACCGGCGAGATATAATTCCTGTTCCATTCCACAACGGGCGACGCACCCGGAGAACACCTGGTCAGAAACCTGCAACTCGGAGACGAAATCACCTGGTGCGGACTGGAAGCGCCACGCTCGTTCCGCTGGGCACCCCATCCGCGAATCCTAGTGCTGGGAGATGCCACTACGCTCGGCCTGTGGCGATCATTCCTAGAACACCCTTCAGTCACAGCTGGCCGCACACAGGTAGTTGGTGCCGTCGAAGTCCCAGATGGTGACCAACACGGCGCAAAAATCATCACACCCGGTCTGGAGGTCATCACCGCCATAGATGTTCCCGGAGCAGCGCTCGATACATGGCTAGAGCAACACCTTGCCGACCAGGAAGACCAGTTGTCACTCGATACGACGCATGCGTATCTGGCTGGACATGGGCGTAGCCTCCAACGTTTGCGTAGTGCCCTGCAACGCGCAGGAATGCGGCGCGCCCACATCCATACTCACGCATACTGGACAGACAAGACCCCCGCTATGCCAAGGTAGATGCATCATGCCGAAAATCTCAGACAGTTATCGAACCAGTCGGCAGAAGGTCATTCTTGACGCTGCCGTACGCTGTTTTGCTCGCAGCGGTATCGCGGGCACCACGATGGCCGACATCCAACGCGAATCTGGTATTTCGATTGGAGGCATCTACCGGTACTTTCCAGGAAAACAGGACATTCTCCTTGAAATTACCCGGCAGGATCAAGAATACCTCAATGCCACTCTCATCGACGCCATCACTATCGCCGAAAGCCCTCGTGAGTGCTTACCTGCACTTATGAAGGCACTGACCCAGTATCGCGACGAGCACCCCGTTGATGTCAACCGACTTGCCGTATCAAGCTGGCTCGAAGCCTCCAGCAACAATGAGTTGCAGGAACTACTCGCCACATCATTCCGCACCGTCACAGACGTGTTCTCCCAACGCCTCACCGACTGGAGCTTTCCAGAAGACGATCATCCCACACTCATTAACACCATTCGTGTCTTCGTGTTTGGTCATATCGCATTGAATGTTCTCGACGGCAAGTCAGCAGGCCCGGTGTCACTTGATGTCCTGAGTATGTTGCCATCTTTCCTGCCCGATCGCGCCATATGATTCCGAAGCCTCACCTAACCGTTCTATACTTCGGGATCATTTGGGTTTCGGCTATCCCCTCCCAGTGAAGATGTAACAGGTCGCAATACTCCCGCTGGGCTAGGGGCATACTCCCAGCGGGAGCGCGGCAGCGGCCGTCTAAGGCGGGGTTCCTTCTGCCTGAGGTCCGTCGGAGAAAAGATGAGCAAACAAGGCGACTTTCAAATGTGTGTCGCCGTCACCCGAGCGTGACGGCATGACCGTCCGGCAGCATCTTGGGTAGTCCTTCAAGGTTCTTTGTCGCCAGACCTGAAAGAGGGCTGCCGTCATGTGCCGACTACTCTGGGCCGCAAGCGTTCACTGAACCGCCCTGTTTGATGGAGGGGTATGACTTAACACGAAGGAGAGAATGAAGTCATGCCCGCAATGAAGAGGTACGACGATGTTACCCGTCCGCAGTTCACCGACCTGCAGACTCGAACATCCGAGGCTACTGGTCTGTCGGACGCGGCCGGTCGCCCTCTTCCAGGAGGTGCTCCCACACGGCGGGCTCCACAATGTCAGGGATGACCCGGTCGAGGCGACCAGTGTCAATGACGTACTCGTGTTCGCTGCGAGTCTTATGGAAGCTGGCGAGCACCGCCTCCCGCTGCACCGTCGCCTCATAGATTTCGTGGTGGCG
This sequence comes from Arthrobacter sp. AOP36-C1-22, assembly GCF_052377515.1. NCBI lineage: Bacteria > Bacillati > Actinomycetota > Actinomycetes > Micrococcales > Micrococcaceae > Arthrobacter > Arthrobacter sp. AOP36-C1-22. The sequence goes on along the minus strand of NZ_JBQSWW010000023.1, from coordinate 54,226 downwards.
ACCGCCGATCGCACCGAGCCGGGTGGCGAACCAGTGCGCCCGCTCGAAACTCGTTGTCCACGACAGTCCCGTCTGGTGACCCTCCGCAGCGGCACGAAACAGCTGCACCGTCCCCGGCAGCCGTGCCCGATCGCGCACCTCGGTCTCGTGCAAATAGTGATCCTCGTCGACACCCGCGAGCTCGAACAGTTGCACCCACACCTCATGATCCGCAGCCCGCCCCGGCCACTCACACGTCGTCCACGTATCCTCAAGCCCCCTACGAAGCTCCCGGTCAGAGAGCGCCCCAGTGATCACCGCGGCGAACAGCACTCCCGGTTTGTCGTTGCGGCCGATCCTCGCCGAAAGATCCGCCCAACCCACCCGTGGGGCATGCGCGTTACCGAGTCGTCTCATGAGGCCGCCCCCTTCCAGCAGTTGCGACACGTGGTCTTCGAACAACTCTTGCCCATACGGGCCGAAATGTCGCCCGTCATTCAATGATCGATCCATCACCGTCAGCTCATCCCTTCGACCTTGTTTAACGGCTGGGTCCAGTAGTGCGGGCGGGAGAAGACGAGCTTGAAACCTGCGCCGACGCGGTATCAGGTGTCAGAGTTCTCCCAGGGTGGGCTCCGGCGCGTTGCAGCATCATGGTGACGTCGTCGACCCTCGTGACGATTTCTGCGATCCCATCACGCATCAGACGGTGGCTGCCTGCCGACGAAGCGCTGGTGATCGGCCCCGGTACCGCGCCCACGCACCGCCCGAATTCTGCTGCCTGCGCTGCCACCGACAAGGCGGACGATCTCACACCCGCTTCCACAACCACGACAGCCGACGACAGTGCAGCGATCACCCGTCCTCGCTGCAGCAGCCTCCACCTCGTCGGAGTCGCCTCCGGCGGCACTTCGCTGACCAACGCGCCAGTTGTGGCGATCCGCTCAAACAGTTGCTTGTGCCCCGATGGGTACAAGCGGTCAAGCGCGCCAGGGAGAACAGCGACGGTCGGCCCACCTGCCATCAGCGCGGCACGATGCGCGACAGCATCGATGCCATAAGAGCCGCCCGACACCACGACCTGACCCTGCTCAGCGACACCATCGGCAAGCTCCCCAGCCACATGCGAGCCATAACCGGTCGCTGCCCGCGCGCCAATGATCCCTACCGAGGCCTCAGCAGACAGATGCTCCGCGTTGCCCAGCACCCACAGTGCCAGCGGCGCGTGATCACCCAAAATGTTCATCTCTTCTGGCCATTTTGAATCATCTGGAGTCAGGAGCTGGGCACCGATCTGCTCGGTAGTCTCAAGCGCATCACGGGCGCGATCCATATTCAAACGAGGGCTGACCCGTTTGCGCCAATGATCCACAGCACCACCCTCCGAACCATCGGCCCCGGGAGCTACCAGCGCGAGTTGCACTGTCTCGGAGGCCCCAAAGTCATTCACCAACCGTCCAGTGACACGATCCCCAGGCTCAGATGCGTACGCGAGCATCACCCTCGCCAGATGTTCGTCATTCGGCGCCTCTGTCAAAGCAGTCATGATCATCCTTTCCTCGCAGCGACCTCTACAAAGGAGGTGCGGATGATGCACAACGAGATCGACTGGCCTGCTATGGCTCTTATCACTGGCTCGAGAGTTTTCGACCAACCCGTCGGACGTTGTCGCGAAGTTCAACACCAGCCTTCTTCAATGCTCGCCACACCATTGAATGACCGACGCCAAGGTCGGCGGCTACTTCTCGGATGGTCTGTCCCGATTCGTATCCACTGACGGCACGTACCACCTGTTCATCATCAAGCCCCTTCCGCCGGATTCTGACTCCGGCTTCATCGAGCTTGCGCCGCACAGTCTGCTTGCCGAGCTTCCATTCACACGCGATGGTGTAGAGCGACGCACCTGCTTTATACGCCGCAATCATTTGCTGTAAGTCCTCAGCGGGGAACGGGGTTACAGCCGTCCCAATTGGCGTCACCACTGGGCCACGATTGTCACTCCGAGGTACAGATACACTTGAATCACACCAATCTTCTCCATCAGAAGATCCGCGTGAAATCAACGATTTCAAGGTGGCGAACGAGGTTACAGTTTCGTCCCGCTTGGGGCACGAGTTTGGATGAAATGTCCTCCTCCCGGAATCCCGGGAGGAGGACATTTTTCGTGGAGGGGACCACCGGGGCCTGGACTTGTACGCCCGGGGAGGAGACCCGGAGGCATGATCTGCATAGACTGGGAAAGCGAACCAGATCGTCGACGAGCAGGAGTGCATCCGTGGCTGAACCGTCAGCTCATCAGAATGTCGCGTTCCCTTCCAACGGGCAGGACGCCCATGGCTATCTGGCCGAGCCCGCTTCGGGGAGCGGACCGGGGGTCATCGTCATCCAGGAATGGTGGGGCCTGACGGATCATGTTCGCGACGTCGCGGATCGTCTGGCAGCCGAGGGTTTCGTCGCCCTCGCCCCCGATCTGTATGGAGGCTGGATCACCCACGACGGTGCCGAAGCCGGGGAGATGATGCAAAAGCTGCCCGAGGCCGAGGGCGCCCGGTTGCTGGCCGGGGCCGTCGACTACCTGTCGGGGTTGGAGAAGGTCACCAGTGAGAAGGTCTCGGCCATCGGCTTCTGCATGGGTGGTGGCTTCGTGTTGGCGCTCGCGGCGCAACAGGGGGAACGGATCGCTGCGGCCGTCCCGTTCTACGGCGTGGGCCAGGCGGTGCCCGAGTCGTTCACCGGCGTGAAGGCGGCCGTCCAGGGACATTATGCGACCGAGGACGGGCTCTTCCCGGTGGAGCAGGCCAAGGAGCAGGAAGAGCAGCTCCGCGCCGAATCCGAGTCCGAAGTCACATTCCACTACTATGAAGCGCCTCACGCGTTCCATAATGATGAGGACCCCCAGGGGAACTATCGTCCGGAAGCGGCACGATTGGCTTGGGAACGGGCCGTTGGTTTCCTGCGGCAGAAGACCAAGTAGACCAAGCAGGACCAAGGGGTGTCGGCGCCAACGGCGTCACACCAGACAGGGAGGAAACACATGTCAGGAACAGTCATCGTCGGTGTCGACGGCAGCGAGACCGCGAATAAGGCGGCCACGCGTGCTGCGACCGTTGCGGCCGGCCTGGGCGCGAACCTCGTGGTGATCACCGCCCACACCAAGGACAACACCGAAGTCGTCCAGATCGGCAGTGATACGTGGATCCTCGACGACGCGGAACAGGCACAGAAGCTGGCGGAGAAGTCCGCCACCAAGCTGCGTGAACTGGTCCCGGGGGCCACGATCAAGGCCTCCGCCGTCAAGGGCAAGCCGCAGGATGCCCTCGTGGAGGAAGCCAGCAGGCTGGGAGCCCAGCTCATCGTCGTGGGCAACGTCGGGATGAAGGGCCTGGGGCGAGTGCTCGGAAGCGTGGCCTCCAGTGTGGCCCTGAACGCCCCGTGCGATGTCTACATCGTGAAGACCGCCAACTAGGCACCGTCTGGTTCGCCCGAAAACGGCGCCCTCCCCCTCTGGGGATGGGCGCCGCTTTTTGTTAAGGGTCGACCACGACGATGGGTCCGGTCAGCTGCCCGGGGTCTCGCGTGCCGCCGCCTTGCGGGCGTCGGCTTCCTTGATGCGGGCTTCTTCGGCGCGGACCTCGGCCATGTTGGTGCGCTCGGCCTGCAGCCATTCGGGCCGGTCGGCCAGCAATTCGTCGATCTGCGCGGTGGTCAGTGCTTCGTCGATGCCGCCCCGGGCGAGCCCGGAGATGCTGACGTTGAGTTTGCGGGCGATGACCGGGCGCGGGTGCGGTCCGGTCCGACGCAACTCGACCAGCCATTCGGGCGGTTCATTCATCATGTCGTCCAGGGCGTCCCGGGTGAGGGGACCATCCTGGAACTCGGCAGGCGTGGCGGGAAGATACACACCAAGCTTCTTGGCGGCAGTGGCCGGTTTCATGCTCTGCGAGGATTTCTGGGTCATGGTCCCAGCCTACCGGGCGCGGAGGGTGCCGGTAGGCTAGCGGTCGTGGCTGAACTGAGAATTGCGTTCGTGCCGGGCGTGACCCCGGATAAGTGGCTGGATCGTTGGCGGGAGCGTCAACCCGGGGTTCCGGTCCAGGCGACGATGCATGACATCGGGGACGATCCGCGGGGGCTGCTGGCCACCGGTGACGCGGACCTGGTGTTCATGAGGTTCCCCGACGGAGTGAACCCCGCGGACGGGATGACCCACGTCATCCCGCTCTACGAGGAGCTGCCCGTGGTGTGTGCCCCGCGTGAACATGCCTTGGAGTTGTACGACGACGAGGTGCCGTTGGAGGAGCTGGCCGAGGAGACCTGGTTGGACCTGGCCGACTATCCGCCACGGGTCGGGGGAACGGCGATGGCCCTGGAGGTCGTCGGTGCCGGGACCGGCTTGGTGATCGTCCCCCAATCCGTCGGACGCCTGTACCGGCGCAAGGACGTCGTGCAGAAGATCGTGACGGGGGCCCCGTCCACCCGGATCGGGGTCGCCTGGCTCAAGCCTGTCGGTGATGAGCCGGAGGACCCCCGCGTGGAGGAGTTCATCGGCATCGTCCGTGGACGTAGGGCCAATTCCTCCCGGCAGCCCTCGGTGCAGGAGCGGGAACGTTCCGCGGCCGCCCAAGCCCAGCGACGCCGGCAGCGCGGCGACCAGTCCGCCGCGGGTGCGCCGCGACCCGGAAGCGGGAAGAAAGGTGGAGGTCCCGGCGGGAAATCCTCCGGCGGCAAGCGCCGCGGCGGCCCGGCCCGGGGGCGTCGCTAGCACCTCGGGTCCGGCCATCCCGGCGGAGTGGCCGGGATGGCCGGTGGACCTGCCGCGCTACCCGAGTGAAGCGAAGCCGAAGATCACTGCCGCGAAAGCAAACCCGACCACGCCGATCAGTGTCTCCAACACGGTCCAGGTCTTCAGGGTCGTCTTGACGTCCATGTCGAAGAACCGTCCAACCAGCCAGAAGCCCGAGTCGTTCACATGGGAGATGATCACCGAGCCGGCGGCCACGGCCACCACCATGGTCGCCAACTGGATGTCGTTCAGGCCGGCGACCGCCACGGCGGGGGCCAGCAGTGCGGCGGCGGTGGTCAAGGCCACCGTCGCGGATCCCTGGGCCACGCGCAGGATGCCCGAGATGAGGAAGCCGGCCAGGATCAATGGCACCCCCAGATCGCCCAGCACGTCGGACAGGGCCTCGCCGATGCCCGAGGCGCGCAGGACGCCGCCGAACATGCCACCGGCACCGGTGATGAGGATGACCGAGCAGACCGGGCCCAGGGCCTTCTCCATGACCTGTTCGATGGCGTTCTTGCTCATGCCCCGACGCATGCCCAGCACGAGGGAGGCCACCAGCAGGGAGATCAGCAGCGCCACCGGCGTTTCGCCGACCGCGCGCAGCAGCTGGAACCATGCGGCGTCCTGGGCTGCCTCGGGCAGGACCTGGGCCGAAGCCAGGGTGTTCAGCCCGGTGTTCATGAAGATCAGCACCAGGGGCAGCAACAGCACGGAGATGACCGTGCCGAAGGCCGGCGGGTTCGACTCGTGCTCGGCATCGGCTTCGCCCAACAGGCTCGGGATCGGCAGTTCCCATCGGCGTCCGGCCCACTTGCCGTACAGGTAGCTGGCCAGGTACCAGGTCGGCAGGGCGACGATGAGCCCGATGAGCAGGACGAATCCGACATTGGCGTCGAAGAATTCGGCGGCCGCCACCGGGCCCGGGTGCGGTGGTACGAAGACGTGCATGACCGAGAAGGCACCGGCGGCGGGCAGGCCGTAGAGCAATACGCCGCCACCCAGGCGTCGCCCGACGGCGAAGACCACCGGGAGCATCACGACCAGTCCGGCGTCGAAGAAGATGGGGAACCCGAAGAGCAGCGAGGCCACGCCCAGGGCCAGCGGGGCGCGCTTCTCACCGAATTTGCGGATCAGGACGTCGGCGAGGACCTTGGCCCCGCCCGACATCTCCACGATGCGTCCGAGCATGGCGCCCAGTCCCACCAGCAGGGCCACAGAGGCCAGTGTGGAGCCGAATCCGTCGGTCAGCACCGAGACGACGCTGCCGGCGGGGATGCCGGTCGCGAAGGCGGTCAGCAGGCTGATCAGGATCAGGGCGACGAAGGCGTGCATCCGTAGTTGGATGATGAGCAGGAGCAGAACGACGATCGCGCCGGCGGCAATGCCGAGCAATGGTCCCGCACCCAGGGTCTGGGTCCAGTTCTCGAGGGTCATGGGTTCTCCGGTCGGGGTGGGGTTCTATTGCTCGGTCGGGTTCTTCGGGTCCAGGTCCAACGAGGACAGGGCCCGGGCCAGGAGGTCCTCGGCGCTGCTGTCGTTGGCCAGGGTGAAGCCGTCCTCGTCGGATTCGAGGGGTTCAAGGGTGTTCAGTTGGCTGGGCAGGAGGGTCCCGGGCATGAAATGCCCGGTTCGTTCCCGGATGCGTTCGGCCAGGATGTCGGGATCGACCACGACGTGCACGAAACGCACGACGCCGTCGGCCTCGCGCAGCAGGTCCCGGTAGCTGCGTTTCAGGGCCGAACAGGTCATCACGGTCCCTGGACCCGGGGTGTGGTCCATCCAGTCGCGCAGCACTGCCAACCAGGGCCAGCGATCGTCGTCGGTCAGGGGGGTGCCGGAGGCCATCTTGGCGACATTGGTGGCCGGATGGAAGTCATCGGCTTCGGCCATGGGCCAGCCGAGGCGGTCGGCGAGCAGGCTGGCCAGCGTGGTCTTGCCGGAAGCGGATACGCCCATCACCACCAGATGGGTGGGAGGCGGTTGGGGTGCCTGAAGCGGCATGTCTACTCCTGGAAGGACGTCGTTGGCCTGGGCCCGGCGGACCGGCTGAATAAAAGATAACACCTTATGCCCGGACGTGGATAGTGTCCCCGGTAACCGTGATGTGACCGGGCGTCATAGGATGATGACCATGCAGATCCCCTCCGGAGCGACCGTGCTCCAGGAACCGATTGTCGAAACCCTGGGGCGGGAAATCGTCGATGGCGTGCTGGCCCCCGGGGACCGGTTGACCCTCGATGCCCTGCAATCGCGTTTCGGGGTCTCCCGCACCGTGATGCGCGATTGCATGCGGGTCCTGGAGTCACTGCGATTGGTCTATGCGAAACGACGGATCGGCCTCGTCGTCCAGGAATCGCGGTTCTGGAACGCCTATGACCGCCGTGTCATCCGCTGGCGCCTGTCGGGGCCGGGCCGGGAACGGCAATTCACCGAGCTCACGGAGCTGCGGGTCGCCGTCGAACCCCTGGCCGCCGCCGGAGCCGCGCGGCGTGCCCCGTCCCAGGCCCGCGAGGAGATCGTGTCCCTGGCGGCGCAGCTGCGCCGGTTGGGGGAGGAGGGTGACCTGGAAGGCTTCCTCGCGGTGGATATCGCCTTCCATGCCCTGCTGCTGCGCGCCAGCGGCAACTCGATGTTCGCTGAACTCGACGGGGTCGTTGCCGAGGTGTTGTCGGGGCGGACCCATCAAGGCATGATGCCCTTCCACCCGCGGGAAAAAGCCCTGGCCGAACATGAGGCCGTGGCGGCCGCGGTGGCCGCGGCCGACGGGCCCGGCGCCGAACGTCACATGCAGGTCCTGGTCGACGAGGTCCGTGCTGCCCTGGAGGACCGGTTGCACGACGGGCAACTGCCCGACTGAGCGTTCGGTCCCCGGGGCTACTGGAACAGCTGGCCCACGCGGGAAAGCGTGGTGACCACACCGTAGAGCAGCGGGACACCGACCAGCATCCACCCGAAGACCAATCGGGCCGGGGCGACGTTGACCGGAATGTCCTCGGGGGTGCTGGATCCTGTGGTGCTCACGGGGCCTCCTCGGCGGTGGTGCTGGCGGTTTCGCGTTCCGGTTCATGGAACGTCGGGTCGACTGGACGGATGAGTGCGGCGGCGACGAATCCGATGACGAGCAGGACCACCATGGTCAGCAGCACCGGCAGGTAGTTGTGGGCATTCATCGTGCCCGGTTTGCCCTGGGCATCCAGCAGGCCGTTGACGATCAACGGGCCGGCGATCCCTGCTGCCGACCACGCGGTGAGCAGGCGTCCGTGGATCGCCCCGACCTGGAAGGTGCCGAAGAGGTCCTTCAGGTAGGCGGGGGCCGTGGAGAATCCGCCCCCGTAGAAGCTGATGATCACGAAGGCCAACAGAATGAAGAGCAGGGTGCTCGATCCTCCGAAGAACGCCAGGATGACATACAGCACCGCGCCGACACCCAGATAGATCATGTAGATGTTCTTGCGGCCGATGACATCCGAGGTGCTCGACCAGAGGAAACGTCCCGCCATGTTGCCGATGGAGAGCAAACCCACGAAGCCCCCGGCCACCCCCGCGGAGACCGCCGAGATGCCGTTCCCGGCCCGGAAGAAGTCCTGGATCATCGGTGAGGCCTGCTCGAGGATTCCGATGCCCGCCGTGACGTTGAGGAACAATGCCGTCCAGATCAGCCAGAACTGGCGGGTCTTGATGGAGTTGGCCGCCGAGACATGGTTGGTGGTGACCAGTTGCGAGTGCTTCACCCGTGACGGGTCCCAACCGTTGGGTCGCCAGCCGTCGGCCGGCACGCGGATGCTGAACACCCCGTACATCATGACCAGGAAGTACACGAGGCCCAGGGTGACGAACAGCCGCCCCACGGCGTCGCCGCTGGCCACCCATCCTTCGGTCCCCGAGGCGGGATCGAAGGCTTTGAGTAGTTGGGTGGACAGCGGTGAGGCGATGAGTGCTCCACCGCCGAACCCCATGATCGCCATGCCGGTGGCCATGCCCGGGCGGTCGGGGAACCATTTGATCAAGGTGGAAACGGGCGAGATGTAGCCGATGCCCAGGCCGATACCGCCGAATACCCCATAGCCGAGGTAGACCAGCCAGAGCTGTCCGGAGAAGATCCCCAGCGCCCCGAGCAGGAATCCTGCGGCCCAGAAGGTGGCGGCAACGAACATCGATTTACGCGGTCCGGACCGTTCGACCCAGGTGCCCATGACGGCTGCGGAGAGCCCCAGCATCACGATGGCGATGGAGAAGATCACCCCGATGGCCGTTTGCGAGGCCTCGAAATGTCCGATCAGCGCGGTCTTGTAGACACTGGTCGCGTAGGCCTGCCCGATGCACAGGTGCACCGCCAATGCCGCCGGCGGGATGAGCCACCGGTTGAACCCCGGTGGAGCGATGGAATGCGATCTATCGAGGAACCCCATGGAACCTGCCTTCCCTGCCGTGGAACCGCGGATGGCTGCTTCTGGCCATTGTGCTGTAGGTCACGTGTTTTGCCTAGTGGCAGTGGCACCGGTTCGGAGCGGGGGACTGATCCGGATAGATTGGAGCCCATGCGTATTTTGGATTCACAGCCGTTCGTCCCGGTCATCCTCGGCGGGGACATCGGCACCTATTCGCTGGCCCGCGAGTTCCACGAGGCCTACGGGGCGGTCAGCGTGGCGGTTCCTGCGGGCGAGAACGGGGTGCTCCAGCACTCCGTCGCCATCGATATCCGCCCGGCGGGAAGCATGACCGACGGGGCCCGCGTCGTCGAACACCTCCTGCAGGTGGCCCGTGACCTCACCGCGGACGGGGCGCGCCCCCGGCCCCTGCTGCTCTGTGGTTCGCTGGACCTGCATATCGGGATCATCACCGACCATCGCGCAGAACTCGAGCCCTGGTACACGATTCCGTACCCGGAGTCGGCGACCATCGAACGGGCGGCGCTGAAACAGAACTTCTATGCCCTGTGCGCCGAACTGGGCATCCCGCATCCGCGGACCATCGCCTACGATCCCGTCGCCCCGCAACCCCTGCCCGCCGATCTGCCGTTCCCGCTCATCGGCAAGCCCGCCGACAGCAGTGCCTGGGTGCACGCCAAGTTCGCCGGCAAGCAGAAAGTCCACACCCTGGCCACCCGCGGGGAGCTCGATGACCTGCTGGCGCGCATCCGGGCTTCGGGCTACACCAGCCCCTTCATCCTCCAGGAACTCATCGGAGGCGGCGACACGAACATGCGCCTATGCACTTTCTACTCCGACCGGGACGCCCGCGTCCGCTTCGCCGCCTACGGGGAAGTCGTCGTGGAGGAACACGCCCCCTTGGTGCTGGGCAATTCGGCGGGTATCGTCACCGCCGTCAACGCCGAGTTCATCGATCAGGGCCGCCGCATCCTCGAGCACCTCGGATGGACCGGATTCTCCATGTTCGACGCCAAACTGGACCCGCGGGACGGGCTGGTGAAATTCTTCGAACTGAATCCGCGGCTGGGACGCAACCATTACTACATGACCGCTGCGGGCCACAACGCCGCCCGCTTCTACGTCCGCGAGTACCTCGGGGCGGAGTACGACGACGGGGAGCTGCCCGCCGCGGACCCCGACGCCGCCCCGCTGGTCGCCGATGCCCAGGTGCTGTCCACGGTGTTGCCGCTGGCCTTGCTGCGCAGACACCTGCGCGGACCCGTGGGGGAGAAGGCCCGCGAACTGATGCGCGCCCGCCGGGTCGCCAATCCGTTGCTCTACCGCGCCGAACGTCATCCCCGTAGGCTTTGGTACATTGCGCTGACCTCGCTGAACCAATTCCGCAAGTTCAGCCAGCACCCGCCGCGACTCTGACATGCTGGGGGGACTGGCGCCCCGCGCCGGTCAATGACGACCCGGAAGGAAGCACACATGGATTTCGGTAGCTACGAGACGCTACTTCTCGAAACGGACGGCTCCGCACTGGTGGTGACCGTGAACCGCCCGGAGGCCATGAACGCCCTGGCCTCGGCAGTGGTCGAGGACCTTTTGGCCTTGACGGAAAAACTCGCGGCCGTGGGCATCGACGCCCAATGGCCCATTCGCGGCATCATCCTCACCGGGGCCGGCGAGAAGGCCTTCGTCGCCGGGGCCGACATCCGTGAAATGACCTCGATGAGCTCCGATGCCGCCGAGGCCTACGCCCGGCAGATGCATACGGTGACCACCCGGCTCGAGGCCCTGCCCGTTCCGGTCATCGCCGCCGTCAACGGGTTCGCCCTCGGCGGCGGGTGCGAACTCGCGCTGGCCTGCGATTTCATCTACGCCGGGGCCCGCGCCAGCTTCGGGCAGCCGGAAGTCAATCTGGGCCTGGTCCCCGGGTTCGGCGGTTCGGTGCGCCTGCAGCAGCGGGTCGGCCTCGGCCACGCCCGCGAACTCATCTACACCGGACGCCGGATCAAGGTCGACGAGGCCCTGCGGATCGGCCTGGCCAACGCCGTGTTCGACGACGCCGAGGCCCTGCTGGCCGGCGCGAAGGCCACCGTGGAGGAAATCGCGGCCAAGGCCCCCACCTCGGTCGACAACACCAAGCGGGCCCTGAACCGGATCAACGGCCTCCCCGTGGCCGCAGGGCTTGAGGCGGAAGTGGACAGCTTCCGTGAGGCCTTCGCGACCGAGGACTCGGTCGTCGGGCGGGCCGCCTTCCTGGCCAAGGAGACCCCCGACTTCCCGGGGCGCTGAGCCATGGCAGCCAACGACGCGGCGACGGCCGGGCGCGCCCCGGATTCGGTCCACCACTACGGGCCGAATCCGAGCCAGTATGCCGAACTGTATGTGCCCGAGGAGAGGCGCCTGCCCGGGGTCATCGTCATCATCCACGGTGGATTCTGGCGCGATACCTACGACGCGTCGCTCGGGCACCCCCTCGCCGCCGACCTGGTCCGGCGGGGCTGGGTCGTCTGGAACCTGGAATACCGGCGGACCACCGAGGGCGCAGAAACGGGCCCTGATACCGGGGGGTGGCCCCGGACCTTCGAGGATGTTTCCGCCGGCATCGATGCGCTGGGCCCGGCGCTGGCCACGGCGGGACTGGAACAGGGCCACGTCGTCGTCCTGGGCCATTCGGCCGGAGGCCATCTCGGGGCCTGGGCCGCCGGACGGCATAAGCTGCCCGCCGGGGCGCCGGGAGCGGATCCGGCGGTGACGGTCGATGGCGTGGTCAGCCAGGCGGGGGTGCTGGAATTGTGGATGGCGAATTGGCTCAAACTCAGCCATTCGGCGGCCGTGAAGCTCATGGGAGCCACCTCGGAGGAGGACCCGCGGCGGTGGCAGCTGGCCGATCCGGTACGGATGCTGCCCATCGGGGTCCCGGTCATCGCCGTGCACGGAAAATCCGATGCGGATGTCCCCTCGGCCCTGTCGCGGGCCTATACCGACTCGGCACGGGCCCAGGGCGATCCGGCGCGGATGGTCTTCACGACCGGCGACCACCAGGCGATGATCACCCCCGGGACCCCGGCATGGGATGCTTGTCTGGTGGCCTTGGCCGAATTGGCCGTTCCTGCCTAGCAGGGTCAGGCGACGGCGCACGGGAACACCGTCCGGTGGGGCGTCTTGAGGCATCCACCGAGAGCAAAGGTAAGGTTGAGTAGTGCTGACTGTTATGGGCGAAGCCCTCGTTGACGTGCTGTCCGGCGGCATCGCCGCGCCCCAGGCCTATGTCGGGGGCAGCCCGATGAACGTGGCGGTGGGACTCGCACGGCTGGGCCACCCCGTGTCCTTCGTCGGACGCTACGGCGATGATGAATACGGGGCCATGATCCACGAGCACCTGCGCTCCAACGACGTGCAGGAGGTCCTCCCCGCCGATGGGTTGCCGACCTCCACCGCCCGCGGCACCCTGGATCCGGTCGGGGCGGCCAGCTACGAATTCGACATGGTCTGGGACCTGTCGGCCTTCGACCCGGCATCCTCCGACGTCCTGGCCGATAGCCAGCTGCTGCATACCGGCTCGATCGCCACCGTCCTGGAGCCCGGGGCCGGAACCGTCAGGGCCGCCGTCGAACGAGCCCGACCGCATGCGACGATCTCCTACGACCCCAATGTGCGGCCCAGTTTCGTCACCAATCATTCCCAGGCGATCGAGGACGTCGAACGCTTCGTCGCCCTCAGCGATGTGGTGCGGGCCAGTGACTCCGATCTGGCCTGGCTCTACCCCGAGCGCAGCGTTGAGGAGACCGCGCACGCCTGGCTCGAACTCGGTCCGGCCATGGTGGTGGCCACCTACGGCTCCGGCGGCCCGTGGGGCGTGGTCGCCGCCGGGGAGGCGCGGACCCAGGCCCCGGTCGTCGATGTCGCCGACACCGTGGGGGCCGGTGACTCGTTCATGGCGGCCCTGCTGTCCACGCTCGTGGACCGCGGGCTGGTCGGGGCGGCGCACCGGGAATCCCTGCGCGGGCTTTCGGTCGGCCAGCTCGAGGAGATCCTGGACTATGCCGCCCGGGCCGCGGCGATCACCGTGTCGCGCGCCGGCGCGAACCCTCCGCGCCGCGACGAGATCTCCTGACCGATCCACCGATGAGCCAGGAACATCCATGCGACTGATCGCCAGCGACCTCGACGGGACGATCCTGCACGCGGACGAGACCATTTCCGCGCGGACGGTCCAGGCCTTCGCAGCGGCCCGGCAAGCAGGGATCCATGTCGTCTTCGTGACCGGGCGGCCCTTCCGCTGGCTGAGCCCCGTGCAACGCGCGCTGGGCCATCTGGGGACGGTCATCTGCTCCAATGGCGCCCTGGTCTACGACCTCGAGGGCGAACGGATCCTGGGCAGCCACCAGGTCCCCGGCCCGGCGGTCGGCGAGGTCCGCCGGCGCATCCAGGCCCTCGAGCCCGCAGCGACCTTCGCCGCGGAGACCTTATCGGGGCTCCTGCTCGAACCCGGATTCCTCCAGGCCGGGGAAGCGGCCCGCTTGCCCGTCATGGCCGAGGCGCCCTTCGACGTGGGCCGTCTGGAAGCCGAAGGCGTGGTGAAACTACTCGCCAAGACCTCCGCCTATGAGGCCGAGGCCTTCCAATCACTGGTGGAACCCGAGGTCGCCGATTTGGTTTCGGTGACCCATTCGGCCCCCGGCGTCTCGCTGCTGGAAATGTCCCATCCCGGGGTCAACAAGGCGGTCACCCTGGCCGAGTATGCCGCGGAACTCGGGGTCACCGCCGCCGAGGTCGTGGCCTTCGGAGACATGCCCAATGACGTGCAGATGCTCGCATGGGCCGGCCGGGGTTACGCGATGGAGTCGGGGCATGCACTGGCGAAGGCCGCGGCGGGGCGCACGACTGCCTCGCTGCAGGAGGATGGGGTCGCCCAGGTCATCGAACGCCTGCTCTCCGGGGAGCCGCTCTAGGGAAGGCTCCGCAGCGGTCGGCTCAGGAGCCGATGTCGGAGGGATGCGTCGGCTCCGGGCCGGACCACCAGGAATCGGGGATCCTGGGCAAGGGGCGCAACAGCGCCTCGGGCAGGGGCCCCGATTGCGGGAACGGCACCCCCGTGTTCTTCGCCGACCACTGGCCGGCGGGCACGACGGCCGCCTCGCAGGTCCCGGCCTCATTCAGGACCAGGAGGGTCCGGACCCCGTGGTCGCGTAGGTAATAGCCCACCGATGGATCCCGGGCATCGGCGGAAAAGAGCAGGGCCACCGGCGAGTCCACGCCCGACACGGAATATACCGCTTCAGGAATAATCGGTGGGGCTCCCTCCCATCCGCAGAAGCCGCGGGCCACCTGCCAGTCGGCCAGATGACGTTTGCGGGTGTGGGCCACCAGGGCCCCATGGGCATCCCACCAGTGGGCCCCGACGAAGATCCTGTCCCCGGTCGCCTCAACGGTGGAGGCCACCAATCCCACCCCCGAGGTCGCCGCCACGCCGCGCAGCCTCTCGCGTAGGATCGCGGAGCCGGTGCCTGCCTCGGCGGTGACGAAGAGTTCCGGGGTGAGCAGCAGGGAGGCACCGGCCTGGGCGGCCGTGTCGGCCCAGACGCGGAGGCGCTCGAAGTTGTCCTCCGGGTCCGGCCCGGGGGCGGCGCAGGCATGGTGTACTTTCGCTACCCCCACCGGGGACCTCCTTGGACGGTAGAGTCGGCGCTGTGAGAACTCGTCAAGCGCGCAGGTTCCCCTACCTGCATCCTACTGGTGGCCCCGCCCGGCAGGGAGGCCCGTTGGCCTTTGCCCATCGTGGTGAGGCACTGACCGGGGGTGAGAACACCATGGAGGCCTTCGCGGCGGCGGTGGAGCGCGGCTTCGGTTACCTGGAACTGGATGTGCACACCACCCGGGACGGTGTGGTGGTCGTCTTCCACGACGAGGAGCTCGAACGGGTCAGCGACGGCCGGGGGGCGGTCGCCGACCACGATCATGCCGATATCGCCGCCCTGCGCGTCTCGGGACGCCGGATCCCCCGTTTCGAGGACGTGCTCGCCGCCTGGTCGGACGTCAGGTTGAACGTTGATATCAAGGACGAGGCCTCGGTGGGCCCGTTCGCCGCACTGGTCAACAAATATGCGGCCCACGACCGGGTGCTGGTGGCTTCGTTCTCGGACGCCCGGCGCCACCGGGTGCTGCGTCTGCTGGATGCCCCCGCGGCATCAAGCCCGGGGTTGGTGACCAGCGCACTGGCCGTCCTGTTGGGCAAGGTCGGGCTGTTCGCGCTGCTGCGCCCGCGGCTTCGCGGGGTCGCCGCCCTGCAGGTTCCCGAACGCCAGGGGCGACTGCGCGTGGTCACCCCGCGTTTCCTGGCCCAGGCCCACCGCGAGGGCATCCAGGTGCACGTCTGGGTGGTCAACGAGCGGGAGGACATGGACCGGCTGATCGACCTGGGTGTGGATGGGATCATGACCGACCGGGCGGATGTCCTGGCCGCGGCCCTGGAGGCCCGCGGGTTCTGGCCCCAGCGTGAAGCCGCAGATAAGAAACCTGCGGATCCAGGCTCCTAGAGGGTCAGGGGGGTGACCAGCTCGGCCAAGGGCCGTAGGGCCTGGACCGCATAGTGTTCCATATCGGCCTCGCTGGCTCCGGCGAGCATCGCCAGCCACGTCCCGTGGGACTGCAGCTTCCCCAGCCGCAAGGCGGGTTCGACGAGCCGCTCGAGCTCGGCCGGGGTGCCGTATTCCTCCCACTCCTGCAGGTAGGCGGCCACCGCCCGGCGGATCCGTGGATCGGAGGGCGTGGTCTTCAGCTCCTTGGACATCGTGGCCAGGGGAACCGCCAACGTGGAAAACGGGTGGGCCCAGTACGCGTCCCCGAGGTCGATGAAACGCAACGGTTCCTCGCTGGAGGCCGGCAGGAAGACGTTGTTGCGATGCAGGTCGTTGTGGTCCAGCGACAAGGGCACCGCGGCGTCGGCCAGGAAACCGCACATATCACGCACCGGGCCGAGCTGGTCGTCCAGTTCCTCGGCATCGCGGGCCGGAAGATGCAAGGGGTGCCCGGTGGGCAGGGAGGCGTGGAACATGACCTGGTCATCGATGTATCCGGGCATATGCCGGGGATCGAATTGGGTCAGACCCGCATCGAAGAGCGTGTCACCGTGGGGGAGGAGGGTCTTCTGCAGGCGGGCGACATTGCGCAGGATCCGCTCCCAGAGCTGGTGGTCGGTGCTGGGGATCCTGGCCATCGTCTCCCCGTAGTCGGGGGAGATCATCCAGCCGCGCATCGGCTCCACGGCCAGCGGCATGACCAGCTGATCGGGGGCCAGCCCCGCGGCCGCCCGGGTGACGGCGACTTCGGCCTGTTGGCCGGGGTTGATGGCCTTGACGTACAAGGTGCCGTGATCGGTGGGGACGAGGACCTGGGTGGACCATAAGTGGATCGGCCCGCGTTCGAGCGGGCCGGTGCGGCGCAGGTCGTAGGCGTCGAGCACCATCGAGACCCAGCCTTCGATCTCCTCGAGCCAGTCCTCGGTACCCCAATAGTCATTCCAGTGCGCCACGGGCCGATCCTAGCCGAGTTTGCTCGGTGTCGCGCCGGTGTACTCCGGGGCGTCGGTGGGCTCGGTGCCACGGACCCGGGCGATGGTGCGCATCCCGTGGTAGATCACCACGGTGGCCACCGTGCCCAGGGCGATGCCGCCGAACTGCATGGTCCCCACGGTGATGGTCGGGTCGGCGATGGCGATGATCAGTCCGGTCCCGGCGGTCATGAGGTTGATCGGGTTGGAGAAGTTGACCTGGTTCTGCACCCAGAGCCGGGCACCGATGATGCCGATCATCCCGTAGAGGACGATTCCCGCCCCGCCACTGACCCCGGCGGGGATCGAGGAGATGGCGGCACCGAACTTCGGCAGGAACGCCAGCAGCATGGCGGTCGCCGCGGCCACCCAGTAGGCGGCCGTGGAGTAGACGCGGGAGGAGGCCATGACCCCGATGTTCTCCGCATAGGTCGTCGTGCCCGAACCGCCACCGAAGCCGGCGACGATGCTGGCGATGCCGTCGCCCATCAGGGCCCGGCCGTTGACGTCGTCCAGGTCCCTGCGGGTCATCAGCGCCACGGTCTTGACATGGCCGATGTTCTCGGCGACAAGGACGAAGACGACCGGGAGGAACAGGGCCAGGGTGTCCAGGTGGAATTCGGGGAACGCGAAGGGCGGCAGGCCCAGCCACCCGGCCTCGTTGACGGCGGTGAAGTCGATCTGATGCTGGGCCAGGGCGATCAGGTAGCCGACGATGATCCCCACCAGGATCGACAAGCGCCCCAGCAGGCCACGGAAGAGGACCGCGGTGAAGACGATGGCGGCGACGGTGGAGAATGTGGTCAGCGGGACCGACTCGATGGCCTCGGTGGTCGATCCGGCCAGATTCAGTCCGATGAGCGCGACGATCGTGCCCATGACCACCGGAGGCATCAGGGCGTGGATCCACCCGGTGCCCGATTTCTGCACCACCAGCCCGATGATGAACAGGGCCGCACCGGAGAAGACGACGCCGCCCAGGGCCCCGGCGAAACCATGTCCCGACATGGCGGCGGTCACCGGGGCGATGAACGCGAAGGAGGAGCCCAGGTAGCTGGGTACCCGGCCGGCGGTGATGAGCAGGAACAGCATGGTCCCGACCCCGGAGAAGAACAAGGTGGAGGTGACCGGGAAGCCGGTCAGCGCCGGTACCAGCACGGTGGATCCGAACATGGCCATCACGTGTTGGACGCCGATGCCGGTGGTCTGGAACCAGTTCAGCCGTTCATCGGGGGCCACCACGGTGCCGGGTCGAATCGTTGTGCCGTCGCCGTGGACCGTCCAGCCGAAGCCGGGGAAATTGCTCATGGGTGTCCTCCATCGGGGCCCTGCGGGTTGGTGGGGCCTCACCGGTGCGGGGCCCCACGGAATCCTACCGCCCCCGACCCCGGGGCGGCGGGGTCGGGCCCCCTGCCGGGGTGCGCCGGCATCAGCCGATGGCCGCCACCGGCATGGGGAGGGAGGCCGATCGCGGGGCGGCGTCTTCGGGGGTCTGGGCGAAGAAGGACAATTCCTGCCGGCTCGATTCGTCGAAGGCGCGACGCATCCCGGCCAGGGTGGTGGAACCCGCCCGCAAGGCCACCTTCTGGACCAGCGCGATGGCCTCGCTGGTGGCTTCGTCGAACTCGGGGGAGGAGTAGGCGGCGAGCCAGTCGGCATAGGGGTGGCCCGGGTGGGCCGCGGCGGCCAGCCGCTGGCCGATGTCCTGGTAGAGCCAATAACAGGGCAGGATGGCCGCCACGAGCTTGGGATAGGAATCGCCGGAGGCCACCAGGTGGTTCAGGTAGGCCGAGGTGGTGGGGCTGGGTTCCGGATCGGGGGCATCTCCGAGCCGGTGCAGATGTAGATTCGCCTCCTCCTCGAGGGCGCCGACGGCCCCGGAAGCCCAGAACTGCTGCTCTTCGCGGTTCGGCGCCAACTCGGCGGCACGGGAGAGGACCCGGGAGTAGGTCCGCAGGTACAAGGAATCCTGGGCCAGATAGAAGTGGAAGTCCTCCGAGGGCAGGGTCCCGTCCCGCAGCGCACGGATGAACGGCAGATCGTCGATCCCCGAACGCAGCGGTGCCAGATCGTTCCACCAGGTGCCCAGCAAGGCCCCCGTCGTCGGGATCGCCGCACCGTCCCAGAGCGCCCCGAAATGATTCACCGGACCATGTCCTTCGCCGACCTCGAGTTCATCGGCACGGTGCAGGGCGCCTTCAAGCCACCCGCGGGCCAGCCGCAGGGCATCCCCCCAGTCCCCGCAGCGGGCCCACAGGGTAGCCAGCGCCGCGGAGAGCGAGCACCCGGTCCCATGGGTGTTCGGGGTGTCGATGCGGTCACCCTCCACGGCAGCCATGACGCCGTCGGGGCCCACGAGGGCATCCGGGCACCGGCTGCCGGTGAGGTGGCCGCCCTTGGCCAGGACCAGGACAGAATACCGCCTCGCGAGCCGGGCTGCCTGGTCCAGGACGTCGTCCCACCGGGTGCAGACCGGCTCCTCGAGCAGTGCCGCCAATTCCGCGGTGTTCGGGGTCAGGACATCGGCCCACGGGAGCAGCCGACGCAGGGCCTCCTCGGCGTCGTGCTCCAATAAGCGGTCCCCGGACGTGGAGATCAGCACCGGGTCCACCACGACGGTGGTGCCCGGGCGGGTACCCAGCCAGGCGGTGGTGGCTTCGATGACCTCGGCGGAGGCCAGCATGCCGATCTTCACCGCATCGATCCGGATATCGGCGGCGACCGTCTCAAGTTGCCGGGTGAGGAATTCCGCCGGAGGGGTATGGACCCCGGTGACCCCCCGGGTGTTCTGGGCGGTCAGTGCGGTGATCGCCGCCATCCCGTAGCCACCGCAGGCGGCAATCGATTTCAGGTCGGCCTGGATCCCGGCCCCGCCGGAGGGGTCGGCCCCGGCGATGGACAGGATGTTGGGGGTGTTCGGGGCGCTCATGCGGTCTCCGTTCGTGCTGCCCGGGTCCATTGCTGAACCAGGGCGGCAGCAGAGTCCCGGGGTTCGGCGGCGGAGCAGATGGCCCGCACGACGGCCATGCCGATGGCCCCGGCGGTGTGCGCGTCCGCGGCGTCGCCGGAGCCCAGCCCGCCGATCGCCACGCAGGGCAGCGGGGCCCGGGAGATCAACGAGGCCAGGCCGGGGAACCCCAGCGGGGTCGGGTGGTCCTTCTTGGTGGGCGTGGCCCGGACGGCCCCGGTGCCCAGATAGTCGATGGTGCCTGCCGGCAGTTCCGCTACTGCCGCGAAGTGGTCCTCGGTGCTGGCGCTGAGCCCCAGCACGGCATCGGGTCCGATGAGGGACCGGACGAGTTCGGCGGGCAGGTCCTTCTGGCCGATATGGACCCCGTCCACGCGGATCCCTGCCGCACGGGCCGCCAGGTAGACGTCCACCCGGTCGTTGAGCAGCAGCAGGGCCCGGCCCGCGGTGTGTTCGGCGCAGGCGGCCGCCTCGGCCAGGAATTCGCGGGCGGACAGGTCCTTGCAGCGCAGCTGGATGGTCCCGACCCCCGCGGCGACGGCCTCGGCCACGATGGTGGCCAAGGGCCGTCCGGCCGTGCTGGTGGAGTTGGCGACGAGGTAGATCCCGCTTCCGGGAACCGGCGCGCTCATGCGAGCACCGCCTCAACAAAGCAGTCGGTGGGTGAATGGGCCAAGGTGGGCGCATGTTGGTGCATGGGCGACATCCCTCCGCTAGTACGAACTAGATCAGGTTCTTGCCGGGTGTGCTCTCAGTCCGCGCCGGTGGCGGACACCCCGTGTCAGTGATCGTGAGCCTACAGTCCCCCACTGGGGGCGGCAAACCCACCGGCTGCCCCGCCGGCGGTGTCCACGTTAGTGTCGTACCCATGGCCATGAACCGACGTTCCCGTCCCCCAGCAGTTTCCGCGCCCGTCGTGCCGGCGGGCCCCGACGCCGAACTCCCGGCCACCGCGGCCCGCCGGCTGCGTGATGCCGCCGACTCCCGGCTGGCCCACCCCCGCAGGTTCCGCAGCGCCCAGCTCAAGGCACTCGAACGGCTGATCCAGGATCAAGAACAGACCCTATGTGACGCGTTGATGACGGATCTGGGTAAACCGGCGGCCGAATCCCGGCTGACCGAACTGGATCGGGTGAAGGCCGAAATCGATCATGCCCTGTTGCACCTGGGCGACTGGATGGCGGATGAGGCGGTGAAGGTCCCGCTGTCGCTGCAACCGGCGTCGGCCCGCGTCCAGGCGCGTCCGTTGGGCATGGTCCTGGTGATCGCCCCCTGGAACTATCCGGTCCTGTTGCTGCTCGGCCCGCTGGTCGGTGCCCTGGCGGCAGGGAACACGGTGATCCTCAAACCCTCCGAACTGGCTCCGGCCACCTCGGCGGTCATGGCCGCCCTCATCCCGCAGTACCTGGATCGGCGCGCTGTCGCGGTCCTGGAGGGGGCCGCGGAGACGACGAGCGAACTTCTGGAGATGGACTTCGACCACATCTTCTACACCGGAGGCGAACGGGTCGGGAAGATCGTGGCCCGGGCCGCGGCGGAAACGCTGACCCCGGTGACCCTGGAACTGGGCGGGAAGAGTCCGGCGGTGGTCGCCGACGGGAACTTCCCCGCCATCGCCCGGCGGTTGGCCCACGGGAAGTTCATGAATGCCGGACAGACCTGTGTCGCCCCGGACTACGTCCTGGCGGTCGGGGCCACGGCGGCGGCCGAACTGGAAAAGCAGCTGCCCAAGGCCATCGGCGCGTTCTATGGGAAGGACCCCTCGGGCAGCAAGGACTATGGACGGATCATCAACGCCTCGCACTTCGAACGTCTGGAATCCTATCTGGGGCAGGGACGGGTGGTGGCCGGGGGGACCAGCGACGCGGAGGCGAGGTACATCGCCCCCACGGTCCTGGCTGACGTCGACCCGGCGGCCCCGGTGATGACGGAGGAGATTTTCGGTCCGATCCTGCCGATCATCCAGGTCGACCGCTTCGATGATGCGGTGCGGTTCATCAACTCCCGCCCCTCACCGCTGGCCGCCTACCTGTTCAGCGAACGCCCGCGCCTGCACACCTCCTTCGAGGACCAGGTGCGGGCCGGGGCGATCGCCCATAATGTGTGCAGCATGCACCTGGCGGTCCCCGCGCTGCCCTTCGGCGGGGTGGGGGCCTCGGGGACGGGGAACTACCACGGCAAATTCGGGTTCGATACCTTCAGCCAGCAACGTCCGGTGCTGTCCAAGACCGCGATGCTCGATACGTTGCGGGCCGTCTACCCGCCCTTCGGCTGGGCCAAGCGGAAGATCATGCGTTCGATCGGCTGATCCGCCCGGCCGAGTGCCCCGACAGACGAAGGGCCCGGACCGCATTCAATGCGGTCCGGGCCCTTCGCTACGGTCGGTGCCATGGCACCTGCCGATGGATCGTGGCTACTTCTCGGTCAGCGAATCCACGTAGTCCTGGTTCTCGGAGATCCACTTGTCGACGATCGGTCCGTAGTCATCGGTGTCCGTGTCGTTGAACATGGCGTTCTCCAGGGAGAACAGGTGGTCATCGTCGATCGTGAAGTCGTTCAACCACTCGGTCAGTCCCGGGTAGGTGTCGGCGAAGTCGGCGTTGCCGTAGGAGGTGATGGTTTCCGCGTCGCCCATGGCACCCTTGGGATCCTTCAGATCCTTGATCGGGAACTCGTCGTAGGCCCAGTGCGGGCGCCACAGGGTGACGACGATGTCCTCATCGGCGTCCGTGGCCTTCTTCAGCTGGGCCAGCATGGCCGGGGTGGAGGAGGTCTTGAAGTCCATCTTCTCCAGGCCGTAGTCCGGGATGGCCGCCTTTTCGGTGGTGTCGGTCAGCCCGGCGCCCGGGTCGATGCCATAGATCGTGTTGCCGAACTTGTCGGCATTGGCCGCCAGGTCCTCGAGCGAATCGATCGGGGCGTCTTCGTTGACCGCGATGGTCAGCTTGGCATCGTCGTACCAGGTGCCCAGCTTGGTCATGTCGTCGCCGTACTTCTTCAAGTACTTCTTGTGCGTCAGCGGCATCCAGACGTCCATGGTCAGGTCCAGGTCACCGGAGGCGACACCGGCGAAGACCGGGCCGGCATCGGCGTCGGTGAGTTCGACGTCGTAGCCCTTCTTGTCCAGGATCTGCTTCCAGAGGTTGGACACGGCCACGCCTTCGTCCCAGCCGGCCATGACGCCGATGTTCAGCGCGGCCTGGTCGCCGTTCTCAGGCGAGTCGGGGACCTCGGATTCGCTGCTTCCGGTGTCGCCGCTGCCGCAGGCGGTCAGCGCGAGGGCCGCCGTGGCGGCGATCCCCATCATTGATGCGAATTTCCTTTGCATTGTTCATTTCCTTTCTTCGCGCCCCGCCAGCGGGGCGTAGGGTCGTTAGCCGTTTTTCGCCGGCACGTTGGATTGGCCCAGGGAGGCGGTGATGCGGTCCAGGAAGATGGCCAGAATGACCACCGACAGACCTGATTCGACACCCAGGGGAGTGTTCAGGGTCGTCAGGGAGGCGTAGACATCCTTGCCGAGACCACCGGCGCCGACCATGCCGGCGATGACCACCATGGACAGGGAGAGCATGATGACCTGGTTGATGCCGGCCATGATGGTCGGCAGCGCCAGCGGGATCTGGATCTGGCGCAGGATGCGTCCCGGGGAGGCGCCGAAGGCCTGGCCGGCCTCGACGACCTCGGTATCGACGCTGCGGATCCCCAATTCGGTGAAGCGGGTGCCCGGCGCCATGCCGAACACGATCGTGGCCACGATTCCGGGAACGACGCCGATCCCCAACAGCAGGATCGCCGGGACCAGGTAGACGAAGGCAGGCATGGTTTGCAGGAAGTCCAGGATCGGCTTGACGACCGCCGAAACGATCTTGGATTTGGCGGTGAGGATGCCCAGCGGAACACTGATGATCACCGCGACGATGCTGGCCACCAGGAC
Organism: Arthrobacter sp. AOP36-C1-22; assembly: GCF_052377515.1. NCBI lineage: Bacteria > Bacillati > Actinomycetota > Actinomycetes > Micrococcales > Micrococcaceae > Arthrobacter > Arthrobacter sp. AOP36-C1-22. Next base: position 30,628 of record NZ_JBQSWW010000023.1, on the reverse strand, counting down.
CAGCGACAGGGTCTCCATCGAGTGCTCCCACTGGTTCATCCCGTAGATCAACAGCAGTCCGATGACCGTACCGATGGCCATCTTCCAACTGCGCAGGAGCCAGGCCAGCAGGGCCAGCACGAGGATGACGACCCAGAACGGCGGAGCGGTGAGGATCCACGCCAGCCCGTCGTACCAGTTCTGGAAGAAGGACTTGATGAGGTTGAAGAGCCCGCCGAGGTTGGCGATGAACCAGTTGAGGACCACTTCGCCCCAGTGGCCGACGGGAATGCGGAATAGCTGATCGGTCATTTAGAGGGCACCTCCTTCGTCGTCGGATGCAGCCGCGGGGGCATCGGTGTCTTCCGGCTGGTCGGCGGCGACCACCGGGACGCTGCTGGTGGTCGAGGGGACGTTGCCCAGCGCGGAGAGGAGGGTGGCGCGGGCGATGGCGCCGATGAGCCGGCCCTCGTCGTCGACGACCGGCAGGGGTACCGGCGACTCCACGGAGCGGCCGAACAGGTCGTTCAGCGCCGTCTCGGCGGTGACCGGGTCATTGCCGACGGTGATGATTTCTTCCAGGTCGGTACCTCCGCGTTCGAGCAGGCCCATCACCTCGCGGTCGCGGACGGCTCCGAGCAGCTTGCGCTGCCGGTCCAGCACGAAGGCGGCCGAGGTCTGCAGTTCGCGCATGGTCCGCAACGCATTGCGGGCACCACCGGAGAGGTTGACGACGGAACGCGGGGTCTCCATGACCGTTCCGGCGGTGAGCACCCGGGTCCTGTCGACGTCGCGCACGAAGGCTGAGACGTAGTCGTTCGCCGGGCGGGTGAGGATGTCGTCGGGGGTGCCGATCTGGACGATCTCCCCGTCGCGCATGACCGCGATCCGGTCCCCGAGGAACATGGCCTCGTTCAGGTCGTGGGTGATGAAGACGATCGTCTTGCCGAGTTCGGCCTGCAGTGAGGCCAACTGCTCCTGCATATCGCGACGGATCAGCGGGTCGAGTGCCGAGAAGGCCTCGTCCATCAGCAGGATGTCGGTTTCGGAGGCCAGGGCGCGGGCCAGGCCCACACGCTGCTGCATGCCGCCGGAGAGTTCGCTGGGGTATTTATCGCCCCACCCCTTGAGTCCCACGACGTCCAGGATCTTCTGGGCCCGGGTGGTGCGCTCCTGCTTCGAGATGCCCTGGATCTCCAGCGCGTAGGCTGCGTTCTGCATCACGGTGCGGTGGGGCAGCAGGGCGAAGTGCTGGAAGACCATGGAGATGTGCTTCTGGCGGACCTGGCGCAACTTCTTGGCCGAGACCTTGGCGATATCGGTGTCACCGACGACCACCGAGCCGCTGGTCATGGGCCAGAGCCCGTTGAGCATGCGGATCAGCGTCGACTTGCCCGAGCCCGACAGGCCCATGACGACGAAGATCTCGCCGGGCTTGACGTCGAAGCTCGCGTCGATGACGGCGGCCGTTCCCAAGGAAGCGACCTCCTGGCGGGTTTTTCCGTTCTTCAGGAGTTTGACGGCCTCGTTGCCCCGACGGCCGAAGACCTTGTACGCATTCGAGACGCGTAGCGCAGGTTGCCCTGTGTCAGTAGTGTTCACGTTTTCCCGTCCACGGCCTGGGTCCGGGTGGAGGCAGACCGATTTTTCGGCGACCCGCCCCGACAGCAAATCCCGCGGGTGCCTTCAACGGCGGTGTCCCACGGGTCGAGATGAAAGGGCGAGTAATTGGCTTTCAGCCTTAACGCTAACAAGAGGATGTTCGCCTGCAGCCGAAAACCAGCCTTTGACCGGGCTTACACCGACCCGTTGGTCAAGTGCATCCCTTGTGGGACAAGGGATGGAGCGAAGTTATGGCATTGTAACGGAAGGGGTTGTCAAAATCTCCGCAAACGAGTGGTTTTCATCATTTCGACGGTCAAGAGGCCGAACCGATGATCGCGTCGACCAGGGCCTTCGCCTCCCGTTGGACCTGATGCAGGTGATCGTCTCCGGTGAAGGACTCGGCATAGATCTTGTAGACATCCTCGGTGCCCGAGGGGCGGGCGGCGAACCAGGCGTTCTCGGTGGTGACCTTCAGCCCGCCGATGGCCGCACCGTTTCCCGGAGCCTCGGTCAGCCGGGCGGTGATCGGTTCCCCGGCGAGGGTGTCGGCGGTGACATCGGCGGCGGACAGGCGGCCCAGGGCCGTCTTCTGTTCGCGGGTGGCCGGTGCGTCGATGCGTGCATACGACGGCGCACCGAAGGCCTCCGTCAGCCGCCGGTAGTGCGTGCTGGGCGAGGAGCCGGTCACGGCCTGGATCTCGGAGGCGAGCAACCCCAGCAGGATCCCGTCCTTGTCGGTGGTCCACGGCGACCCGTCGAAGCGCACGAAGCTCGCTCCGGCGGATTCCTCGCCGCCGAAGACCCCGGTTCCGTCCAGCAGGCCCGGAACGAACCATTTGAAGCCCACCGGCACCTCGACCAGTTCGCGGCCGAGGGAGGCGGCCACCCGGTCGATCATCGAGGAGCTGACCAGGGTCTTGCCGACTCCGGCCCCGGCCGGCCACTGCGGGCGGTTCCGGTACAGGTAGTCGATGGCCACCGCGAGGAAATGGTTCGGGTTCATCAGACCGGCATCGGGGGTCACGATGCCGTGGCGGTCGGCGTCGGCGTCGTTGCCGGTGGCGATGTCGAAGTCGGCGCCGCCGTCGCGTACCGCCGAGATGAGCCCGGCCATGGCGAAGGGGGAGGAGCAGTCCATGCGGATCTTCTCATCCCAGTCCAGGGTCATGAAGGCCCAGCGAGGATCGACTGCTGGGTTGATCACCGTCAGGTCCAGCCGGTGGCGTTCGGCGATGGCCCCCCAGTAGTCGACCGAGGCCCCGCCCATCGGATCGGCGCCGATGCGTACGTCGGCGCCGCGGATGGCTTCCAGGTCCAGCACGGAAGGTAGCGCGTCCACGTAGGCGGCCATGAAGTCGTGGGCCCCCAGGTTCGCCGCCCCGCGGGTCCTGGCCAGCGGGATCCGCTTGACCCCCGACAGGTTCGAAGCCAACAGCTCGTTGGCGCGTCCGGCGATCCAGGAGGTGGCCTCCGAATCGGCGGGTCCGCCGTGCGGTGGGTTGTATTTGAACCCGCCGTCGGTGGGCGGGTTATGCGAGGGGGTGATGACGATCCCGTCGGCGCGTCCGGTCCCGCCGGACAAGAGCCGGTTGTGGGTGAGGATCGCATGGCTCAGCGCCGGGGTGGGCGTCCACCGGCCCCGTGCGTCGACCCGGACGTCCACGTCATTGGCGACCAGGACCTCCACTGCGGTGTCCTGGGCGGGATCCGAGAGGGCATGGGTGTCCTTGCCCAGGAACAACGGACCGGAGATGCCCTGGGAGGCGCGGTACTCGACGATGGCCTGGGTGATGGCCAGGATGTGGCGTTCGTTGAAGGAACCCTCCAACGACCGGCCGCGGTGGCCGGAGGTGCCGAAGGCCACCCGCTGGGCGGGATCTTGCGGATCGGGAATCCGGTCGAAGTAGGCCGACCGCACGGCATCGACGTCGATCAGGTCCTGGGGCAGCGCGGTGGTTCCCGCTCGGGTTTCGGCCATGGATACAGCTAACCAGATGAACCACGGAAAAGCCCCGGCCCGCGGAAATGAATCCGGGGCCGGGGCTCGGGGCCAAGGCGGTGGGGCCGCCGGCCGGGGTGTGCGTCGGCTACTTCACGCCGGACATCAGCTTCTTGATCGGCTTGACCGCGAGCATCAGGGCCACGCCCAGCACGATGGCGGTGACTCCGAGGGTCAGGAAGTACGGAATCTCGTTGCCCTTGGTGTAGAAGCCGGCCAGGATGCCCGCCAGGGTGGTGCCCAGGGAGACCGAGAGGTAGAACAGGGCCACCATCTGGGTGGTGAACACGACCGGTGCCAGCTTGGTGGCCACCGACAGTCCGATGGGGCTGAGCAGCAGTTCGGCCATGGTGAACAGGAAGAGGATCCCGGCCAGGGCGAGCAGGGGGGTCTTCTCCAACGAGTTCAGGGGGATGAAGACCAGGAACGCTATGCCCATGATGATCAGCGCGCCACTGAACTTCAACGCCGTCGAGGGTTGCTTGTCACCCATCTTCGTCCAGATTCCGGCGAAGACCGCGGCGAAGACGATGATGAAGACCGGGTTGATCGACTGCGTCCAGCTCGGAGGCATGGTCCAACCGAAGAGGTTGCGGTCAAGCCGTTCCTCGGAATAGACGGCAATGAAGGTGAACTGCTGCTGGAACAGGGCCCAGAAGGCCGCCGAGGCGATGTAGAGCGGGATGAACGCGGTCACCCGGCGCCGTTCGATCTCATTGACGTTCTTCGAGGACAGGATCACCACGAAGTAGATGATGCTCGCTGCCACGACGATGATGGCGATCATGGTGGCCAGGTTGTCCGCATGCACCAGGCCGGTGGTCAGCAGGACGATGATGACCGCCAGTCCGATGACGGCGCCGATCCCGTAGCGCAGGCGCTGCTTGGGCGGCAGCGGGTCGGTCACATGGTGGGTTTCCTCGGGCAGGTTCTTGCGGCCGAAGGCGTAGATGGCCAGGCCCAGTGCCATGCCGATGGCGGCGAGACCGAAGCCGTAGTGGAAGCCCAGGCGGGTCTGCAGCAACCCGGTGAGCAGTGGCCCGACCAGGGCGCCGATGTTCACACCCATGTAGAAGATCGAGAAGCCGGCATCGCGGCGGGGGTCCTTCTCCGTGTACAGCGAACCGACCAGCGAACTGGCGGTGGCCTTCAGCCCACCCGAACCCAGGGCCACCAGCAGCAGGCCGATGGTCAACCCGACGACGCCGGGCAGGGCCGCCAGGGCGATGTGCCCGAGCATGATCATGATGCCGGTGTAGAACAGCACCTTCTCGGAGCCCAGGAGTCGGTCGGCGATCCAGGCCCCGAAGATGGTGCTGAGGTAGACGGTGCCGCCGTAGGCGCCGACCAGGCTCAGGGACAGCCCCTGATCCAGTCCCAAGCCGCCCTTGGAGACCTCGAAATACATGTAGTAGGCCAGGATGCCTTGCATCCCGTAGAACGAGAAGCGTTCCCACATTTCGACGCTGAAGAGGTTGAACAGCATCCGTGGGTGGCCGAAGAAGGTCTTTTCGGCCGTTTCCTGCGGAGATTGAGTGGTCATTTTCAATATTTTGCGCCTGTGTGGGCTGAAACGCCTAGTTATGTGAACCAGGTCACGGTTTGATCACGTGGTCATGATCCGGGCCCCGAGGGCCAGCAGGTCGGCCTCCGACCCGTGCGCGCCGATCAGCTGGACGCCCATCGAGAGTCCCGAGGCCGTCCGGGAGGTGGGGACCGTCAGGGCCGGGACCCCGGCGACGTTCACGATCGACGTGTAGGGGGTGTAGCGGCACTGCAGCTCGTAATCGAGGTCGGCGTCGTGGGTGGTGAACCATCCGATCGGCCGCGGGGTCAGGGCCATGGCCGGGGTCAGGACGGCGTCGTAGTGCCCCCATTGGGCCCGGCAGTCCTCGGCGATCCGGACCAGGATGGCCGCTGCGGCGTATTTATCCGCATCACTGCGTCCGATCGCCCGGGCGCGGAAGGTGCGGGTGAGTTCGGTCAGTACCGGGGCCGCGGCCTCGGGGAGGTCTGATTCGGCCAGTCCGGCGGTCCAGATGGCTTGGAAGGCCTCGGGGAAGCGGTTGTCGTAGCGGATGTCCGCCTCCTCGACCCGGTGCCCGGCGGCCTCGAGCTTCGAGATCCCCGCCTGGAAGGCCGTCTCGGCTTCGGGATCCAGTGCGACCTCGTAGCGGCGGTCGAAGGGCGAGGAGCGGCTCACCCCGATCCGCAGGGCCCGCCCGTGGGCCGGTTCGGCGCGCCGGGCGGCCTCGCGGTAGCCGGTGGACCCGGTCAGCGAATCCATGAGTAGTCCGGCGTCCTCGGCGCTGCGGGCCAGCGGGCCGGACACCACGAACCGTGGTGCCCCGAACCGGTCGACCCGGCCGTTGGCCAGATCGGAGGCGATGGTGCCCAGCCCCGGTTTCAGTCCGATGAGCCCGCAGGCCGATGCCGGGATGCGGACCGAACCCCCGCCGTCGTTCCCCGGGGCGAATGGCAGCAGCCGCGCGGCGACGGCGGCGGCACTGCCCCCCGAGGACCCGCCGGCGGAGCGGGTCGGATCCAGCGGGTTGCGGGCCGGGGCGGCGATGAGGTTCTCCGAATAGCAATTCAAGCCGAATTCGGGGATTTGCGTCTTGCCCAGGGACAGTGCCCCGTCGGTGCGCAGCCGGGCGACCAGCGGACTGTCCTGGGTCGCGGGGGATGAGGGCACCGCCGCGCTGCCGAAGGTCGTGGGGGTGCCCTCCACGTCCCAGAGGTCCTTATAGGCCACCGGCATCCCGTGCAAAGGCGGGAGGGCCCGGCCTTCGCCGCGGGCCCGCACGCCCTCGGCATCGGCGGCATCGGCGGCGTCCAGCGCCTGCTCGGCGGTGATGGTGATGAAACTGCCCAGCCGGGGATTGGCCTCCTCGATCCGGGACAGGAAGTGTTCGGCCGCCTGCCGGGCCGAGAGTTCCCCGCTGGTGAGCAGACGGCCCAGTTCGACGGCGGTGAGATCGTGCAGTTCGGTGCCTGGAGCATCGGGGTGGGTCATCGGTTCGCCTTCCGGGAGTCGTATTCGTCGTCTCGGTCGCGCTGGAAGACCAGCACCACCGAGCGCAGGGCCAGGATGAAGCCCATGAACAGCAGGATGTAGCCGAAGAACGCGTGCATCCTGATGCTTTCGGTCAGGAAGGGCCCGGATTCGGTGGTGATCAGGACGATCGCCGCCAGGGTCGCGGCGCCGGCCAGCAGGGCCACGACCACCTGTTGGACCAGCCGGTTCAGGAACCCGCGGTCGGCCGGGTGGGCGAGCACGCGCACGTTCACCGACAAACGCCCCTCTTCGACGTCCTCGGTGATCTTATTGAGCCGCCGGGGCCACTCGCGCAGCGTCGGCAGCAAGGACATGGCCTGGATCTCGAGCTGATCGCGCAAGGATCCGGGACTGAAATGGGAGCCGATGATCTTCCGGCCGGCTTCCCGCGCGGCGGCGACCACGTTCAGACCGGGTTCGATCAGCATCAGGGTCCCCTCCAAGGCCCCCAACGCCCGCAGTGCCGCCGCGACCTGGGTGGGCACGGAGAAGCCGTTGCGGACGATCAGCGAGAACAACGCGGTGAACATCTCCGAGCCGCCCTGGCCGCCGAACCCGTGGCGGTACCGCACCAGCAGCTGGCCCAGTGCGCGTTCGAAACCGCGTTCGTCGAAATCCTCGGGCCGGTCCAGCAGCCCCAGCAGGGCATCGGTGGCCAACTGGTTGTCGTTCTTGTCGATGGCGAACAGCAGCAGGTTCAAGGACTGTTGGCTGGCCGGGTCCAACCGCCCCACTGCCCCGAAGTCCAGCAGGGCGAGTCCGCCGTCGCCGGTGATGAAGATGTTTCCCGGGTGCAGGTCGGCGTGGAAGACACCGTCGCCGGAGATCTGATGCAGGGTGGCGTTGAGCAGCTCCTCGGCCAGGGCCCGGCGCCGTCCGGGTTCCATCGTGGCCAAGGTCGCCTCGGCCGAGCCCACCGGGTGTCCGTCGAGCTCATCCATCACCAGCAGCCGGGGGCCGCTGAATTCGGTGTGCACCCGGGGGACGGTGATCCGGAAGCCCCGCAAGGAGGTCTCGATGGCCAACATGTTCTCCGCCTCGATGCGGTAGTTCAATTCCTCGCTCAACGATTCGGAGAAGCCCCGGGCCAGGGAGGCCACGCCCAAGCGGCGGGCCCACGGGGCCGAGCGGCCCAGCCAGTCGGCGATCTGCACCACGATGGCGCGGTCGCGTTCGACCTGCACGAGTGCGGAAGGGCGCTGGACCTTGATGACCACCGCGGTCCCGTCGTGCAGGGTCGCCCGGTGGACCTGCGCGACGGACGCGGAGGCCAGGGGTTCGTGCTCGATCGTGGCGAAAGCCTCCTCGGGTGAACGGCCCAGGCTCCGGGCCATCGCGGCTTCCACCACCGGCCAGGGCTCGGGGGTGGCTTGGGTCTGCAGATGGGACAGTTCTCGGATATAGGGCTCGGAGAGCAGGTCGCGCCGGGTGGAGAGCATTTGCCCGAGCTTGACGAACGTCACCCCGGCCTCATTCAACGCCTCGCGCAGCGAGCGTGCGGTCTGTTCCTGCCGGGCATCGGCGTGACGGCGGTTCAGGCCGCGGGCCTGGGCGAGCAAGCCATGCCGCACGGCGATCCGCATCACCTGGACATAGCGGGCGCTCTGCGACCTGCGGGTCCTCCACCCGGTGAACAAGCGGATGGGGGAGGGCAGGGTCCCGGTGGGAAAGGTGATTTCCAGGACCATCAGCAGGGCGACGCCCAGGGCGAAGATCCAGATCAGGGCCAGCGCGGCGAACATCAGGGCGACCACGGGAGAGACCTGCAACTGGGTGTCGTCGGGGACGTAGGCCGCCCGGAAAAGGTAGCGCACCACGAAACTGAGGCCCACGGACATGAGCAGGCCCACCGCAATGGAGCGGGGCCAGCCCACGGGGACCCCCAGGACCCTGCGGGAGACCCCCGCGACGATCCACGCCTGGAGGATCAGGAAGAGGGCACCGAGCAGGACCGTCACCGTCCATCCCACGCCGTCAAGTGCCGTCATTCCGGCATTCGGATCCATATCAGCCCTTCATGATTCGGGGTGGCGGTCCCTCCCCACTATAGGCTGGGGATCGACGCAGGAAACCGTTGAAAGGATTAACGATGAGCGAGTTCGAAACCGTGGAAGTCGCCGGCGTTCCGGCCGGGGCCAAGGTCCTGGACGTCCGTGAAGACTACGAATGGGCGGAGGGCCACGCGGCGGGGGCCGTGCACATCCCCATGGGTGAGATCCCGCAGCGCCTGGAGGAACTGGATCCGGACGAGGACACCTATGTCATCTGCCGCACCGGGGGGCGTTCGGCCCAGATTGCCGGGTGGCTCGTCGGGCAGGGGTATTCGGCCCTGAACATCGCCGGCGGCAGTGGTGCCTGGCTCGAGGCGGGTCTGCCGATGAAGAGCGAGAACGGCCAGGATCCCACCGTCCGATGAACTACACCTACCTGGGCCCTGCGGGGACCTTCACCGAGCAGGCGCTCCTGCAGGTCCCCGGGGTCCGGGACGGGCGGCGGGTCTCCTCCACGAGTGTGAACCTGGCCCTGCAACGCGTCAGGGACGGGGCCTCAGATGCTGCCATGGTGCCCATCGAGAACTCCGTCGAAGGAGGCGTCTCGGCGACCCTGGATGCCATCGCCGGCGGGGGCGCCCTGCAGATCGTGCGCGAGGTCCTGGTGCCCATCAGCTTCGATCTGGTCGCCCGGGAAGGCATCACCTCGCTGGATCAGATCCACACCGTGTCCACGCATGGGCACGCCATCGCCCAATGCCGTGGCTGGGTCCAGGAGCATCTGCCCGACGCCGAATTCGTGCCGGCCTCCTCCACGGCGGCCGGGGCGTTGGGGCTGCTTGATCCGGACTGCCGGTACGACGCGGCGATCTGCTCGCCGCTGGTGCTGGAACAGAACGACCTGAAATTGATGCACCGCGGCGTCGAGGACAACACCGGCGCCGTCACCCGGTTCGTGCTGGTCACCCGGCCCGGGCCGGTCCCGGAGCCCAGCGGCAACGACAAGACGACGGTGGTCATCCCGCTGCCCGAGGACCATCCGGGGGCCCTGATGGAGATCCTCGGCCAATTCGCCGCCCGCGGGGTCAACTTGAGCCGCATCGAATCCCGTCCCACGGGGGAGGGGCTGGGGTCCTACTTCTTCTCCATCGACGTCGAAGGCCACCTTTCCGAGGCCCGGGTGGCGGACGCCTTGGCGGGCCTGCACCGGATCAGCCCGCAGATCCGCTTCCTCGGCTCCTACGCCAACGCCAACGGTGTCAGCGGACCCGCACCGACCCCGGCCCGGCACAACACCGATGAGGCCTTCACGCAGGCGCATGCCTGGGTGGGGAAACTGCTGGCCCCCCCGCAATAGGTCCGATCCGCCGGGATCAGACGGTCGGGACCCTGACCTTCAAGGCCATCGGCAGGTTTGTCACGGTCACGGCGGTGATCATCCCGGTGGTGTCCCCGTCGAGCTGCGACCCGATTTCCTCCAGCGAGGCGATGTGGATCCGCCGGGCCTGGAAATATTCGATGACCGGGATCGCCCGGCGGTGCCGCAAGGCCGTCTTCGCCGCGATCCACGCCCAGCCCATGGCCGAACGCGGGCTCATGACCACCAGGTCCAGGACCCCGTCGTCGATCTTGGCATCCGGGACGAAGTCCAGTCCCGCCTGCAGCTTGCCGACGTTGGCGAAGATCAGCGAACGGATCTCCCGGTGGATGGGTTCCTCGTCGTCCAGGGTGATCGTCACCGGACGCCGTTTGCCCGGCAGATGGCGCATTCCGGCTTCGGCATAGGCCAGCGGGCCGACCATCGCCTTCAGGTCGGCCCGGGTGTCGGCCATCATCTCGGCGTCGGTCCCGACCCCGGCCATGACCAGGAAGACATGGGTGTCGATGGTGCCGTCCGCCCGTTCCAGCTCCATCCGGGCGGCGTCGATGCCGCGGGTCCGCCCCTGCAGGGCGGTGTGGACGCAGGAGCCGATGTCCTCGACATCGAAACCGAGGTTGCGGGCCAACAGGTTCCCGGTGCCCAACGGCAGGATCGCCAGGGAGGCCCCGGTTCCGGCCAGCACCTCGGCGACCGCCCGGACGGTCCCGTCGCCGCCGGCCACGATGACCACATCGCATCCGGCGTCCAGGGCCTGCCGGGCCATGCCGTACCCCGGGTCCTCCGCAGTGGTCTCCAGGACCAGGGGCTCGTCCATGCCGGTGGAAGCCCAGGCCAGCATGAGGGCCGACCGGACCGAATCGGCGTTGTTCTTGGTCGGGTTGATCACCAGGGCGCTGCGGGCGGTGAGGGCCAGGGCCTCGGAAACCACCGGGGTGGAGGCGATGCCCCGGACCTTGACCCGGAGCCGGCCCACGGCGACCAGGCTGGCCGCGGCGATGAGCAGGGCGACGATGACGAGGAGGAGGGAAAGATACTCGATGGGCATGATGCTCCATACGATAGCGGGGATTCGGTAACCTGTAGTGGTGATCGATGTTAAAGAGCTCGTAGAGAACCCCGTAGCCTTCCGTGCCTCCCAGCGATTCCGCGGGGCCGACGAATCAGTGGTGGACCGGATCATTGCGGCGGATTCGTCCCGCCGCACCGCGATCACCAGTTTCGAGAACCTACGCGCCGAGCAGAACGCGTTCGGGAAGAAGGTCGCTGCGGCGAAGGGCGAGGAGAAGACCGCGCTGCTGGCCGAGGTCAAGGAGCTGGCGGCTCGAGTCAAAGCAGAACAGGCGACCGCCGACGCCGCGGCCCAGGAGCTGCTGGCCCTGCAGCGGTCGGTACCCAACCTCATCCAGGAGGGTGCCCCGGCCGGCGGGGAGGATGATTTCAGTGTCATCAAGACCGTCGGGACCCCCCGCGATTTCGGCCCCGAGGGATTCGCCCCGCGCGACCACCTGGAGCTGGGTGAACTGCTGGGGGCCATCGACATGGAACGGGGGGCCAAGGTCTCCGGTTCGCGCTTCTACTTCCTCAAGGGCGTCGGGGCCCGGCTGGAGATCGCGCTGATGAACATGGCGCTGGACCAGGCCATCGCCCAGGGCTTCATCCCGATGATCACCCCCACGCTCGTCCGCCCCGAAACCATGCAAGGCACCGGCTTCGACGTCGAGCACGACGACGAGATCTACCGGCTCGAACGAGACGACCTGTACCTGACCGGCACCTCGGAGGTCGCGCTCGCCGGCTACCACGCCGACGAGATCCTGGACCTCTCCGCCGGGCCGTCCCGCTACGCCGGCTGGTCCACCTGCTATCGGCGTGAAGCCGGTTCCGCGGGCAAGGACACGCGCGGGATCATCCGGGTGCACCAGTTCAACAAGCTGGAGATGTTCATCTACTGCCCCATCGAGGAGGCGGCCGCCGAACACCAGCGGCTGCTGGCCTGGGAGGAGGAGATGCTGGCCAAGGTCGAACTTCCCTACCGGGTCATCGATACCGCGGCGGGCGATCTGGGCATGAGCGCGGCGCGTAAATTCGATTGCGAGGCCTGGGTCCCCACGCAGGAGGACTACCGTGAGCTGACCTCCACCTCGAACTGCACCACGTTCCAGGCCCGCCGCCTGAACATCCGTGAGCGCACCACCGATGCCGACGGAAAGCCGGGCAAGACCCGATCGGTGGCCACGCTGAACGGCACCCTGGCCACCACCCGGTGGATCGTGGCGATCCTGGAGCACCACCAGAACGCCGACGGTTCGGTCACCGTCCCGGCGGCACTTCGCCCCTACCTGGGCGGAATGGAAGTCCTGCCGGTCCTCTGACCCGCAGCGCAGCCGGCCACCGGTGCCCCCGCCCCGCGGCGGGGGCACCGGTGCGTCGAGCGCAGGTTCCCTGATCGTCACCGGATGTTCACCCGACACCGCGGATGGGGCCCTATCCAACCATCGCCGGTGATGATTGGCTAGAGTCATGACCATGATTACGAATACCGGCATCGAAGACCGGGTAATAACCACCCAACCGAAGATGGTGTGCCTGGACGTCGACGGCACCCTCGTGGACCACTACGGGCACATGTCCGACACCGTGAAGGAAGCCGCCCGCGACATCGTGGCGGCAGGACACGAGGTGATCGTCTCCACCGGACGCTCGCTGGGGGCCACCTTGCCCATCGTCCAGCTGCTGGGCATCACCTCCGGCTACGCCGTCTGCAGCAACGGCGGCCTCACCGTGCGGATCGACACCTCCGTGTCCCCGGGCTACGAAGTGATCGACCGCAGGACCTTCGACCCGGCGCCGGCCCTGCGGGCGCTGCGGAACGCCCTGCCGACCGCCAAGTACGCCCTCGAAAGCGACCAGGGGGACTTCCTGGCCACCGAACGCTTCCAGGACGCCAGCTTCGGGGTCCGGGCGAAGGCGGTGACGTTCGAACAGATGATGGAAGCCACCGCGGTGCGTCTGGTCGTCTTCTCCAGCGACGATTCCTCCGAGGACTTCGTCGAAGCCGTCCAGACGATCGGCCTGCAGGGGGTCGCCTACTCCGTGGGGTGGACGGCCTGGCTGGACATCGCCGCCGAAGGCATCACCAAGGCCAGCGCCATCGAGGCGCTACGGGGCGAACTCGGTTTCGAGGTCCAGCACACCGTGGCCGTCGGGGACGGGCGCAACGACATCGAGATGCTCGGGTGGGCCGGACGGGGAGTGGCCATGGGCCAGGCCCCCGACGAGGTCAAGGCGGCCGCCGACGAGGTCACCACGACCGTCGACGAGGACGGCCTGGCGAACGTGCTGCGTAGCCTCCTCTAGGCCCCTGCGGCGGGTCGGTCCGGTTCCCTGCCGGGATCATAGGGGTAGGTGGCCGCCGGCAGCCGGTCGGGCCCCGCCACGAGCGACAGCAGCCGGGCCACCGCCGGACGGCAGGCCCACTCCTCGTTCCAGTTCGACCGGACCACCGCCTTGGAGACCGCTTGGGCGGTGATCCCCAGTTCCGTGGCGATCGCCTTCTGCTGGCCGCGGACCCCGGGGATCATCAGATCCAGGACGGACCATTCGGCTTCGGTCCTGGTAGCGACGATCCGACCGACCAGCCGGGCCACCGCCTCCGCTTCGGAGGCCACCTCGGAGTCGGGGCCGGCGACGGCCAGGGGAATGCGCTCACCGGTCTTCTGGGCCCGGTTCACGGCTCGCCGGGCATAGACCAGGCCGAAGCCCTCGGCGTCGGCGATCAACTCGGGAAACGGTGCCTGCACCGGGCCCACGCCGATGCCCACATGCCACCGGTGTTGCCGCAAGGCGGTCAACGCCGCCTCGAGGGCGTGCTCCGGGGTGGTCAGGACGCCGATGGCCTCGTCGCCGAAGGAGCGTTGGAAGGGCACCAGCGTCGGGATCGGCGCGAGCGAGGCGATCAGCTCCTCGACCCGGTCTCCGACCTCGCGTGAATCGCGTTGATTGATGGTGAGGACGAACATGGCACCAGTCTGCCCGACGATCAACCGTTGACGGTTGATTCGGCGGTCGTGCCGTCGACCGGATCCACGCTGGTCCAGCGGAGGGGCTGCTAGTGGCCGGTGGTGGCGAACCGTTCGATGGAACGGGTGAGTTCGGCTTCGGCCGCGGCGCGGCCCTCCCAGCCCTCGGCCTTGACCCACTTGCCCGGTTCCAGGTCCTTATAGTGCAGGAAGAAGTGCTCGATCTCCCGGATCAGCCACTGGTCCACATCCTCGAGTTCGCGGATGTGGTCGTAGCGCTTATCCGCCGGGACGCAGATCAGCTTGGCGTCCCCGCCGCCGTCGTCGGTCATGTTGAAGACGCCGATGGGACGCGATTCCACCAGCACGCCGGGGACCAGGTCGATGCCCGGCATCCAGATCAGTGCGTCCAGCGGGTCGCCGTCTTCGCCGAGGGTGTCCTCGAAGTAGCCGTAGTGGGTCGGGTATTGCATGGGGGTGAACAGCACGCGATCCAACCGCAAACGGTGCGTTTCGTGGTCGATCTCGTACTTGACGCGGGATCCGGTGGGGATCTCGACGGTGACGTCATGGTTCATGGGGTCCTCGACTTTCATGCGGTGGGGCGGGCCGGACGCAGGAAACGGCCGCGCGCCGTCTAGGCTTAAAGCTGCTGCCTCCAGAGTATAGGGCGGCGAAGGGCAACCACTACTCGAGGAAGAAGCCGATGAAACGCTCCCTGCGGACGCTGACCTCCTTGCTGCTGGTCGTGGTCATGGGAGTCCTGGCCGGGGTGCTGGTGCTGAACCTGCTGCCCGCCTTCCCCGGTCTCGCCTCGGCGGTGGACCTGCCGTCGATCCCGAACTCGTCCACGGCGCCGACCGAACCGCCGGCCGAACCCTCCGCGGCGGTGCCCAGCGTGGCCCCGGCCACGGCAACCGCCCTGGCCCCCCTGGACGGGGACGCGGAACGCCCCGAGGCCGCGGTGCTTAAGAAATCGCTGGATGCCGCGTTCAAGAAGACCTCGGGAGGCAGCTTCACCGCGGAGGTCACCGATCTGTCCACCGGCAAGGTCCTCTACAGCCGCAAGGGAGACAAGACCAGCGCCCCGGCGTCGAACCTGAAGATCCTCACCGCCGTCACCGCCCTGAAACAGTTGGGCGGGGAAACGACCCTGCCCACGACGGCGGTCCTGGGCGCCGATGACACGGTGGTGCTCGTCGGGGGTGGGGACGTGCTGCTGGGGGCCGGCCGCTCCGAGCCCGACGCCACCGTCAGCCGTGCCGGATTGGCGACCCTGGCCCGGCAGACCGCGACGGCATTGTTCTCCTCCGGGAAGATCGCCCCCGGGAAGAAGACCGAACTGGACGTCGTGGTGGATGACACCCTGTTCACGGGGGCGGCGCTGAACCCGGTCTGGGACGAATCGTTGATGACCACCTCGAACATCTCCGCGGTCCAGCCGCTGGCCATGTACGGGGCCCGCCAGGACGGCGGGGCCAAGAGTGCGCGGGTGCCGGATCCGGCGATGACGGCCGCCACCACGTTCCGCACCGCACTGTCCAAGGCGGTGGCCGCCGAACAGAAGAAGGCCGATGCGCAGCAGAAGAAGGACCCCGCCAGCGCCTCCCCGGCGGCCGCCGGCCCCCCGAAGCTGAGCATCGGCAAGAAGGTCGTCCGCGGCGAAGCAGGAACCGGGGCCACCGAATTGGCGCAGGTCCGTTCGGCGTCGGTGCTGGAACAGCTGGCCTTCATGGGCAAGGAGTCGGATAACTACGTCGCCGAGACCATGGGCCGGCTCGCGGCCATCGCGGCCGGCCGGGCGGCCACCTTCGGCGGGGCCACCGACACATTGCGGGCCACCGCCGAATCCTTGGGCGTGGAGGTGGAGGGCCTGTCCCTTTCCGATGCCTCGGGCCTGTCGGACCGCAACCGGTTGAGCCCCCACCAGCTCACCGACATCATCCGTGCCGCCGCGAGGTCCACGGACCCGGATCTGCGCGACGTGTCCTACCTGTTGCCGATCTCCGGGGCCACCGGGACGTTGGAGGACCGGTTGACCTCGAAGGCGACCCGCGGGCAGATCCGCGCCAAGACCGGCACGCTGACCGGGATCGCCACCCTGGGCGGGACCGTCGTCACCGCCGACGGGCGGGTCCTGGTCTTCGCCTTCTTCGGCCACGGATTCGACGGCGGGCTGGGTCCGGCACGGGACGGGCTGGACCGGGCGGCCGGGGTGCTGGCCGGCTGCGGGTGCACCACCTGAGCACCTGCCCGCCCGGGACGCCGGCCGGCGGCCGTGGCTACGCCTGAAACGAAATGACGGACAGCGTGGGTCCGCCCGTGGTGAGATGGGACGCATGGGAACTTCCGCCACGAACACGCAGCTCATCAACTGGGACGCCGCCGGGACCACGGCCGAACGCCTGGCCCGCCCCGGCCCGAAGCTGGACTCCGGGCAGATCGACACGGTGGTGGAGGACCTGCGGGTGAAGGCCGACGCCTCCGTGGAACACGTCCACCGGATCACCGGGCTCGAGGCCGCCCGTGACCTGCGCGACTCCACCGTGCTGGTCGTGGATCGCGGGACCTGGGCGCGGGCCAATGTACAGAGCTTCGAAGGGCTGCTGGCCCCGGCCATGGAACGCCTGCTGGCCTCCCAGGAAGGCAGGATGTCACCGGCGGCCATCGCCGTCGGCGGTCGCACCGCAGGCGTCGAACTCGGCGGCATCCTGGCCTTCCTCGCCTCCAAGGTGCTGGGCCAATACGATCCGTTCGCCGGGCTGCTCGGCGGGGGACCCTCCGGCGGACGGTTGCTCATCGTGGCCCCGAACATCGTGGAGATCGAACGTGAACTCAAGGTCGACCCCGCGGATTTCCGGCTCTGGGTGTGCCTGCACGAACAGACGCACCGCGTCCAGTTCGCCGCCGCCCCCTGGTTGCGGGCCCACCTGCAGGAGACCATCGCCGAAATGACCGGCTCACTCATGGACTCACCCGGTGGTCTGGCCGAACGGCTCAAGGCCGCCGGACAGGACGCGATGTCCTCGCTGGGCCGCAAGGGCCAGGACGCGGGGACGACGGCGGGGGCCCCGGCGGGACCGCAGTCCTCGGCCGGGCTGCTCTCGGCGCTGCAGGATCCCGAGGGGCGGGCCCTGATGAGCCACCTCACCGCGGTCATGTCCCTGCTGGAGGGCCACGCCAATGTCGTGATGGACGCGGTGGATTCCTCGATCGTGCCCAGCGTGAAGACCATCCGTCAACGCTTCAACGCCCGCGGCGGCAACCGCGGGGCGATCGAGACGTGGATGCGCAGGTTCCTGGGCCTGGAGGCCAAGATGCGCCAGTACCGGGACGGGCAGCGCTTCGTGGGGGCCGTGGTCGACCAGGTCGGGATGGAGGGGTTCAACCTCGTCTGGGAGCACGCCGGGAACCTGCCCACCGAACACGAGATCCACCATCCCCGGGAGTGGATCGAGCGCGTGGTCCCCAGCACGGCAGGGTAGCCGTGGGAGGCCATCTTCCCCCGGCCCTGGCCAGGGCCCGCCGGGCGATCCTGGACAGCGTGGGATCCCCCGACCCCCAGCGACCTCCGGCGTTCGTGCTCATCGGCTGCAGCGGCGGAGCCGACTCCCTGGCCCTGGCGGCGGCCGCCGCCTTCCTGGTCGGCAAACAGCAGCTGCGTGCGGGGGCGGTCATCGTGGACCACGGGCTCCAATCCGGAAGCGCCGACGTCGCCGAGACGGCGGCAACCCAGCTGCGGGGGCTGGGACTCGAACCGGTCCTGGTGCGCAGGGTCGCCCCCGAGGGGTCCTCCGAAGCCGACGCCCGCCGGGCCAGGTATGCGGCCTTCGACCAGGCGCTCGCCGACACCGGGGCTTCCGCGCTGTTGCTGGGCCATACCCTCGACGACCAGGCGGAACAGGTGCTGCTGGGCCTGGCCCGGGGATCGGGCCCCCGGTCACTGGCCGGGATGCCCGCCTCCCGCGGCCCGTACCTGCGCCCGCTGCTTCGGTTGCGCCGCACCGATACCGAAGCCATCTGCGCCCATGAAGGCCTCGAGTACTGGGTGGACCCCAGCAATGCCGACACCTCGCTGCTGCGCAACCGCGTCCGGCACGAACTGCTGCCCCTGCTCGAGGACTCGTTGGGTCCCGGACTATCCGAGGCGTTGGCCCGCACCGCGATCCTGGCCCGCCGCGACGCCGACCACCTCGACGCCGAAGCCGCCGAGGCCCTCGCCCGGCTCCGGCTGCCCTGCCGCGACCCGGCCAGCGTGCTGCTGGACCTGACGCTGTTGCGGGGGCTCGGCCAGGCGTTGCTGGGCCGGGTGTTGCGCAGCGCCGTCGTGCACTGTGGTGCCCCGGCGCCCGGATTCGAACGGGTGGCGGCCTTGGAGCAACTGGTCGGCGACGGCCGATCCGCGGGCCCCGTCCAATTGGACGGGCATGCCCGGGCCAGACGCCACCGGCGCGGAACCCACCCGGAAACGGCCCGCGCCGTCATCGCGATCACCGGCCCCGGTTCTGCACCGACGCCCGGGCTGTGGCAATCTTGAACCCTAAGGCGCACTCCCTTTAAGCCGTTGCGCAGGCACAACCGATCACAGGAGCCATTCGTGGATTCGAACGACGTCACCGCCGACCTGGCACACGTTCTATACACCAAGGAAGAAATCCAGGAGAAGATCAACGAGCTGGCCGCCCGGATCGACGCCGATTACGCCGGTCGCGACATCCTGGTGGTCGGCGTGCTCAAGGGCGCGGTGATGGTCATGGCCGACCTCGTGCGGGCCCTGCACTCCCACGTGAACATGGACTGGATGGCCGTGTCCTCCTACGGTTCGGGAACCCAGTCCTCCGGCGTCGTCCGGATCCTCAAGGACCTGGATACCGACCTGTTGGGCAAGCATGTGCTCATCGTCGAGGACATCATCGATTCCGGCCTGACCCTGTCCTGGCTCAAGGCGAACCTCAACTCCCGCGGCCCGGCCTCGGTGGAGATCTGCACGCTGCTGCGCAAGCCCGAGGGCGCCAAGGTCGAGATCGACGTGAAGTACGTCGGCATGGACATCCCCAACGAATTCGTGGTCGGCTACGGGCTGGACTTCGATGAGAAGTACCGCAACCTGGACTTCATCGGCACCCTGGCCCCGCACGTCTACCAGTAGGACGACGGCGGGATCCTTACGCCGTCAGGGGAACTCCCGGGCGCGCTCGGTCGTGGTTAGACACGAGGGTGATCTGATAGGGACACCGAATACTTTTCCGGACGACACGTCGTCCGCGACCAGGAGGGATGGGGGTCGGGCCCCCAACGCATGAACGTCAAGAAGATCTTCAACAGCTGGGCCGTCTGGGTCCTGATCGGTGTTGCGGCACTGCTCATCTTCCTGCCGAGCCTCACCGCGGGGAACACCGGCCGGGTGGATACCAGCGTCGGGCTGGAACTGCTCAAGAACGACAAGGCCTCCGAGGCGAAGATCTACGACGGGGACCAACGGGTCGACCTGTCGCTGAAGGACGACTTCACCCTCGACGGCGACGACCTGGGCAAGAAGGTCAGCTTCTTCTACTCCACCGCCCGCGCCACCGACGTGGTCCAGGCGATGGACGACGCCAAGCTCGACGGGTTCACCGACCAGCCGGTGGAAAGCAACTGGTTCGTGAGCATGCTCGGGTTCATCATCCCGTTCCTGCTCATCGCCCTGCTGTTCTGGTTCCTGCTCTCCCGGGCCCAGGGTGGCGGCAACAAGGTCATGAAGTTCGGCAAGTCCAAGGCCAAGCTGATCACCAAGGACATGCCCCAGGTGACCTTCGTGGACGTGGCCGGCGCCGAGGAAGCCGTCGAGGAACTCCACGAGATCAAGGAGTTCCTCGAGGAGCCCGCCAAGTTCCAGGCCGTCGGCGCCAAGATCCCCAAGGGCGTGCTGCTCTACGGCCCCCCGGGTACCGGCAAGACCCTGCTCGCCAAGGCGGTGGCCGGGGAAGCCGGCGTCCCGTTCTACTCGATCTCCGGTTCGGACTTCGTGGAGATGTTCGTCGGCGTCGGTGCCTCCCGCGTGCGTGACCTCTTCGAGCAGGCCAAGACGAACTCACCGGCCATCATCTTCGTCGACGAGATCGACGCCGTCGGACGCCACCGTGGTGCCGGGGTCGGTGGCGGCAACGACGAACGCGAACAGACGCTGAACCAGCTGCTGGTGGAGATGGACGGCTTCGACGCCAACACCAACGTCATCCTCATCGCCGCCACCAACCGCCCCGACGTCCTGGACCCGGCCCTGCTGCGTCCGGGCCGCTTCGACCGTCAGATCCCGGTGGAGGCCCCCGACCTGGTCGGTCGCGAACAGATCCTCAACGTCCACGCCCAGGGCAAGCCCATGGCGGACAACGTCGACCTGAAGGCGGTGGCCAAGAAGACGCCCGGATACACCGGTGCCGATCTGGCCAACGTGCTCAACGAGGCGGCCCTGCTGACCGCCCGCTCCAATGCCCAGCTGGTCGACGACCGCGCCCTGGACGAGGCGATCGACCGCGTCATGGCGGGACCGCAGAAGCGATCCCGGCTGATGAAGGAGCACGAACGCAAGATTACCGCCTACCACGAGGGCGGCCACGCCCTGGTCGCCGCGGTCATGCGCCAGACCGCCCCGGTGACGAAGGTGACCATCCTGCCGCGTGGCCGGGCCCTGGGCTACACGATGGTGGTGCCCGAGGACGATAAGTACTCGATCACCCGCAACGAACTGCTGGATCAGATGGCCTACGCCATGGGGGGCCGGGTCGCTGAGGAGATCATCTTCCACGACCCCTCCACCGGGGCCTCGAACGATATCGAGAAGGCCACCGGGACGGCCCGCAAGATGGTCACCGAATACGGCATGAGCGAACGCGTCGGCGCCGTGAAGCTCGGCTCCGCGGGCGGGGAACCGTTCATGGGACGTGACGCCGGACAGGACCGGGGGTACTCCGATGCGATGGCAGGGGTCATCGACGACGAGGTCCGCGCCCTGATCGACGCGGCCCACGACGAGGCCTATGCGGCGCTGACCGAGAACCGCCACGTCCTGGATCGTTTGGCCTTGGCTCTGCTGGAGAAGGAGACCCTGAACCAGAAGGAGCTCGCCGAGATCTTCTCCGATATCGTCAAGCAGCCCGAACGGGTGGTCTGGCTCTCCAAGTCCAGCCGTCCGGTCCACCCCGAGGGTCCCGTGCTCTCCCCGCTGGAACGCCGGCAGGCCGCCGAACGTCATGAAGGGTCATCCGCAACCGAGGACGAAGGCCACGCCGACGCCGTGGTGGATCCGGGGTCGGGCCCGTCGCTGCCCGGCGGGAACCCGGGTCCCGATACCGGGGCGGACGGTGGATTCGGCCCCGGAACCGGAGGCGGGGACACCCCCGGCCTGCCCGGTGCCGATGGACCCGGCAACCTCGACTGAGCCCACTCAGGCTAGGATCTAGATCGTGAGCACCCTAGAGGAAGAAGGCACCGTCGTGTCCGAAACCGCCAGTCCCGTGGACCAGGAACGCATTGCCGCCGCGGTGCGGGAGATCCTTTATGCCATTGGCGAGAATCCGGACCGGGATGGGTTGGTGGAGACCCCCCAACGGGTCGCCAAGGCCTATACCGAGTTCTTTGCCGGGCTGCACGGGGACCCGGCGGACTTGTTGTCGACCACCTTCGACATCGACCATGACGAGCTCGTGCTGGTCAAGGACATCCCGTTCTACTCCACCTGCGAACACCACCTGGTTCCCTTCCACGGCAGCGCCCATATCGGGTACATCCCGGGGCCCGACGGGAAGGTCACCGGGCTGAGCAAGCTGGCCCGGCTGGTTGAACTCTATGCACGGCGCCCCCAGGTCCAGGAGCGGCTGACCACCCAGATCGTGATGGCCCTGATGGACCATCTGCAGCCACGCGGTGCCATCGTCGTGATCGAATGCGAACATATGTGCATGTCCATGCGGGGCGTGCAGAAGCCCGGCGCCAAGACCGTCACCAGTGCCATGCGCGGGCAGTTGCGCGATCCGGCGACCCGCGCCGAGGCGATGAGCCTCATTCTCGGAAAGTAGGTCACCATGTCCCTCGGAGCAATCCCCGGAACCGGTCCCGCCACCTCCCCGCTACCGGTCATCCGTGCCGTGAAGTCGGCGAAGAACGTCGCGCAACTGCCCAAGGACCGCACGTTGGTCATGGGGATCCTCAACGTCACGCAGGATTCCTTCAGCGACGGCGGGAAATACCTCAAGACCGATGACGCGATCCAGCACGGGCTCCGCATGCTCTATGCCGGGGCGGACATCATCGACGTCGGCGGGGAATCCACCCGCCCCGGTGCCGACTACGTGGACCCCTCCGCCGAGCAGGGGCGCATCGTCCCGGTCATCGCCGCCCTGGTCAAGGCCGGTGCGATCGTCTCCGTGGACACCATGCACACCGCCACCGCCCGCGCGGCCCTGGACGCCGGGGCACAGATCATCAACGACGTCTCCGGGCTGACCCATGAGGCAGACATGCCGGCGCTGGTGGCCGAACGCAAGGTCCCCTACGTGCTGATGCACCGCCGCGGGGACCAGCAGACGATGGTCTCCGAAGCCAACTACGATGACGTCGTGGCCGAGGTCGTCAACGAGCTGAAGACCGTACGCTCCACGTTCACCGACGCCGGGGTCGCCCCCGAGCACATCGTCATCGACCCGGGACTGGGCTTCGCCAAGGATCCCGAGCACAACTGGGCGCTGCTGCAGGCCATCCCCGAGTTGAAGGCGCTGGGGCACAAGGTCCTGATCGGCACCTCGCGCAAGAGGTTCCTCGGGGCGCTGCTGGCCGAGGCCGGCAAACCGGCGCCCCCGGCCGAACGCGATGTCGCCACGGCCGCCACCAGTGCCCTGGCAGCGGTCGCGGGAGCCTGGTGTGTCAGGGTGCACGACGTCGAAGGGACCCTGGACGCGCTGAAGGTCGCCGCCGCGTGGACCAACCCCGCCTCCGCCGGGTCCTCCTCCGCGCCGGCGGGAGCCTGATCATGGGTGGAGGTTCCTCTCCCGCGCCGACGGACGTCCGGGACCGAATCTGCCTCAGTGGCATCACCGCCATCGGCCACCACGGGGTCTTCGAACACGAGAAGCGCAACGGACAGCCCTTCGTGGTGGATGTCGTGCTGTATACGGACATCCGCCCCGCCGAAGCCTCGGACGAGGTGTCCGACACCGCCCATTACGGCGAATTGGCCGAGCGGGTCAAGGACGAGATCACGGCGGGCCCCTACAACCTGATCGAGAAGCTCGCGGGACGGCTGGCCAGCATGGTGTTGGCCGAGTTCGACGTCGCCGCGGTGGACATCACCGTGCATAAACCCAAGGCACCCATCGAGGTCCCCTTCGGTGACGTGAGCATCCACATCCATCGGGAACGGGAATGAGCACCCCGGTCCGGGCGGTGCTGGCGTTGGGCAGCAACTTGGGCGAACGCTCCTCCACCCTCACCGATGCCGTCGCCGAACTCGTGGCCGACCCCGCGGTCCGGTTGTGCCGGGTGTCGCCCCTGGTCCAGACCCGGCCCGTCGGTGGCCCCGGGGGCCAGCCCGACTTCCTGAACCTGGTGGTGGAGGTCGAGACCACGCTTGCGCCGTTGGATCTGCTGGCCTGGTGCCAGTCGGTGGAACAGGACCACCACCGCACCCGCGAGGTCAGGTGGGGTCCCCGGACCCTGGATGTCGACGTGATCATCTACGCGGACGTGGTCTCCGACGACGAGATCCTCACGCTGCCCCACCCGCGGGCCGCCGAGCGTGCATTTGTCCTGCAGCCGTGGGCCTGGATGGATCCGGAGGCAACATTGGGCGGACGCCCGGTGGCGGAACTGGCCGCCGAGGCCGCCGATCTTCAGGGGCTTAGCCTCTACACCGCCGGCGAGGACGGCTGAATCCCGATGAACACCATCCGCCCGCTCTGGTTGCTGCTGATCTGCCTGGGATCGGCCCTGGCCGGTTGGACGGCGCAGCTGCTGCTGACCACCAACGGCTTCACCTCCCCGGTGCTCCAATGGCCGTCGCTGGTCACCATGGTCGCCGGCATGGCGATCACCTTTGCGTTTGGGCTGCGGGTCAGGCGCTATACCCAGGGCAAGCTCAAGCGCCGCCTCGACCCGTTGCAGGCCGCCCGGACCCTGGTGCTGGCCCAGGCCACCGCCTACGCCGGTTCGCTGATCGGCGGATGGCATATCGGGTTGCTGCTGGATGTGCTGCGCGGCGCCGGCTGGGGCAACCAGGTGGTGATCTCATCCCTGGTAATGATTATCGGTTCGCTCGTGATGGTTATCGTGGGGTGGGTCGTGGAGCAGTTCTGCAAGCTGCCTCCCGAGGACCCATCGGCCCCCGGGGCGGGGAGCCGGAAACGGGAGGAAGACGAAGGGTATGCCGCAGGAACCAATTGATCCCCAGGGCCTGGTGTTCCAGCGGGTCTCGCCTGCCTATGCGAAGGTGCGTTTGGTCGGCTGGGCGATCTCGGCGTTGGTGACCTGGGCCGTGCTGGCCGTGCCATTGGTCCTGATGCTGACCGGCGTCTGGTCCGGTTACCCGGCCTGGCTGGCCTGGGGGCTGCTCGGGGTGGTCGTCGTCTTCGACGTGGTCCGCATGGCCATCATCCCCCGGCAGGTTCGGGCCATCGGCTACGCCGAACGAGACGACGACCTGCTCATCCGTTCGGGCTTGATGTTCCAACAGGTCCTGGTCGTCCCCTACGGTCGGATGCAGTACGTCGACGTCGCGGTCGGGCCCATCGACCGGGCCCTGGGCCTGTGCAAGGTCCAACTCCATACCGCCTCGACCACCGCCAAGGCGGAGATCCCCGGGCTGCCCTCCTCCGAGGGGACCCGCCTGCGTGAGCGTCTCTCGGCCCGCGGCGAGGCGAGGCTGGCCGGACTGTGACCGGCGATCAGGCGTCGATGACCGAGGCGGAGGAGTCGGCCCCCTGGCGTAGGGTCCACCCGGTTTCGCCGATGGTCAGGGGCTGGCTCGTCGTGGTGGCGTTCCTCTATTTCTTCGGCCAGAATTCGCTCAACAACATCTTCAGTGCCGGTGAACTGCCCCCCGAGGCGGATAAGGACTGGAGCTTCACCCCCAGCGTGCTGCTCGTCGTCGCCGGAGGCATCGGCATCCTGGTGTTGATCATGGCCGGTTTCTTCCTGTCCTGGTACTTCACCAAATACCAGGTCACCGCCAGGCACGTGCACGTGAACTCCGGCGTCGTCTTCCGCCAACAACGCCAGGCCCGGATCGACCGGGTCCAGGCCATCGACATCGTCCAGCCGCTGGTGGCCCGCATCTTCGGCCTCGCCGAACTGAAATTTGAGGTCGCCGACTCCGGATCCACGGCCATGCGGCTGGCCTATATCAAGCTGGACGCTGCGAAGGTCCTCCGCAATGACATCCTGGCCCGCGCCGCCGGACTGAAGCAGGAACGTGAGGCCGGCCCCGCCGGCGTCGTCCCCGCTCCCGGGGTCCCCGGGGCGGAGGGCCCGGCGGCGCGGTCCGCCGAACCCGCCTCCGCAGGACCCGCCCCGGCCCCGGGACCCGCCGGCGGAGAGCCCGTGTCCCCGGAGGCTCCCGAACGCACCGTGGCCGTGGTCCCGCCCCCGCGATTGATCGCCGCGACCCTGCTCTCCCCGTGGCTGGCGGCGGTGCTGCTGTTCGTCCTCAGCATGATTGTCGCCACCGTGGCCTCCGACGGCGAGATCAGCTTCTTCTTCGTCCTCCCGGGTCTCATCGGCGTCGTCCCCGTCCTGTGGGGCCAGTTCAACCAGGGCTACAACTTCCGCGCGGCCATGAGCGAAGACGGTTTGCGACTCAGCTACGGACTGCTGGAGACCAGCCACCAGACAGTACCTCCCGGCCGGGTGCAGGCGGTCATGGTCACCCAAGGGATCATCTGGCGGCGTTTCGGCTGGTACAAGGTCGTCGTCAACGTCGCCGGCTACGGCAATCAGGAAGGGGCGCTGCGTTCCACCCTGCTGCCCGTGGGCACACGGCAGGACGTGCTCAACGTGTTGTCCGTCGTGCTGCCCGAACCGGGGACCGAACGGCCCGCCGAACTGGTCGGGGCGGGGATCGGGGGCTCCGGAAGTGCGGAGGGGTTCATCACCTCCCCGCGCAGTGCCCGCTGGCTTTCGCCGTTCGCCTACCGCCGACAGGGATTCGCCGTGACCGATACGGCCTTGTTCTCGCGGGCCGGAGTGCTCACCCATTCGTTGGTGATCATCCCGCATGAACGCATCCAAGGCATCTTCCTCACCCAGGGGCCGTTGAACCGCCCGCTGGGACTGACGGGAATCGAATTCTGCACCACCGACGGACCGATCTCACCGAGGGTGAAGCAGATGTCGCTGCGGACCGGCCGTGAACTGTTCATGTCCCAGGCCTCCCGGGCGGCCCGGGCCCGCCGACTGAAGGACCGAGACCATTGGCTGGAAGAGGAAAATCATGAGTAAACCAGGACGTCTGGGCGTCGGCATCATCGGGGCCGGCAAGGTGGGGGCCGTCCTCGGGGCCGCCCTGCGATCAGCAGAACATGCCGTCGTGGGGGTCCACGCTGTCTCCGAAGCCTCGCGGGACCGCGCCGAGATCCTGTTGCCGGGGGTTCCCGTGTTGGAGATCCCCGAGATCGTCCGACGCTCGGAGCTGGTGTTGCTGGCCGTACCCGATGATGCGCTGCATCCTCTGGTGGAGGGCCTGGCCGAGGCCGGACACTGGCAGCCCGGCCAGCTGGTCGTCCACACCTCGGGACGCTACGGCACCGGGATCCTCGCTCCCGCCCAGGCGGCCGGGGCCATCCCGTTGGCCATCCATCCGGCCATGAGCTTCACCGGGATGTCCCTGGACTTGGTGCGCCTGAACGAATGCATGTTCGGGGTCACCGCCGCCTCGATGGTCCTGCCGATCGCCCAGGCCCTGGTCGTGGAGATGGGGGCCGAGTCCACGGTGATCGCCGAGGAGGACCGCGGGATCTACCATGCGGCGTTGGCCCACGCCTCCAACCACCTGGTCACCCTGGCGGGCCAGTCCTCCGAACTGCTGCGTCGCATCGGCGTGGAGGCCCCCGACCGGGTGCTGGGACCACTGATGCGCGGATCGTTGGAGAACGCGTTGGCCTCGGGGGAGGGCGCGCTGACCGGGCCCGTGGCCCGCGGCGATACCGGGACGATCACGGCGCACCGGGCCGCCCTGGCCACCGGGGAGGTGCCCTCCGACATCCGGGACGCCTATCTGGCGATGGGTCGGGCCACCGCCCAGCGGGCCCTGGAGAGGGGACTGCTCAACGAGACCCAGGCGGCCACCATCCTCGATGCCTTGTCCTGAGACGGCCGGGCCGTTGCGGGGATAGACTCGTCGCGTGAATACCACAGCACCGCCCCCCGGTGACGCAGGCGCCTTGGGCGCCACGCGTCCGCTTCTGGTTCGAACCGCCGCCGAACTGGCCGCCCTGGGCTCGAGGCTCCTGGCGCAGGCACCCGCCACGGACGGGCCCCGACGCCTGGGGCTGGTCCCCACGATGGGCGCCCTGCACGCGGGGCACGAACATCTGGTAAGTGCGGCCCGCGCGGAGAACGACGTCGTGGTCGTCTCGGTGTTCGTCAACCGCCTGCAATTCGATGATCCTGCCGATTTCGAACGCTATCCCCGCGACCTCGAGGCGGATCGCGCACTGCTGGCCTCGGCCGGGGCGGATATCGTCTTCGCCCCCGAGGAACCGGAGATCTATCCCGGAGGTGCGCCGCTGGTGCGTCTGTCCAGCGGGACGCTGGGGGAGAAGTTCGAAGGCGCCTCACGGCCCGGCCACTTCGATGGCATGCTCGCCGTCGTCGCCAAATTGCTGCATATCGCCCAGCCCTCCTCCCTGACCCCGGTCCCGGTGGAGTACAGCGCCTACTTCGGGCAGAAGGACGCCCAACAGCTGGCCATCGTGCGCCGCCTGGTCACCGATCTGTCCTACCCGGTGCGCATCCGAGCCGTCCCGATCGTGCGGTCCGCCGAAGGCCTGGCGCTGTCCAGCCGCAACCAGTTCCTCACCCCCGAACAGGCCGACGCGGCCCTGGTCCTGAGTCGGGCCCTGTTCCTGCTGGCCGATCGTGCCGCGGCCCACGAGGCGTTGATGATCGACGAGGCGGAGGACCTGATCGGCAGCCAGCCCCTGGTGGAGCTGGATTATCTCGAGGTGGTGGACCCCGACACGTTGGAACCCCTGGCCTTCAACTGCCGCGAAACCCCGTTCACCGGAGGCGCGCTGGTCCTGGTGGCCGCGCGGACCGGCCAGGTGCGGTTGATCGACAACATGCTGCTCGGCGACGCCGCGGACTGACCTCAGTGCGGGGGGAACCCGCTGCCCTGCAGGGTCCGGGCCAGCATGCCCCGGCCCTGCTCCTCGAAGGCCTGGTCACCGACCTGGTGCGCCCAGACGACCGTCCCCAATGACTGCATGAGTTCGTCGAGCAGGCGGCCCGCGTCCACGGTTCCGGCAGGAGGCACCGCCCCCTTCGGACGGTAGCCCTGCCGGAAGGCCTCCCGCAGCTGCGGACTCCCCAGGAAGTCACGATGTTCCATGCGGACCATATCGGTGTACCAGGGGCGCAGCCCGGCCCGCCCGAAGTCGATGATCGCGATCCGGCCGTCGGGACGACCGATCCAATTCCGGGGGTGGTAGTCGCCGTGGGTGGGGACCACCTCGACGGGTGAGGGGGTGAAGGCATCCAACCACCGCTGCACCCGGGACAGCTGCTCGGGCGGGGCCAGCCCCGGGGCCCGGTCCAGCCAGGTCAGGGTCTTGGAGAGCACGGAGTGTTCATAGTGCCCATCCAGGACCGGAACGGTCCCGCGATGCAGCCGACCCAGTAGTTCCCCTGCCTGTTTGAAGACCAGGGGGTCGTGCTCGTACCGGGAGCCGGTAGCCAGCTCCCCGTCGATGAACGTCTTCACCAGGAGTCCGGCCCCGGCGTCGTAGCCGAGCATTTCCGGTACGTCGGAGGCCAGCGGCTGCAGCCAGTTGCGGTGGGCCCGGGCTTCCCGGTCGAGATGGTGCGTGTCCTGGCAGGCCTTGAGCAGCAGCCGGCGTCCTGCGTCGATGAACTCCAGGACCGTGATGCCGTAGGGCCAACTATGGTCGACGATCCCGTGGGCCCGCGGGTACAGCTGGTCCAGACGGGCCCGCTGTCGAGGCGAAAGCCCGGCAAGGCCCCAGGAAGATGTCAACGGCCTCGACTCCAGCGGGCGGCGGCGGTACCGAGATGGGTGCGGAAGCCGGCCAGTTCGGCGACGATGTCGGCGGCACCCTCCTGACCGGCGGTTCGGGAGACCGACTGTCCGGCGTAGACGGGGGCGGTGGACACATCGGCGTGGGTGCGGGCCGCCTTGATGGTTTCGGTGATCGAGGGGTCCTTGGCCAGGGCATCGACCAGGCCTTCTCCGTCCTGGGCCCATTGCTCGGTGAAATCGTTGCGTAACGCCCGGCCCCCGAATTCGGTGGGCCAGGGGATGCGTTGGGCGATATCGAAGACCCGGGTGAAGATCGTGTCGTCCAACTCGGCCGCGGCAATCGCTTGTTTGACCAGGTCATGGCTGGACGATTCGGTCGAGGCCGCGAAACGGGTCCCGATCCAGGCAGCCTGGGCTCCGGCGGCCAGGACCGCGGCAACACCCCGGGCGTCGGCGATGCCCCCGGCCGCGATCACCGGTTTGCTGGTTGCCGCCAGGGCCTGCTGCAGCAACGGCAACGTGGCCACGTCATTGCGTCCATGACCGCCACCCTCCCCGCCACGGCAGACGACGACGTCGATATCCGGCTCGAGGGCCCGCTGCAGATCGGCATCGTTTCCCACCTGCATCGCGCAGAGAGCCCCGGATTCCCGAATCAGCGCTGCGGCGGGGCCCGGGTCACCGAAACTGACGGAAACAAAGGAGGGCCCGTGGTCCAGGATCTCGTGCAGGGGGTCCAGGGAGCGTTCCAGGACCCAGGCCATCAACCCGGCACCCCAGGCGCGTCCGGGGGCGCGGGCCAATGTGGCTTGTTCGCTGATCCACTCCTTCGTGGCGGTGGAGCCGATCCCGATCAGGCCCAACCCCCCGGCGGTACTGACGGCGCCGGCCAAGGCTCCGCCGGCGGCACCGGCCATGGGGGCGTTGACCAGTGGGTGGTCAAGACCCAAACGCGCGGGCAGGTCGAAGGCGACCGTCGGGACATCGACTGGCTGATCCGGGGCATCATGAACATTGGGCATGGCCCCATTCTAGGGACGGGGCATGTGATGCAGGACTCAAATCTCGGAATCGCAGAAATCGACCTCCAGGGGGCCGAAGCCGCCTTGATTCCCGCGGAATCAAGGGGTTTTCGGCGAAGAGGGCCTCCGATTTGGTGGGGCACCCGAATCCGTGTAAAGTTTTCTGAGTCGCCGAGACGAGTACAGCGGAAACGCAGACGATCGGAAGGCGGCCACCTAACAAAATCAGTCCTGAATGGACCGGGGCGTTTTGCGCCCCGAATCCAGTCTGGATCGATTGCGTAGAGTACCGCAGAAACACCGGAAACGATGGATTTGCGGAGCGACACGCGGTAAGGTAAGTTAGAC
>NZ_JBQSWW010000022.1:0-60990 GCF_052377515.1 Arthrobacter sp. AOP36-C1-22 | reverse complement strand
CATTGCCATTTGAGCCATGACACGCATTAGTACGTCACCTCCTGGTTGCGGCGGCGAATGACCGTGACTTCGTCGCGTTGGTTTCCCGTCGGCCCCATGTAGTTGAAGGCGTAGGTCTGCTGGGCGTAACCGCCGATCATGTGCGTGGGCTTGATCATCAGGCGGGTGAGCGAGTTGTGGTTGCCACCGCGCTGGCCGCTGGTCTCGGAGAGCGGCATATCGATCAGCCGGTCCTGCGAGTGATACATGAACACGGTGCCCTCGGGCATCCGGTGCGAGACGATGGCTCGTGCCGTGGTCGTGCCGTTGCGGTTGACCGCCTCGATCCACTCGTTGTCCTTGACCCCGATCTTCTCGGCGTCCAGCGGACTCATCCAGATTCCCGGACCACCCCTGAACAGTGAGAGCATGAACAGGTTGTCCTGGTATTCGGAGTGGATGGACCACTTATTATGCGGGGTCAGGTACCTGACGGACACGCCCTTGGAGGAGGTGGAACCGATGGCCGGTTCATCGAATAGCGCCGTCATGTCCAGCGGTGGCCGGAAGATCGGCAATCCCTCACCCAGTTCGGTCATCCAGTCGTGGTCCAGATAAAAGTGCATCCGGCCGGTCAGGGTATGCCACGGTTTGAGTCGTTCAACGTTGATGGTGAACGGGGAGTACCGCCGGCCGCCGGTTTCAGAACCTGACCATTCGGGTGAGGTGATCACCGGCGCCGGACCGTTTTGTGTATCGGCGAACGTCACCCGGTGGCCTTCGTTCTCCGAGGACAAGTCGTGCAGCAAGGTGCCGGTGCGTTTCTCCAGCGTTTTGAAACCCTGGGTCGCCAAATGTCCGTTGGTGGTGCCGGAGAGGGTCAGGATCATCTCGCAGGCCTGGTAGTCCTTGAGGATGTCGGGGCGCCCATGGCCCGCACCTCCCCTCACGGTTCCGTTCTTGATCTTTAGTTCTTCGATTTCCCGGCTCACGTCAAAGGTGATGCCCTTGGTCGTGGCCCCGAGCGTGTCCATCAGGGGTCCGATCGAGCGCATCATGTCGCCGATCTTCGTGTAGTCGCGTTCGACTTCGATGATCTTGGGCATGGTGACCCCGGGCTCGGGCTCACATTCGCCGTATTTCCAGTCCCTGACCTTCCCATGTGGGGAAACCATCGCATCGGGGGTGTCATGGGTCAGCGGCGCCGCGACGACGTCGGTCTGCTTGCCCAGGTGCGGTTCCGCCAGACGGCTGAACACCCGGGAGATTTCCTGCCAGGCGTCCCAGTCCGTACGGGATTGCCACGGCGGGGCGATGGCCGGGTTGAAGGAGTTCACGAACGGGTGCATGTCAGTGGTGGACAGGTCGTACTTCTCATACCAGGTGGCCGCCGGGAGCACGATATCCGAGTGCAGCGTGGAGCTGGTCATTCGGAAGTCCAGCGTGGTGAGCAGGTCGAGTTTCCCCGTCGGAGCCTTCTCCCGCCATTTCACGTCCTTGGGGCGGAAGCGTTCTGCGGTTTCCTCGGCACTGATGGTGTGCGAGGCCCCCAGCAGGTGGTTCAGGAAGTATTCGTTGCCCTTGGCCGAGGAGCCGATCAGGTTCGAGCGCCACAACGAGAGCACCCGGGGGTAGTTATCCGGAGCATCGGGGTCCTCGGCGGCGAAGTTCAACCGTCCCGCCTTGATCTCGTCAACCACGTAGTCCTTGGCCGACTGGCCCTTCTGCCTGGCCTGGGCCCCGATGATCAAGGGGTTCCGGTCGAAGGTGGGGTAGGAAGGCATCCACCCCAGCCGGGCCGATTGGGCGATGATGTCCGCCGTCGTCTTTCCGGCGAGCTGCCCCTTGCCGGTTTGGGCGGTCAGGGCATCGGCACCGAACTGGTCATAGCGAAACTGGTCGGTGTGGAGGTACCAGTAGGCCGTCTGCACCATGTTGCGGGGAGGACGCAGCCAGTCCAGTCCGTTTGCGAGTTGGTTGTATCCGGTGAGTGGACGGACCTTTTCCTGTCCGACATAGTGCGCCCAGCCGCCGCCGTTCACGCCCTGGCAACCGGTGACGGTCGTCAAGGTCAGGAAGGTGCGGTAGATGGTGTCGGAGTGGAACCAGTGGTTGGTGCCGGCTCCCATCAGGATCATCGAGCGGCCCTTGGAATCCTCGGCGTTCTGCGCGAATTCCCGACCGATCCGTTCGCAGGCCTCGGCCGTGACGCCGGTGATATTGGCCTGCCAGGCGGGGGTGTTCGGCGATTCGGCGTCGTCGTAGCCCGTGGGCCACTCCCCCGGTAGCCCGGGGCGCCCCACGCCGTATTGGGCGAGCATCAGGTCGAAGACCGTGGTGACCAGCCGTCCGGCCACCCGGCGTGCCGGGACGCCGCGGCGGATGACACCGATATTGCCCTGGCCGGCGTCGAAACGTGGCATGTCGATGGAGACGTTTTCGTCGGCACCATCGATCAGGGTCAGCTTGGGGTCGATATCCCCGAGGTCGAGGTTCCATTTGCCCTCACCGGTTTCGCCGTAGCGGTGGCCGAGGGTGCCCGGGGGCACCACGAGGCGGTCGGTGGCCGCATCAACCAGGACCGTCTTGAATTCGGGGTTTTCAGCTTCCGCCTCAATCTCTCCGTCCAGGTCGGCGGCGGTCAGGAACTTGCCGGCAGTGAACATCCGTTCTCCGTCGGCGTCCTGCGCTTCGTCGAGGGTGACCAGGAACGGCAGGTCGGTGTACTTCTTCACGTACTGGGTGAAATAGGGGGTCTGCCGGTCCACGTGGAATTCCTTGAGGATGACATGTCCCATGGCCATCGCTAGGGCGCCGTCGGTTCCCGGTTCGGCGGGCATCCATTCATCGGCGAATTTGGTGCTGTCGGCGAAGTCGGGGGAAACGACGACCACTTTTTGTCCCCGGTAGCGGGCTTCGATCATCCAGTGGGCATCGGGGGTCCGCGTCACCGGGACGTTGGTGCCCCAGATGACCAGGTAGCCGGCATCCCACCAGTCCCCGGATTCGGGTACGTCGGTCTGGTCGCCGAAAACCTGGGGGGAAGCGACCGGCATATCGGCGTACCAGTCGTAGAAGCTGAGCATGGACCCGCCGATAAGGTTCACGAACCGGGCACCTGAAGAGTGCGAGACCATCGACATGGCCGGGATGGGCGAGAACCCTGCCACTCGGTCGGGACCGTATTTGCGGATGGTGTGCACATGGGCCGCCGCGACGATCTCGACCGCTTCGTCCCATGACGCGCGCACCAGCCCGCCCTTGCCCCGGGCGCTCTTATACTTCACGGCCCGCTCCGGGTCCTCGGTCAGATCGGCCCACGCCAGGACCGGGTCCTTCAGCCGGGCTTTGGCCTCTCGGTACATTTCCAGCAGGACGCCGCGGATGTATGGGTAGCGGGTTCGGGTTGGCGAATAGGTGTACCAGGAAAAAGAAGCGCCGCGCGGGCAACCGCGCGGCTCGTATTCCGGCTTATCGGGGCCGGTGGTGGGGTAATCGGTGGCCTGGGTTTCCCAGGTGATGATGCCGTCTTTGACGTAGACATTCCAGGAGCACGACCCCGTGCAGTTCACCCCGTGGGTCGATCTGACCACCTTGTCGTGGCTCCAACGATCCCGGTAGAAGGAATCCCCGGAACGGCCCCCGACCTTGAGTAGCGTGCGTCCATCGGGCGAGACGACTTCCTTCGGTTTGAAAAACCTCCGAGTCCTGATCAGCGCATCTTGTAGTCCGCTATTCATGGTCGTGCTCATGTCGGCCCTCCCGCATTCGCCGTTATACGGCCCGCCATGAGGCCGTATGCCTCCTCGGACAGGGGGTTTCCGAATCCTGTGGAATCAAAGACCCCGCGTCGATGAAACTCACAGTAGCAGGGAAAAAATGAGACCACCATCACATAGTTGCAATCAACAAAACTGCAGGTGACATGGGAAATTCTTCACGCTCTAAGGTTCCGGCCCGCGGAGGGAACGACGAAGGCCGCCCCCGCGGGAGCGGCCTTCGAAGAGCTGATCCGCGCGGACTCGGCTCAAGGGGAACCGGAACCATCACGCTCGCGGGTCGCCGGTCAACCACCGTGGGCTAGGCGAAAGGCAGCACCAGTTCTGCGTAGCGTTCCTTCACGGTGGAGAGGACCGTATCGCCGTCGGTATCCCAGATTTCCTGGTTGAAAATTTCCACCTCGATATCCCCGGTGTACCCGGCATCACGGACCCAGGAGCCGATGGTCGCGAAGTCGATGACACCGTCTCCCATCATGCCGCGGGAAAGCAAAGCGTCGGCTGCGATAGGCAGGTTGAAATCGCAGATTTGGTAGGAAGCGATCCGCTGTTCGCGGCCGGCCCGCCCGATCTGCGCCTTCAGATCAGGGTCCCACCAGACGTGGAAGGTGTCTACGGCCACGCCGACGGCGCCCGGATCGTACGGTGCCGCCAGGTCCAGGGATTGCCCTAGCGTGGAGATCAGGGCCCGGTCTGCCGCATACATCGGATGCAGCGGTTCAAGGACCAGCCGCACCCCGTGTTCGACGGCGTAGGGCACCAGGTCCTTCAGGCGGTCGGCCACGCGTTGGCGGGCCGCGACGACATCCTTCTCCCCCGGGGCCAAGCCGCCGACCACCAGGAACAACTCGGTGGTGCCCAGCGCCACGGCCTCTTCGATCGCCGCACGGTTGTCGGCCAGCGCCACTGCCTGGCCCTCGGCATCGGCTGCCGTCAGGAAGCCTCCCCGGCACAGCGATGAGACCCGCAGTCCGGCATCACGGATCAGCTGCGCCGATTCCGCCAGGCCGTGGTCTGCGACGATGTCCCGCCAGGGGCCGATGGCCGGGATCCCGGCGCGGACGCAGCCGTCCACGACCTCGGGCAGGGTCCATTTCTTGGTGGTGGCGCTGTTCAGGGCCAACCGCGAGAAATCGCTCATGCTCCCACCCCATTGGTCTGAAGGAAGGTGGACATCCGGGCTGCGGAGCGCTCAGGATCTAGGAGCAGCCCGGCAGCATCGGCCAGTTCGAAGGTGGTCGCCAGGTGCATGAGCGACCGGCCCGAATGTAGTCCGCCCACCATCTGGAAACCGGGCTGCTGCGCGTTGATCCACGAGAGGAACGCAATGCCCGTCTTGTAGTAGAAGGTGGGGGCGCTAAAGATGTGCTTTCCCAGTTCCCGGGTCGAATCAAGGGTGGCTCGTGCCGCCACCGAATCACCGGCGTCGTAGCTTTGCAGCGCTGCGGAGGCCGCCGGGTAGATGGCGGCGAAGATGCCCAGCAGCGCATCGGAGTGGTGACTGCCGTCCCCGTCGATGAGTTCGGGATAGTTGAAGTCATCCCCGGTATAGAGCCTGACCCCTGCAGGCAGTGAGGCCCGTAGTGCGACCTCGTGCCCGGCGTCGAGCAGGGAGACCTTGACCCCGTCGATCTTCTCGGCATGACCGCTGACCAGCGAGGAGAACGTATCGGTCGCCGTGGCGACGTCATCGGAGCCCCAGTAGCCGGCCAAGGCCGGATCGAACATGGTGCCCAGCCAGTGCAGGATCACCGGTTGCTTGGCCTCACGCAGCAACGTCGAATAGACGTGCAGATAGTCCTCGGCGTCGGTGGCCACGGCGGCCAGCGCGCGGGAGGCCATCAGGATGGTCTTCGCGCCGGCCTCCTCCACCAGAGCCATCTGCTCGCGGTAGGCATCGAGCACGACGTTCAGCCCGGCAGGGCCCGAGGGGACGGTGGCCAGATCCAGCTGGTCGGTTCCCGCGCCGCAGGCGAGCAGATCGCGCACCGATTTGCCGGCGGTGGCGGGGGCCTTCGAGGAGACCACAGCGGCCGCTTCGGCGGCACTGCGGCGGATCAGTTCTCCGGTGGCCGCCCAGTCCAGACCCATGCCGCGCTGGGCGGTGTCCATCGCATCGGCGACACCCAGGCCGTAGGACCAGAGTTCGTGGCGGTAGGCGAGGGTGGTATCCCAGTCCAGTGCCGCCGGGGCTCCGGGCACGTTCTCCGCGTGCACGTCGGGGATGACGTGGGCCGCTGCGTAGGCGTGCCGGGAGGTGATCGGGGCGGTGGGCCTGGACCAGGTCCGTGCCTCGGATAGCTGGTGCGTGCGGGTTCCGCCGTCGTTCCGGGGAAGAATCAGCGAGGCCATCAGAGCGTGATTTCCGGGATGTCGATGGTACGGCGTTCGTCGTTGGAGCGCAGGCCCAATTCGGCCAGCTGGACGCCGCGGGCCGCGGAGAGCAAACCGAAGCGGTGTTCGCGTCCGGCGACGACGTCGGCCAGGAACTCTTCCCACTGCAGCTTGAAGCCGTTGTCCAGCTCGGCGTTGGCCGGGACTTCCTGCCATTGGTCGCGGAAGGATTCGGTCACCGGCAGGTCGGGGTTCCAGACCGGCTTGGGGGTGTGGGCGCGCTGCTGGGCGACGCACTTATTCAGGCCGGCCACTGCCGAGCCGAGCGTTCCATCGATCTGGAATTCGACGAGTTCGTCGCGGTAGACCCGCACGGCCCAGGAGGAATTGATCTGCCCCACGACCTCGTCGCCGGCGGGGGTCTCGAGTTCGAAGATGCCGTAGGAGGCGTCATCGGCGGTCGCGACGTATTCCTGGTCCTGCTCGTCCCAACGGGCCGGGATGTGGGTGGCGGTCTTGGCGTTGACGCTTTTGACCTTCCCGATGATCCCCTCGAGGACGTAGTTCCAGTGGCAGAACATATCGGTGGTCATGCCGCCGCCGTCTTCGGCGCGGTAGTTCCAGGACGGACGCTGCGCTGACTGCACATCGCCTTCGAAGACCCAGTAGCCGAATTCGCCGCGGATGGACAGGATGCGGCCGAAGAATCCCTCATCGACGAGGCGGCGCAGCTTCACCAGCCCGGGCAGGTAGAGCTTGTCATGCACGACGCCGGCGGTCACCCCGGACTCGGTGCCGATGCGGGCGAGCTCGATGGCTTCGTCGAGGGTTTCGGCGGTGGGCTTCTCGGTGAAGATGTGTTTGCCGGCCTGCATGGCCTTCTTCAGCGTCGCGGCGCGCAGGCTGGTCATCGAGGCGTCGAAGACGACGTCGACGGTCGGGTCGTTGATGACCGCATCCAGATCGGTGCTCCATTCGGCGACCCCATGCAGTTCTGCAAGTTCGCGGACCTTGGCTTCGTTGCGCCCGATGAGGATCGGCTCGACCTGGACGCGGCTGCCATCGGCCAGGGTGAAGCCTCCGGCGTCGCGGATCGGCAGGATGGATCGCAGCAGGTGCTGGCGGTAGCCCATCCGGCCGGTAATGCCGTTCATGGCGATACGGATGGTGCGTGGTGTCGAGCCCATGGGACCTCTTTGCTGGGGGTGGATGGTATGAAGACTGATTGGGAAAGCGCATTCCCGTTGTGTCCATCATGCCCATCCAAACAATGCTTGGCAAGCGCTTTCCCAAACTTTTCTGTCATGCGATACTGGAACTCTTGTCCACCATGTGAGCCGTGACGGCCGGCGAAGGGGTAGCGATGTCCGCAACGACACTGGCCGAGGTGGCCCGCAAGGCAGGAGTCTCCCCCGCCACCGCGTCCCGGGTACTCAATGGTTCGGCGCGGATCCCCGGACCGGAGATTGCCGCAAACGTCCGGCGGGCGGCCCTCGAACTGGGGTACGTGCCCAATGCGCAAGCTCAGGGGCTGGCGAAATCCAGCTCGGGGGTCATCGGCCTCATCGTCCACGACATCGCCGACCCGTACTTCGCGGCCATCGCCCACGGCGTCCAGGAAGCTGCGCGGGAACGCAATAAACTCGTCATGCTCGCCACCACCGGCGGCACCCCTGCAGAGGAGGCCACCGCAGTCTCCGCCTTCGCCGCCCACCGGGCTGATGCCATCATCCTGGCGGGCTCGCGGACCACCGCTG
This sequence comes from Arthrobacter sp. AOP36-C1-22, assembly GCF_052377515.1. Lineage (NCBI taxonomy): Bacteria > Bacillati > Actinomycetota > Actinomycetes > Micrococcales > Micrococcaceae > Arthrobacter > Arthrobacter sp. AOP36-C1-22. The sequence continues at coordinate 53,141 of NZ_JBQSWW010000022.1, read as the reverse complement.
CTGCGGACCGTGAAGCCAACAGCACCTTGGCCAACGAGCTGGACCTCTACTGCCGTAATGATGGCCAGGTCGCCGTCATCGGTCGCCCCGTGGAGGGGACCGGTTCCCCCGAACACCACCATGTCATCGCCGTTCCCAACGAAGACCTGGCCTGTCAGCTGGCGGGCGCATTGGCCGCCACCCATCGCGGCCCCTTCCTGATCGTGGCGGGCCCCGAGGGCTTGGCCACCTCGGACGATAGGGTCCGTGGATTCCACCATGGTCTACACGCCGCGGGTGTTCCGGCGGCCGAGGTCTTGCATACCGGATTGGACCGGGCTGGCGGCCATGCCACCGGCGCCGAGCTGGCACCACGGGTCGCCGCGGCTCACCGGGAAGGGGCCCCTGTCTGCCTTTTTGCGGTCAGTGACGTGATGGCCATCGGGCTGGTCGCCGGGCTGCGTGAGGGCGGGGTCCAGGTTCCGCGCGACGCCGCCGTCGCGGGATTCGACGATATCGAGACGCTGCGGGATTTCCATCCCGGATTGACCACCGTGCGGCTGCCGTTGCTGCACATCGGACGGATCGCCGTCGAAAGCACCGTGGCCCTCCCTGGAGGTGCTGCCGGAGCCGAACCCACCGTCACCGGCGAACTCATGCTCCGACGCAGCACCACCGCGGCGGGGCAGGGCTAACGCGGTATTAGTGCCGCGCCAGGCTGAACTGCACCGGCAGCCCGTCCCGGGTGCGGACCGCGATCTCGGTGCGCCCCTGCCGGCCATGATCATGGCCGTGGCGTCCTCCATGATGGTCGTGGCCGCCGTGGCCCTTGCGGGAAGTGACCTTCACGCCGTCGACCTTTTCGGCTAGCTTCCAGGAGCCCTTGACCTTCACGGTCAGGGTGTGGGCCTGGCTCGCGTTTTCCCTCCAGGACACCACGTAGGGAAGGACACCGCCGACGAAACGGCCCTTGGCATCGTATTGGTCCGGGTCTTTGCCCGAATACAGGCGGAGATCCGGATCCGTCACCGACATGACCAGACGGTTCTTTTCACGCCGGGTCATCAACAACGAAGGAGTATCCACCCCTTCGATATCGCCCTCGAACCCGTGCCCCGCCTCGAAGACCGCGTAGCCGGTGATACCGGTCTCCCGATCGCGGACTGCATGCCGGTCGGAGCGCGCCTCCAACACCTCATAGGGGGCTCGCCGGCCGCCCATGGCTTTCGCGAAGGCCGCCGTTTGTTGTGGAGTCCGCCCGATCAGCATCGCGTATTCATAGGATCCGCTCCTCGGTTTGGTCCCATGGCTCAGCCACGCCGTGGCGAAGTCCCCACTGGTGGGTTCTCCGGAGCTCTGGTCCTTCGACTTCTGCGTGGAACGCTCGATCCCCAGGTGCTGCTTGGCCGGGATGTAGTAGCCATTGCCCTTCCCGTCGGCCAGCCATTGTGCATGCTTGGATTTCTTGCGCGATTTGCGCTCGAGCGGGAAGTCGGCGACGGGCCGGGTGGAGTCGATGTAGGTGGGCTCCGACGTCGCCGCCAGGTGGCTCTGGAACAGGGTCGTCCCCGTTTCGTTTCGGCGGTCATTGTTTTCGATCCCCGTACCCACTGCGATGACCCGCTCGTCGAAAAGGAACACTGATTTGCGGGCCCGGTGGCTGGGATCCCAGGAAGGGATCTCGTGCAGGTCCATGGCAAAGAGACCGTGCCGGCCATCGATGTTGGTGGCCCCGCCGAAGCGCGAATCCGAGAGTGGCATGATTTCCACTCCGAGCCCGAGATCGATGAACAGGTCATCAACGGGCTTATGGATCGCCGTCGTGCCCGGGAAACGCCCCCAATCCCAGCCTTCCTGGGAGAACCCGCTATCCAGCAGGGTGATCGGATCGCCCGTGGACTGAACGTTGATCTGCCCGTAGGTGCCGTAGCGGCCATAGATATTGGCGTTTTCGTAGGTCTCCGAGCTCCACAGGTAGCGGTTGTGTCCGCGAACGGTCACCGACCAGTCCTCGCGGCGGTGCACTCCGAGGGCGCCGTAGTTGTAGGTCCAGTGGCCCGTCGGGGAATCTTCCACGGTGACCCCGGTAGCAGCCAATTTGGCGGCCAGCCGTTGGTGGATCGAAGACTGCTTTTCCGGCAGCAGGCGCAGGAAGGCAGCCCCCAGTTCGGGGTCCAGGGCCTTCTTCCCGTCGGGCGTGCCAGCCTGGAACAGCCACTGGAAGGGATCGAGCTTGAGTGTTTGGCCCGCCTTTGGATGGCGGTTACACACGGTCAGCGACCATTCGAATTTATTGGCAAAGGTGCGCATCCCCAGCACCGCCTTTTTCAACAGGGAGTGCGCCGCCTCGGACAGACGGAACGACGTGCCACCCAGGACCATGACCATTGGCGCCAGTCCGGAGAGGCCATCAGCGCTGTAGGCGGGGTAGAACCCGACATGGTGGAATCCCGAGCCATCGGCTTTAATTCCGCCCTGCAAACCGTCACTTGGCTGCAGGGTGACATCGAGGAAGTCGCGGACGGCTGAAAGCCAAGCCGCCTGTTCGCCAGGAGTCTCCCGCAGCATGGCCGCTGCCACAAGGCCCCGGACGTTCGTGTTGTAGATGTCCATGATGCCATCGCGTCGCAGCGGGCGTTCGAGAACGCGCCCCAGGCCGACGAACCAGTCGACATCGGCCCGGGCTTCCTCCAGCAATCCTTCATCCTGGAGGACGTCCTTCATGATAAAGACGGAGTCGTAGTACCCACGGATGTTGTATCCGAGATGGTGGACACTGCCCTGGCTACTGCCCTTGGCCCAACCCACGCGGCGAAGATGCAAGACGGCGCGGACGTACAGCTCGGCCACCAGCGGCCTGCGCGTGGCATCGGCACGTTCCCAGGCCCGGGCGATCTTCTGCATCAGATCCGTGAGCGTGCGCAGTTTGGCGCTTCCAGCCAGCGCAGCCAGTTCGGGGGCGATCTGAGGCGGGAAGATGGCCTGCTGGTTCAAGAGGACCGGTGTCGCCGGCCCACTGGTGGACCGCTCGGGGATGCCGAGCTTGGCCAGTTGCGCCGTCAGATCGGCCACCTGCGAGCCCGTGGTCGCGCCGCCACCGGTGAGGTAGGCCTCAAGGTACCTGGACTTCACCGTCGACACATCGGCCAGCAACGTCGCATCTGTGACCGGTGCCGGCGCCTGGGCATCCTGTAGTTCCTGGAACTTCAGCAGGGCGAGCCAATGCGCATTTTGCGCCGTATCGGCTTCCGGGTTGACGAAAGGGGCCTGCTCGCTCCGCATCGGGTGGTCGGTGCGCATGGACATGTTCAGGACCAGCTGGTCCAGGAAGAGCGTCCCGGAACCCGACGACGGGGCGACGAACCGGAGGGTATCCATGTCGCGGCGCGGTGTGCCTTCCAGGTCCTGGGCCAGGCGGATCCAGACGGTTCGCCAGCCGGTGAAGTCCAGATGGAGGTCGCACCAGGCGTCCTTGCTTCCCTGCCGGCCGAATTCCAGGCGCAGGGTGCCCTGGCGGGCCGTGGAATTGTAGATCCACAGGCCGAAGGTGCTGCGCGATCCGAGCTTCGTCTCGTCGTCCTCCGGGATTCTGGAGTCCTCGGCGTCCAGTGCCGCATCGATCTGCAGGACGGAGCCGGCGGAGTAGTCCCAGCGGAGGGAGTGCTTGCCGATGATGGCCTGCTCGTCACTGATCGCGGGCTCCGCCCCCGAGACCGCAGTGACCTGCTCGGGCACCTTCGTTTCGAAGAGGAAGGTCGGCGGCTGCAGGGCCAGGGCCTTCGCTTCGACGTCACCGGGAGCCGCGGGGGCCATCGGGACCCGGGCACCGGCGGCTTGGGCAGGTGCGGCGCTGAGCGCGAACGCAGCCCCCGCGCTGGCGACGCTGCCGACCTTGATGAGGGTGCGTCGGTTGAATTCGAGGTTGGTCCAGTTCATTGTTTTCCAATCTTCTCCGGTACGCGAACGGGCAACCGGAAGGGCTTTCCATGAGCTCAATCTGGTAGACACCTCCGGCATTTCACCGGGTGCCTCCAGCTGGGACACGGTCAGTCAAGGTGACGCACACCATAGGAATAAATGAGCACCCCGAAGTTCTGTCCGGCCGCGCGGGCCTCAAGCCGGACGGCGGATTAGCTCGAGGACAGCGAGTCGAGGATCTTCCGGGTGGCGGCCAGCGCCTCGCCCAGCTCCGGCAAATCGGGGTTCCAGGCCTTCTCCCATTCCAAGGACACCCAGGGATCGACTCCTGTCGGCGCCTGTTCCCGGTACAGCCGGAGCATCTTCTCCAACGGGATGTCCCCCTCCCCTGGCAGGGTCAGGATCGGGGCATCGGCGGTGGAGCCACGGCGGGCATCCTTGAGCTGGAGGTACTCGATGCGCCCGGCGAGCGCCTTCACGGTCGCTTCGGGTTCCTCCCCGCGTTTCCACGGGTGCAGGACATCCCAAATGGTGCGCACCGCGCCCTGCGGCCCCAGGGGGAACAGGATGCGCGCGGCATCGACCCCGCGTGGATGCGAATCATGAGTCTCCAATAAGAGCTGGACCCCATGCATGGCCGCCGGCCCTTCGGCCGCCGTCAGCCGACGGACTGCATTTTCCTCCAGCTCAAAGGCCTCCTCGCGGTCGGCCTCGGAGGTTGAATCCAGCCCGGCACCGGGAAAGACCCTCACGGCCTTCGCCCCGATGTCTGCCGCGAGCCGCAACGCGGCCTCGAGTTCCCGAAAGACGTCGATGTCCTTTCCGGGCGCGCAGATCTTGACATAGCTCCCCACCGCCAAGATGGTGATCCCGGCATCGGCGAAGGCGGTCTTGACCTTCCCACGCTCGGCGTCGTCCATGCTGGCGGAGATAATTCCACCCTCGTGCATCCGCAGTTCGACGCCGGTGGCACCGTGCTCGCCGGCGAGCGCCAGCACTTCGTCGACATCGGCGTCTGGGCATCCCAACGTGGAGAAGGACAGTTGCATGGGGCGTGGTGCTCCTTGGTATCGCTGACGGTGGTGTGCTCCATTGTTGGCCATGTTCCGTTCAGGCGCTACTGCTTTATTCCTCACCTTGACGTGACGTTGAGTTCCTTCCCAACAGGGCACCGGCACTCAGGGCCGGCCCCGCCACGGACATCAGGAGCGAAGCCATGGACCAGGAACTATCCCGCAGAACCGCACTCAAAGGCGCCGGAGGGGTGGCCGTGACCGGCCTGCTCCTGAGCTTCATCAGCCAAACCGCCCTGCCCGCCCGGGCTGCCGAAATGCCCGCCTTATCAAGCGCCGATTTCGCCACACTGCGCTCCACCTGGGTGGACCAGCTCACCGGCCGGAGGGAATTCATTGCCGGCGATCGGGATTTCGCCAACGCCTTGGCCACCCTGGACCGGGCCGCCGCATCGGCCGTGGGCACCCTGGACTCCTCCGCGGCCAGAACCCGGATCTTCACGGACTTGGGCCTGTCCGCAGCCGGGGACCTGCGCTATACGTATGTGCGCTTATCCCAAATGGCGACCGCCTGGGCCACGCCCGGGGCGGCCTCCTTCGGCCAGGGCACCTTGTTGAAGCAGATCCGTGCCGGGCTGTCCGACGCCCACCGGCTGCGCTACAACGACACCACTGAGGAGGAGGGCAACTGGTGGGCCTGGGAAATCGGGGTTCCCCGGGCCCTGGCGGACACGCTGGTACTGCTCTTCGACGAGCTGGACGAGGACGAGCGGGCCGCATACTGCGCAGCGATCGACCACTTCGTGCCGGACCCGTGGCAGCAGTTCCCGCCCTCGCGCGGGAAGATCACCTCGGTCGGGGCGAACCGCGTGGACCTGTGCCAGGGCATCATCGTCCGCTCACTGGTCGACGGGAACGAAGAGAAGCTCCACCATGCCGTCGCCGGACTGGCCGAGGTGTGGCAGTACGTCACCAGCGGCAACGGATTCTTTGCCGACGGCTCCTTCATCCAGCACAGCACCACCCCCTATACCGGCTCCTACGGGGTGGTTCTGCTCAGTGGTCTCGCCAGGCTCTTCGCGCTGCTCGGCGGAACCGATGCCGCGGTCTCCGATCCGAGCCGGGACATCCTCTTCAAAACCGTTGAGGACTCCTTTGCCCCCTGCCTGATGGCCGGGGCCATGGCCGATTCGGTGCACGGGCGCAGTGTCTCCCGCGAGGAAAACACCGGTTTCGATTTGGGGGCCAGCACCATCGAGGCCGTGCTGCTGCTGTCACGTGCCGTCGACGCACCCACCGCCAAGCGCTGGCGCCGGCGCGCGTTGCAATGGATCACCGATAACGACCACGCCCCCATTCTGGACGGAGCCAGCGTCGCGCGTACGGCACTGGTGAAGGAACTCCTGTCGCTGGGCCTGTCGCCGGCGGCCCCACTGGCCGGCCATTTCCTGTTCCCGGCCATGGACCGCACCATGCACCGCGGCCCCCAATGGTCGCTGTCCACGGCGATGTGCAGCAACCGGATCTCCTGGTACGAATGCGGCAACGGCGAAAATGACCGGGGCTACCATTCCGGCTCGGGCATGACCTATGTCCATGACGCCGATCTGGGCCAGTACGACGACGCCTTCTGGGCCACCGCAAACCATGTCAGGCTACCCGGGACCACCGTAGACACCACGTCCCTGCCGGATAGGGTCGAGGGCCAGTGGGGGGCCGGGACACCGGACAACGAATGGACCGGCTCGAGCGCCAACGAGGAGATCGCCGCCGTCGGACAGCATCTCATCGGTCCCGGAGGCACCGGGCTCAGCGCCCGCAAATCCTGGTTCGTCAGCGAGGACGTCATCGTGTGCCTGGGCTCCGACATCCACACCGGTTCCTCGGCACCGGTGGAAACCATCGTGGACCACCGCAACCTGCACCAGGGCTCCAACGCCTTGGTCACCGCTTCGGGGCGCGTCGCGGCGGCGACCGATGCTGAGTCAGTCCTCTCATCGGACCGCTGGGTCCATCTAGAGGGCTTCGGCGCTTACGTCGCGCTGGACGAAGCGCCACTTCACGTGCTGCGCGAACGCCGGTCGGGGTCCTGGTCAGATGTCAACGCCAAGGGCAGCACCGAGGTGCAGAAACGCAACTACGCCACGCTCTATTTCGATCACGGCACCTCACCGGAGCAGGCCGGCTACGCGTACCTGATCGCCCCGGGCGCCTCGATCCAGGGGGCTGCGAAACTCGCCCGACGGAAGCAGCACACGGTGCTGCGTAATGACGCGGTCGCCCAGGCGGTCTCCTTCGCCCACGAGAAGACGCTGGCCGCCACGTTCTGGGGGCAGGGCACGGTCGCCGACCTCGAACTGTCGGGCCCGGCCTGCGTCGTCCAGCGCGAGGACGGAAACCGGCTTCAGTTGTCGATCAGCGAACCCACCCAGGGCGCTTCTTCCCTCTCGTTGACCTTCAGGACCAGGCGGCGCTACCGGCTCCTCGAGGGTGATAGAGCCAGGCTGACCCGCAACGCCGACGGGTCGACGACGCTAGAGGTCGGTACCCGCGGCCTGGCTGGGGCCACGGTGCACCTCGCCGTTCAGGCCAAGGGCCCGCGGACCTTCACGCCGTCGGGCCGGCAGCACTAGGAGCCGGGGCCCGGCGGTCCGTCGGGCCCGCGGTGGCGGTGCCCGGCACGGTGGCACAGGATTCGCGCACCACAATGCGCGGTCGCAGACGGATCTGATAGATCGGGCAGGCATCGCCTTCTTTCAGCCGGCGCAGCAAGATCTCTGCGGCCATCATGCCCAAACGGTGCTTCGCGGGCGAGATCGCCGTCAACGGGATCGGGGCGATATCGGCCATCTCATCGTCATAGGAGACCAGGGATAGTTCCTCGGGCACGTTCACCCCACGCCTCAGGGCTGCGGTCTGCAGCAGTGTCGCTTCGCGGTCCCCGAACACCAAGGCCGCCGTCGCACGGCTGTCCCGTAGCCGGGTATACATGGCCTCGGCCTGATCCTGCTCCCATTCGGGTTTTGTCGAACTGAAAATCGGCAGTTCCTCCCCGTCGGCAAAAAGTCCGAGGTCGGCTACGGCACTGCGGTACCCGGCGACGACGGCCGATTGGGTGGGGTTGGCGCTCTTGCCCGCTACATTCGACCTCGTCAACACGGCGATGCGTTCGTGGCCCAGTCCGGCCAGGTGTTTCACCGCGTCATAGGCCCCGCCCTGGTGGTCGGAGCAGATGTGTTCGGTCCGATCCGCAGCCCCGAGGTCCTCGAGGCTACGCTCGAGCAGCACCACCGGGACCGGCAGGGCCGCCAGTTCGGCGACCCTCCGCTCCGGATCAGGAATGCCGGTCAAGGTCGGTACGAGCAGCAGCCCGTCGACACCGGCATCGAGCAGGAACTGGATGCTGGAGTTCTCCCGGCTCAGATCGTAATGGTAGGTGGACAACTGCAGGCTGGCCCCCTGCGCCGTGAGGTGCTCCTCGATCCCCTGCAGGACCTTCGGATAGTACAGCTGGGTATCCGGCAGCAGAACACCGATGGTGTAGCGCGGTTTCTTCAAGGCCCGCGAGGGTGGGGTGGCGACGAAGCTGCCGGCGCCCTGCCGCCTGATGACGAGCCCCTTATCCACCAGATCCTCGTAGGCACGCCGGACCGTGGTCAGGGACAGGCCGGTCTCCCGGGCGAGTTGGGCCTCCGTGGGTAGCTTGCTGCCCACGGCCCAAGTGCCCGCGAGGATCTCCCGGCGCAGGTCTTCACTGAGTTCCTGAAATTTCAGGGGCTGCTTGCGGACGTTACGCAGTTCCCCCTGGTCGGCGACGAGCCGTCGGTAGTCTGGCACGGATACTCCTTTGGTCATTCCTCCCATAATGCACGATCGTTGAAGGGGTTTTAAGGGATGATTCGTCAATGACTTCTGAAATCGCTGGATTCTAGCCGTTTTTCTCCGTCAAAAGGGCGCTGATGCCACCTAGTCATTCTTTATTCCTCTCGATAATGCCGGGTATGAAGTAAGGAACACCCGCCATATCCCGTATAGGACTAGGAGTGCCCGTGAAGCGGAACCCACCCAACATCTTGATGATCCTCAGCGACGATCAGGGCGCCTGGGCCATGGGATGCGCGGGCAACGAGGACATCCAGACACCCACCCTGGACGCGTTGGCTGCCGAAGGCACCAGGTTGGAGAACTTCTTTTGTGTCTCACCCGTGTGTTCCCCGGCCCGGGCGAGCCTCATGACCGGCCAACCACCCTCCCGGCATGGAGTCCACGACTATCTGCACGGCGTCGAGGCCGGCCCCAACGCCACCGACTTCCTCTCCGGCCAACCACTTTTCACTGATGAGTTGGCGGCCGCCGGCTACTACATGGGCCTGTCGGGCAAATGGCATCTTGGCGCCAATGACGAGGCCCGCCACGGCTTCGACCATTGGTACGCCTTGGAGGGTGGCGGATGCCCCTACGACCACGCCACCATGTACCGCAACGGCGAGAAGGAATTGGTCACCGACTACCTGACCGACGCGATCACCAACGACTCTGTGGGGTTCATCGAGCAGGCTGCCCGCCAGGATGCCCCGTTCTTCCTGGCGCTGAACTACACGGCCCCACATATGCCGTGGAAGGACCAGCACCCCGAAGAATTCACTCGACTTTACGAGGACACGGCCTTCGCCTCCTGCCCACAGGAACCCATGCACCCGTGGACCACCACCGTGGGTGGGGTCCCGCTGGGCGGCGAGGCCGATACCCGTGCGGCCTTGGTGGGCTACTTCGCGGCGGTCAGCGCCATGGACGCCGGCATCGGGCGCGTATTGCACCGGCTCGAGGAACTCGGACTGCGTGAGGACACGATCGTGGTCTTCTCCAGCGACAACGGCTTCAACTGTGGTCATCACGGTATCTGGGGCAAGGGTAACGGCACCTTCCCGCAGAACCTCTACGACTCCTCGGTGAAGGTTCCCGCCATCTTCTCCCACCGCGGCAGCATCCAGACCGGCCGGATAGCGCAGGAGCTACTCTCCGCCTATGACGTCGCCGCCACCCTGCTGGAACTCGCCGGTCTCGAGGCAAGTGAATTCGAGACGGGGCCCGGTCGCTCCTTCGCCTCCGTGCTGACTGGCCAGGAAACGGAGGCGACGGCCGTTCCCCGGCCCGTAGTGATCTTCGACGAATACGGCCCCTCCCGCATGATCCGCAATCGCTTCTGGAAGTACAACCACCGTTACCCCCACGGCCCACACGAGCTCTACGATCTGGAGAACGACCCGGAGGAACGGGAGAACCTGGTTGATAACCCGGCCCATGCCGACCGGGTCGCCGAGATGCGCGCCGAGCTGCAGGAGTGGTTCGACACCTACGGTTCGGCGGACTTCGATGGCAGTTCCCTGCCCGTCGCCGGCGCCGGACAACTGCATCCGCTCACCGGGAACCCGTTGGGCGCATTCACTGCCCCGAATTGGGACGGAACCCCAATCGGGGACGCAGCACGGAAGGAACACCATGGCGCCTGAGCAACCGAACCTGCTGTTCATCATGGCGGACCAGTTCCGCGATGCGGCACTGGGGTTCCGAGATGCCGACCCCACCTACACGCCCAATCTCGACGGCCTGGCCAGGGAATCAGCCGATGTCGCCCATGCCGTGAGCAGCTACCCGGTGTGCAGCCCGCATCGGGCGATGATGATGACCGGCCAACACCCGCACCGCAACGGGGTGCCGGTGAACATCAACTCCAACACCGATGCCGGGCTTCCACCAGACATCGACACCTGGTCCAGGGTTCTCCAGGAATCCGGCTACCAGACCGGGTACATCGGCAAATGGCATCTGGAGGCCGTGACCGCCGAGGACGCCATCTGGGGCGAGGGCTTCCGCGAAGGCGCCGTCTGGGACGCCTATTCCCCACCGGATCGCCGGCACGGCTTCTCCTTCTGGTATTCCTACGGCGCCGCCGACAATCATCTGCGTCCGCACTACTGGATCGGTGACGCGCCGCGCGAGGAAAAGACGATCGTCGAACAATGGTCGGTCGAACACGAAACGGACGTCGCGGTCGATTTCCTGCGAACCGTGGACACGTCCGGAGGTCCTTTCGCCTTGGTGGTCTCGCATAATCCCCCACACCAACCCTTCGACCAGGCCCCGACCACGTTCCGGGACCGCTATACCGCCCTGACACCCGAGGAACTGTTGCCCCGGCCCAACGTCGACCTCGAGACGCCGGCCGGACGGGAGGCCGTGGAGAAGGCCCCCGACTATTTTTCCACCGTCTCGGCCGTCGATGAACAGATTGGCCGCCTCCTGGCGGCCTTGGAGGAGACCGGACAGCGGGAGAACACGATCGTCATCTTTACCTCCGACCACGGGATGCAACTGGGCAGCCACGGCCTGATGTACAAGAACGTTCCGTGGGAGGAGTCGATGTCGCTGCCGTTCCTCATCCGCTGGCCCGGCCATATTGCCGCCGGTCGTAACGAACGGACGCTGATCGGTTCGGTGGACGTTGCCCCGACCCTGCTGGGTTTGACCGGACTGTCCGGCAAGATCCCCGACGCCATGCAGGGCACCGACGTTTCCGCCGATCTGGTGGACCGGACGCCTTCCGGCTCCGCCGGAGGCGGATCGGCCCTCTACTACGGTCCACCAGCGCCCGACGGCGGCCCGGGAATGCGCGGTTTGCGCACCACCGATTACAAGCTCCTGGTCGATTGCCGTCCCGACCCCCGTCGGCCGGGCCGGTACCTGCTCACACCGCGGCTCTTCGATCTGCAGGCAGACCCCTACGAAATGCGTCATCTGGCAGCAATGGAGGACGCGCGCGGCAAAGAATACTGCGTACAGTTGCTTCATGAGCTCGAAGTCGCCGGCGACACCTGGCCGGCTTTGGAGGACCTCCGGGCGATGGTCGCGGACCTGGACCGTTGGTCACTCTGATTCCGCATCGGCCCAAGCCGCCCCGGCCAGCCTGCCCCATCCCCTGAAGAGGACGCCATGAAACTCGAGATCGCCGTCGTCGACCTTCCCGGAGCACTGATTGCCTCCGAGGAGGGCGCCAACCGGGTCGAGCTGTGCGCGAATCTGGAGGTCGGCGGGCTCACCCCTTCCACTGCCCTGCTCGAGTCGTGCCGCGGCCCCTTGGCCGGCACCACCGAGATCCATCCGATCATCCGTTGCCGTCCCGGGAACTTCGTCTACTCCGGTGAAGAGCTGAGGACCATGGCGGAACAAATCGCCTCCTGTGCCGCCCGAGGCGCCGACGGCGTCGTCTTCGGCGCGCTCACCCCCGATGGCTGGATCGACCGGGCGGGAACCCGCACTCTTCTCGATGCGGCCCGCTGGGCCAACCCCGACATGGAAATCACGTTCCATCGGGCCATCGACGAATGCCGCGACCCGATGGAAGCCATCGATCTGTTGGCCGGACTCGGCTTTACCCGCGTGTTGACCTCGGGGGCCGAGGACTCGGTGGGGGCTGGCCTGGATCTGCTCGCCCGTCTGGTCCAGCGTGCCGCCGGACGGCTTCAGGTCATGGCTGGTGGCGGGCTCGTCGTCGAGGATATCCCGGCATTGAAGGCCGCGGGTCTGGACGCCGTACACCTCTCCGCCAGAAGGAAGCCCGCTCCGGTGCCGGCCGGCGCAGCAGCGGCAAGCCCCCGGGTTCGCACGAGCACCGGGACCATGCCGATGGTGCTGACCCCGTCGCCGGAAACCGCAACCGACCGAGAACTGGTCAAGGAAGCCCGCGCCGCTTCGCGCTGACCCGTCGGTTTCAGGCCCCGAAGACTCCCTGATTGATCGCGTCGGCCGGCCATCGTTCATGGCGAATCCACGACAGGTTCGCGGTGATGGCCCCGTCCGACGCCTGCAGCCCGTCGGGCGTCCAGTTCAGAACGAGGCGCCTGGCCACCGCCTCCAGATCGACGTTCCGCCGGGTGAAGCAGACCAGCCAGGACCATCGCGTCTCCGCGCCGGCGGCAGGATCCAGCGTGATCACCGGTACGGCAACCCGTTCACCAAGGATCGATCCGGAGGCTTCGCGGATGCGGGGAGTGGCAGCTACCGTGTCACCTTCCGGGGCACCGACGAACTGGATACCGGAGCGCAACCCGTCCGAACCGGCGGCCAGGGCTCCCGCGGCGGTGAGTACGGATTCCGGTTCGGTATCACCAGCCAAGGCATAGCCGCTGGCTTCGAGGGGCATGGCCACGGCACCACGGATACGCGCGGCACGCAGCTCCACGCCGTCGGGCAGCAGCGCCGTCGCATAATCGACCTCGATATCACGTCCCGCGGCGTCCAGCCGGAATCTGCTGCTGCCACCTCCCGGACGGGCCACCCCGGCCACCGGTCCGCGGTTCAAACTCGTTGAGTCGTCCAACGGCACATAGAGGTCGTTATCGCGCAGGCTGCCCTGCTGGACCGGGGCACTGGCCGTGCTGAAGGCTAGTCGGCGATACAGGGCCGAATCGTGGCGCGGGTGGCCCCCGGTGCCGAAGTTGGCGACTTTCACGATGTCGTCACGGTGGTTCCCCTGGACCAGCCACTGCGGTCCGGACAGGACCCGATTCACATCGGCCCCCTCAATCTCCAGGGCCGCCTCCGGCGCGGTCCAGGCCGGATGGTCGGCCGGGAGCAGCAACCCCAAAAACCCCTTGGCCGCCCACAACGGGGAGCCCGGGGCGTTATAGGACTGCAGGATGGAGGATCGCGGCCCCCACCATCCCAGCGGGAGCACCCCGTCGTCCCCGACGCCCCGGTCCGTGAAGTGCCGGGCCACCCCGGAAGCGAGCCGCCGGGTCCGCCCCGGAGGCAATGCCTCCACCCCTTGGAGTTCGCCCATCCACAAGGGGGCGACGACGCCCCAGCGATAGATCAGCGACCGCCCCTGGATCAACGGGCTCCCTCCGGCAGCGAAGAGGTGCTGGTAGCCCCGCAGGAACATCTCCAGGCGCTCCCGGTAGAGCCGCAGGCGTTCGGCCGACGCCGTGGCCGCCGCCACGGTTCCGGAGAGCATCTCCAGGATGAAGAACGGGTACAGCTGGAAGGTCCAGGCGTTGTAGTGGTCGAATCGGCGTCCCTCGCCGTCGGAGTACCAGCCATCCCCGGCGTACCAATCCTCGATGCGGTCCAACGCGGCCTCGATGCCGAACCGGTCGCAGGGGGCGCCGACCGAGGCCAGGAAGGCCTGGATGGTGGCCCCGAAAAGGACATGGTTGTTATCGGCAGAGGCCTGGCCGGTGGCTCCGGAGAGCCAGTGGATGATCCGGGCTTGCACCCCGTCGTCGAGCCCGTCCCAGAGCCAGGGGCGGGAGAAATGCAGACCGAGGACGATCGCGGTGGCTTCCACCGTGGGTTGGCCGTGGTCGGTCAATCGCGGCCACTGTTCGGCATCGCCGCACCGGGCTCCTGCCGCCAGCGCGTCGGCGTACCACTGCACCAGGGCAGGATCTGAACCTGCCGAACCGGCGATGCGCAGCGCAGCCAGCAAGAACGACCGCGCGAAACCCTCCAACTGGTCGGTGGCGTTTTGTCCCGCTGCCGGCGGAAAGACCACGCGGGCTCCCGCGGGAGAGGAATGGCGGTGGGCCCCGGCGATCAACCGGTCGGCCAACCGTTCCCACTCGACGCGGCCCCATCCGGTGAAGCTCCGGGCTTTCTCCATGGCCTGCTCTTTTCGCGTCGGTTCCACCTGGTGTCGCTACAGTGCCTGTTGCAGATCCGCTACGGTTTCGGCACGGACGGGTTCGGTCTTCCGTGAGGTGGCGGAACGGTAGGCGGCGAGGATGGTTTCCACGATGCTGCGGGCATGGTTGTTGCTCACCTGTGGTGAGGCCCCGTTGACGGTAGCCAGGAAGTCGGCCAGCTGGGCGGTGAACCCCGTCTGGATGTTATCCGCCGAGGGGACGTGGAGCGTGCTGCTTTGTCCGTGGTGCCGAATGATGGTCCCGCGGTCGGGGGTGCAGGAGATCGTGCCTTCCTCGCAGATCAACAGGATCTCGTCCAGCCGCTGCGGTGGATCCGAGACGATGACGATGTTGATCTCCACCCCGTTGCGCAGGTGCAAATTCAGGTAGCCGTCGGTCTCGACCTCGACACCGAAACGTGCCAGGGTCCGGGAGTCGACGGTTTCGGCCGCCGAATCAGCGAGCCAGAGTGAGCGGTCGATGCAATGCCCGCCGATGTTCATGAACGCACCGCCGCCGGCCATCACCGGGTCGAAGAACCATGCCGGCCGGGTGCCGGGGCGGTAGTTCGTACTGCGGAAATCACGGATCATCAGCAGCTTTCCCAGCTTCCCGGAGGCCAAGGCCTCGTGGGCGGCAACCTTTTCAGGCAGGAAATGCTGGATATGCCCGACAACGAGTGTCACCCCTGCTTGTTCGCAGGCGCGCATCATGACATCGCAGTCCGCCAGGCTGATGGCCATGGGCTTTTCCACCAGCACATGCAGGCCTGCGTCGGCGGCGTCGAGCACCATTTGCAGATGCAGGGCATGCGGGGTGTTCACGATGACCGCATCCAGTTCCGCCTCAGCGTACATCTTCAGGTAGTCGGTATAGACGGCTGCCCCGGTCAACACGGCGACGTCGGAGGCCGTATCGGGCCGAAGGTCACAGACGGCGACCAGTTCGACGTCGGGCAGCGTGGTGGCTGCCTGTGCATGCAACGGGGCGACGGCACCTGCCCCGATGATTCCTAGACGGATCAATTGCTTACCTCTTAATATGCGTCGTGGACCGTGGTTGATGCGTGGTCCTGATCGTGGGTCGTGACCTTGGGTCGGCACGGCCGGTCCTTAAGAGATGATTATTCAAGCCAATAAAGAATGATTCCAGACGTAATCGTCGACGATTATGATCTGCGCTGCTTTCACGGGTCGACGGAATGCGGATAAAACCATGAAAGACCATGTTTTGTCACAGGACTTCTTCAAGTACCACTTGAATCCTTCTTTTTGACGCTGTGATAGTCGTCTCAACCGAACCGCAGTATCCGCGGTTCACCCTCACGAAAGGTGAATGCCATGGGCAAAACAGCCCGCTATTTTCGCCCCACGGCCCTCCTCCTCGGATCGGCTTTGGTCTTCTCGGTCACCGGTTGCGGCGGCCCCGCCTCCTCCTCGAGCGCCGAAGCACAGGCAGATGACATGACGACTTCCATCGACGGCCAGACGCTGACGTACTGGTCCATGTGGAAGGAAGGCGAAGCCCAGCAGAAGGTCATCGCCTCGGCCATCAAGGACTTCGAGAAGGACACCGGCGCCAAGGTGGACGTGCAGTGGCAAGGTCGCAGCAACACGCAGAAGCTGGTGCCGGCACTGAACACCAACAACGTCCCTGACCTGGTGGACGGGGCCTACGGCAAGTTGGCGACCTCGGTCGGCGACACCGGCCAGGCCCTCGGCCTCGGCAGCACGTACGACGCCGATGTCGACGGCAAGACAGTTTCCGAACTGATTCCGGAGAAGTACCTCAAGAACGCAGACATCTCCGACGAGAACGACCAGCCCTGGATGCTGCCCTATAACTTCAGCTCCGAAGCGTTCTGGTTCAACAAGAAGGACCACCCGGAGATCGCCGCCAACCCACCCAAGACGTGGGACGATTTCATGGCCACCTTGAAGAAGCTCGAGAAAGGCAAGGCCGCGCCGCTGGCAGCGGACGGCGACATCGGCGGTTACAACTCGGCGTGGATCATCAACCTGGTCCTGCGACACGGCGGGCCCGGCTCCTTCAAGAAGCTGGCCGCGGACACGTCCGGTGAGGCCTGGTCCTCCCCCGAGGTCCTGGATTCGGCGAAGAAGGTCGAGGAAATCGCCAAGAGCGGTTACCTGATCAGCGGTTACGACGCCAGCAAGTTCCCCGCCCAGCAGCAGAAATGGGCCACCGGCAAGGCAGACCTGCTGTTGAACGGTTCGTGGATCCCGGCCGAAACCGCGCCTTATGCCTCGAAGGGCTTCGACTACGCCTCTTTCCAGTTCCCCTCCGTTGACGGCAACCCGACCAGCGTCCGCGCCGACTTCGTTGGATTCTCGATCCCGCGCAAGGCCGAGCACGCAGCCGCTGCCGAACAGCTCGCAGTGACCCTGCTGGACAAGAAATACCAGGACCAGTTCGGCGCCAAGGCCAAGGTCTTGCCGATCCGCACCGATGCCACCATCGCCCCGGAAATGCAGGACATCAAGGATGCTGTCGATGAGACCGAGAGCATCAACCTCGCCTTCGACGGCGTGGTCTTCCCCGGCTACCAGGGGAAGATCCTCTGGCCCAATACCGACCAGCTCTTCCTGGGCAAGATCACCGCTGAAGAGTACGTCAAGAAGATGCAGCAGGATCAGAAGCAGTACTGGAAGGACAATGGCTAATGACCTTGACCCCAGTCCAAGAGGTCGGCGCTGAACCGGCCGAGCAGCCCCGGGGCGCACCACGGGGGCGCAAGAAGAAGCAGGAATCCGGCAGTTCCATCGACCGGCAGCGGCGCAAGCTCCTGATCCCGTTCGTCGGGCCAGCGTTCCTGTTCTACACCATCCTGTTCATCGTCCCGTCCATCGGCGCCTTCTGGATCAGCCTGCATAAGTGGTCCGGTTCGGGGCCCATGAAGTTCGTGGGTCTGAAGAACTACTCCCAGGTCTTCCGCGACGACCTGTTCCTCACGTCGTTCGGCAACACCCTGCTCCTGCTCTTCGTCGTCGGCATCGCGATCTTCGTGATCGCCTTCGGGCTGAGCCTGGTGCTGCGGGACATGATGGGCAAGAAGATCGCCCGCTCGGTGATCTTCTTCCCCCACCTGATCAACGCGTTGGTCTTTGGCGTTCTGGCCGGGTTCATCTTCAATCCGGGCGGGCTGGTCAACAAGCTGCTCGAGCCATTGGGGGTCACCGACCCGCCCAAATGGCTCGCCGCGGACAACCTCTTCCCACTGATCATGGTGACCATGGTGGCCACCACCACCGGCTACTTCACCACCATCTTGATGGCCGGAGTGGACCGCATCCCCCCGTATTTCTATGAGGACTGCGCTCTCGCCGGGGCGACCCCGTTCCAGCGGCTGCGCTACGTGATCCTGCCGCTGACCTGGGATGTCTTCGGGACGTGTGCGGTGTTGTGGACGATTTCGTCGATCAAGATCTTCGAGATCATCTGGGTGTTCGGCGGCAGCAGCGGCGCCGGACTCCCTCCGACCGAAACCTGGACGACTGCGGTCTACACCTACGTCACCGCGTTCTCGGGCCAGTCCACGCCGGCCTACGGTGCGGCGACCGCCTCGGCGATCATCTCGCTGGCCCTGATCTCCGTCCTCGTCATCATCCTGCGTCGTGCCATGCGCCGTGACGCCGTCGAATTCTAGGAGGAAGCATGTCTGAAAACCTGGACGTCGCCGTCGTCACTCCCATCCGCAGGAAACGCAATCGTGCCGCAAGCCCCGCCATGGCGGGGGAACGCACCTTTCTGCGCGGTCTGGGGATCACGGTCCTCTGGATCGCCGTCGCCGTCATGATCCTCATGCTGGTGTGGATGGTCGCCCAGTCCTTCCGTGGCACCAGGGAAATCCTGAGCGACCCGTGGGGCATCCCGGCCTCGATGGACTTCACCAACTACGTGAATGCCTGGACCGTGGGCAATTTCGCCCAGGCCACGTGGAACAGCTTCATGACCACCGTGGTCTCCTCCGTGGTGGCCGTGGCGGTGGCGGCACCCGCTGCCTACTATCTGGGCCGCGTCGAGAACAAGCTGACCAATGCGTTGAGCCTGTACTTCATCCTGGGTCTGGGCATCCCCGCCCAGGTGATCCTCATTCCGCTGTTCGTCATGCTCAACAAGGTGTACCTGACCGATAGCCTGCTCGGGCTGAACCTGGTGTATATCGGCATCTCGATGCCGTTCACCGTCTTCCTGCTCACGGCCTTCTTCAGGTCGCTGCCGATCGAGATGGAGGAGGCTGCGGCCCTGGACGGTTCCAATGCGTTTGGAACGTTCTTCCGCATCACCCTCCCGCTGGCCAAGGGCGGCATTTTGACCGCCTTCGTCCTGCAGGTCATCGCGCACTGGAATGAAACCCTGCTGTCGTTGACGCTGATGCAGTCCACCGAGAACTACACCCTCCCGGTGGCTCTCATTTCCTTCATCCAGCAGCAGACCTACTCGGGTGCCGACTGGGGAGGCTTGTTCGCCGGGCTGGTGATCGTCGTCATTCCCATGCTGGTGGTCTACCTCTGGCTGGGGCGCCGCCTGACCGAGGGGTTGACCCTGGGCATGGGCAAGTAGTGAACGTCCCCACTGGCGGCCGGCCGAATATCGTGATCATCATGGCCGACCAGTGGGCCGCCCACGCGCTGGGTTGTGCCGGCTCCGAAATCGTCCAGACTCCTTGTTTGGACGCACTTTCCGGGGCCGGCCTTCGCTTTAACCGCGCATACACCACCTTTCCGCTCTGCGTTCCGGCCCGCAGTTCGCTGGTCGCCGGGCGGTACCCCCACGAGTTGGGCATCTCCGGCAATGCCGGCGTCTCCGAGAAGACCCCGGGCCGCTCCCCCGAAAGCCTGGGGCATTGGTTCACTTCCGCAGGTTATGACTGCGCGTACGCCGGCAAATGGCATGCCCCGGGGGCCAGTGCCGTCGAGGCCGATGGGTTCGACGTGGTCCACCCCTTCGGTGATCTGGGGCTTCCCGAGGCCGCCGACGCCTGGTTGGGGACCCGGCAGCAGCAGGAGAAGCCGTTCTTGCTCTTCGCTTCCTTCGATAACCCCCACACCATTTGCGAATACGCCCGCGGACAGCATCTGCCCTATGGTGATGTCCGCCCGCCGGCTTCCGTCCGCGATGCTCCTCCCCTGCCGGCGAACTTCCCGACACCGCCAGCTAGTCCCCAGGCGTTGACGTACGAACGCACTCAGGCCGAGCCGTCCTACGGGACCTCCGAGTTCACCGCCGATGATTGGCGCCTGTATCGACACACCTATGCCCGACTCATCGAGTGGGCGGACGGACAGATCGGTTCGATCTTGGACTCGCTGGAGGCGCACGGACTGGCCGATGACACCGTAGTGCTCTTCACCAGCGACCACGGAGACGGTGACGCCTCCCACGGCTGGAACCAGAAGACCTCCCTGCAGGAAGAGACCGTCAGGATCCCGCTGCTCATGCGTGGCCCCGATATCGGCGCTTCACAGGTCTCCGAGCAGCTCGTTTCCCTCGGGGTGGATCTGATCCCCACCCTGTGCGGGGTGGCCGGCATTAATGCACCGCCGGGGGCCACCGGGCACGATGTCCTGGCGCAGCCGCGCACCAGCGACGACGGAGTCGCGATCGAAACGGCTTTCGGGACCGGCGACAAAGGCTCCACCTTGGGCCGGGCCTTCATCGGGGAACGGTATAAGTATTCGGTCTATAGTTGGGGCAAATACCGCGAACAGCTCGTGGATCTGATCGCGGATCCGGGCGAAATGCGCAATCTGGCCGCCGAATCGGCCTTCGACGAGGTATTGGAGGACTTCCGCGCCCGGCTGCTCGCCTGGTGCCTGGAGACCGGCGACGAGGCCTTCCTGAAGAAGCTCGTGCTGCCCACCGGGGTGGACCCTGCAGTGCGTGCGGGGATCTACGCGATCCCCTACTGATCCGGGGACGGCGAAGGCCCGGGTTCCTTCCCTGCTGGGAGGAACCCGGGCCTTCTGCACACCCTAGGCTTCGATGAAGCGTTCGACGGCGGTCTCCGGACGAAGCCGATCGGCGGGATCGATGTCCCCGGCAAAGGCCAGCCACTGGTAGAAACGGTCCCCCCGCCTGATCAGCTCCTGGTACAGGCGCAGGCGCAGGTCCTTGAGCACCGGGCGGTAGACCGGGACGTCCACGACGTTGTTCAGCTCGTCGGGGTCGGCCTCCAGATCGTAGAGCTCATCGATCCCCTCCGGATTCGCGATGTATTTATACCGGTAGTCCCGGATCATCCGCTGGGCGTAGGGGAAGTGGTGGCCGTGGAACTCGCAGACGATTTCGGTCCTCCACTCCTGTCCCAGGGGTGCGGTGCAGGCCGGCATCAGCGATTCGCCGCGGATGCCTTCTGCGTTGCCGCCGGCAATGTCGATGAACGACGCCGTGAAATCCTGCAACGAGACGAACTTCTCCTCGCGCCGTCCTTCTTGCCCGGGCTCCGCCACGATCGCGGGGATCCGGTAGATGTCCTCATACATGGCCGGGCCCTTGTCATTCAGGCGATGGGCCCCGGTGAACTCTCCGTGGTCGGCGGTGAACATGGTGACGGTGTCATCGGCCAGCCCCAGCTCGTCCACCACGGCCAGGATGCGGCCGATCTCGTGGTCGATCATGGCGACATAGCCCCAGTACACGGCGGTGAGCTTCTTCCACTCCTCGGTGCTGAAGGACTCCGTGGACCAGTATTCGGCGTAGGTCTGCTGGACCTGAGGTTTGCCGTGGAAGGTTTCGGCGAAGGAACCGGGCAATTCGATATCGCTCGGGTCCACCAAGTCGTACCACTGGCGTGGGATCAGGTACGGAAGGTGAGGACCGAAAATATGGCAGGACAGGAAGAACGGCGTCCCGTCGTCGTTCCCTTCGGCGCCGGTCCCCGCAGCGAATTCCCGCAGCTTGGCGATGGTCTGGTCGGCCAGCCAGGCCTCGAAGGTCGCTTCAGTCGGCTGCTCGGTGATCCCGGCAATCAGGTGTCCCTGCGAACCGTCGGAGGCCGTGGTGTAGACAGGTTCCACGATCTTGAAGGCCGGATGCCCGTGGTCCTCGAGCCACTGAACGTAGTCCGGGTCGTCGAAGGTGTTCAGTGCCCCGGCCAGGTGCTTGCCCTCGAAACCGTAGTATTCCGGTCCGCGATGGCGGCCCACATGCCATTTGCCGACGTGTCCGAGCCGGTAGCCCTGGCGGTGTAGTTCATCGGCGAACGTGGGAGTTCCGTCGGGCAATTCCTCGCGGGCACCGGAATTCCACTCGTAGTTCGCCAACAGTCCGTGCTCGAACGGATGCTTCCCCGTCAGCAACGAGGACCGTGCCGGAGTGCAGATGGCCGTCGGAGTGTAGGCCCGCTCGAACACGGTGCCGCGTTCGGCCATCGCATCCAGATGCGGGGTGTGTTCCGAACTGTTCCCGTAGCAGCCCAGCGTGTCGATGCGCTGCTGATCCGTCATCAGGAACAGGATGTTGCGCTTCTTCTGTGTCGGTTCCAACTCTATTGACCTATGCCTTCTTCGTTTCGACGTACAAGTCGCCGGTGTAGAACGTCTTCGGATCGGCGATCTTGTCGATCTTGTCGTCGGCGAGGAACTGCTCCTCCAAGCCCTTGAGCCATTTGCCGATGGTTCCGTCCTTGGTTTTCTCCTCCAGCTCGGCACTGGTGAAGGTGATCGCGACGTCGACCTGCGGCTTGAGCGTTTCCTCCCCGACCTTCAGGAACTTCGCCGAAGCCGAGAGGCTCTTTTCCGTGTTCTCCTGCCGGAAGTCGTTGGAGGCCTTGACCACGGAAATGAACTTTTGCGCGAGCTCCTTGTCCTTCTCCGCCCGGCCCGCTGCCGCAACGAAGGAGCTGGGGAAGGTCAAGTCGTCCAGGTAGTCCTTATTGGCCGCCAGTTCGACGACGTCCGGGACGCGCTCCTTGATGTTGTCGATCAACGGGTACCACAGGGCCGCTCCGTCGATTTGTCCCGAGGCGAAGGCCGAAACAGCCGTCGAGGGATCCATGGTGACGATGTCGAAGTCCTCGCGCTTCAGGCCCTCCTTCTTGAGGACCAGGTTCAGCAGCTGATCCCCCGACGTCCCCTCGGGGACACCGACCTTCTTGCCCTTCAGGTCCTCCATCGAGGAGATCCCCGGCTGGGCGATGACCCGGTCGGCGTTGGACACGGTGTTCAGCGCCCAGATCTCTGCCTTGCCCGATGCCGGAAGCCACAGGGCTCCCGACCCGATGTACGCGACATCCACATTATTGGTTCCCAGCGCCTGGATCGCCAACGGTCCATTGGTGAAGGGCACGAAGTCGGGCTTCAGCCCGGCCTGATCCCAATACCCTTCTTCGTTGGCCAGGGCGAGCAGGGCGGCGCCGTTATAGTCGGCGATGTAGCCCACCTTGATGGGCATCTTTTCCGCCCCGCCGGACGAGCCGCTGGATTCGGAGCCGGCACAGGCCGTCAGCGCGGCGATGGTGGCGAGGCCGAGGCCACCGGCGAGAAAATCCCGGCGTTTGGTGTTGTTCAGGTTCATGATGCCCTCCAGAGGTGTGCTGAGTGGATGTCGGTGGTGCGGAACGAAAACGAGGCTGGTGCCTTATCCGCTGTTTTCGGTATCGGAGTCCGGCTGGTTGTAGACCGCGTCCCAGACCTGTGAGCGGAGCTCGGAAAATTCGGGGGTCATGCGCAGGTCGTTGTCCCGCGGGTAGGGAAGGCCGACGTCAACCACCTTGTAGATCCTGCCGGGCCGGGCCGCCATGACGATGACCTTCGAGGCCAGATATACGGCTTCGTCGACGTCGTGGGTCACGAACAGGACGGTGCGCCGTTCCCGCCCCCACGTCTCGAGGAGTTGTTCCTGCATATGCACGCGGGTGAGGGCGTCCAGAGCTCCGAAGGGTTCGTCCATGAGCAGGATCTCCGGGTTGACCGCATAGGCGCGGGCAATGGCGCACCGTTGCTTCATCCCGCCGGACAGCTCCTTGGGAAGTGCCTCGGCGAACGCCGTGAGCCCCACCAGTTCCAGATAGTGGTCGACGGTGTGGCGTCGCTGCTTCGCGGGGACTTTCTGTAGTTCCAAACCGAACTCGACGTTCTTGCGTACGGTCAGCCACGGAAACAGTGCGTATTGCTGGAAGATCACCCCGGTGCGCGGGCTCGGACCGGTGACCTCCTCTTCGTCGACGAGGACCCGTCCGCTGGTCGGTTCCAACAGTCCGGCTGCTGCGTTGAGGATGGTGGACTTCCCGCATCCCGAGGGGCCGACGACGGTGACGAACTCCCCGTCGGCGACGTCCAGTGACACATCTTCTACGGCGGTGAAGATCTCTCCGCCGAGCATGAATTCCTGGTGGATGTTTTCGAACTGGATCATCGGCTTGGTGGTCGCACGAGGCATGATCGTCTTCTCTCTATCGTCGTTCTTGCCAGCGCGTGAGGCGGGCCTCAAGCAGCAGGAGGATGCGGTCCATGATCAGCCCCAGCAGACCGATCGCAATCAGGTCCACAAAGATGGTGGGGAGGTCGTAGTACAGCTGCGCCTGTTGCATGCGGAAGCCCAATCCACTGGGTGCGGCGATGAGCTCGGCGGCCACCACGGTGGCCCATGAAGCACCCAAACCCACGCGCATGCCGACGAGGATGAACGGGCTCGACGCCGGCACCACGACTCGTCGGAACACGACGAAGCTGGAAGCTCCCAGAACCCGGGCCGCGTTGATCAGCGTCTTTTCAACGGTCACGACCTCCTGGAACGTCGAGACCACGCAGGTAAGGAACGAGGCCAGGAAGATCACGAAAATCTTCGGTGTCTCGCCGATGCCCATCAGGACGATCGCCAACGGGATGATGGCCAGCGGCGGGACGGTGCGGAAGAACTGGACGTATGGCTCCAGGATGGACCGGAATAACGGGTACCAGCCCATCAGGAAGCCCACGGGGATGGCCAAGAGAACGCCCAGCAGGAAACCGCTCAGCACACGGGCCAGGCTGGCTGCGATATCCGAGATCAAAACCCCTGACTGACCCATTTCCACGCCCTTCGCCGCCACGGCGACGGGCCCGGGGATCACGACCAGACCGCTGGCCGAGACGAGCCACCAGACAGCGATGCCACCGATAACTGCTAGAACGCTGATGATCCGCAAGGTCTGCGTGGACATAGGCTGGCGGGCTTCTTTTCGCGGTGGCCGCGGGCCCGGGGTTTCCTGTGAAGGAATAGTGCCCCGCCCGCTGTCGGCGGGAGCTGTTTGCGATGTCATACAGGTCACACTATCCACTGACGCTACTTACGACAAGCACATTTACCTAAGTCATTTCTGTGCAACAAAAATTCTGGTCGATTCTTATCAAGTTCCGCTAGGCTCCAAGGTATGAATGCCCAGGGTGAACTCTCGACTACCGATAAACGGGTTGTCCAAACACTGCTTCAGGATGGCCCCACGAGTCGTTCTGGTTTGCAGCAGCAGCTGGGTTTTTCGCGTCCCACCATCTCCTCCGCGGTCACTCGTCTCATCGAGCGGGGCCTGTTGGAGGAGGCCGGTCTGGCTGCCTATGGGGCCGGACGCAACGGCAGGCCGCAGGTCCTGTTGCGCCCGCGCAGCACCATTGGAGCCGCGCTGGGAATCGAAGTGGGGCGGGCGCGCGTGGCCGTCACCGTCGCCGCTTTGGACGGAACAGTCCTCGCCCAGAAACTCACCACCTTCGAAGCCGGACCCAGTTTGTCTCACCGGCTAGGTATCGCCCTGCGTTCGGTCCGTGCCCTGATCAGCTCCGGGACCATCACCGCGGATTCGATCATCGGAACGGGTGTGGCGATCTCCGGAAGGCATCTGCCCGCCGCCGATGATCCGGACGCCACCGGCGCAGACCCCGCAGGTTTCCCCCTAGAGCGGCTGCGTCGACTCATCCCCGCCCCGGTCCTCTGGGATAACAACACCCGGTTGGCAGCACTCCGCCATCTGCGGGAGGCCCCTGCCGCGGCCACGACCGGCCTGCTCTACGTCGTCCTCTCGGACGGGATCAGCGCCGGACTGATCGACGGGACCGAGATCTTCCGCGGAGGGCACGGGGCCGCCGGGGAGCTGGGGCACCTGTGCATGGATCCGGCAGGGCCCCTGTGTTGGTGTGGCTCCCGAGGGTGCTTGGAGGCTCTGATCGGTATGGGGGCGATCCTGCGCCGCGCTACCGATCACGGGCTGGAGGTCACCGATCTGTCGGAGCTGTCCGCCCTGGCCGGCGACGGAGAGCAGCGCGCCGTCGAGCTGGTCTCTTGGGCCGGGACGCTGCTGGGTGTGGCATTGTCCAGCGCGACGATGCTCATCGACCCCCGCCGGATCATCCTCAGTGGCCAGTTGGCGCATTTGGGGGTTTCGCTCCACGAAGCTGCCCTCCGGGAACTAACCCGTCGACGCACCGCCGTCTCGCTCCCGGTCCCCGAACTCGTCCTCCACGAAGGCACTCAATACGAGGCCAGCCATGGGGCCGCCCTGCAGGCGCTGCAGCGGTGGGGCACCGATTTCATGGTCGCGATACAGTGACCGCATCCGATCCGAAGGAGAACTCCTTGTCCTGCTGCCATGGTCCGGCCCGCTCCGAGCCAGCCCACACCACCGAGGCTGCTGCTGCCGCCTCTGCCGCACCTGCCGCCGGGCCAGCAACGAAAGAGCATCGCCTGCTCGACACGGTCGAGTTGACCGGCGGAACCTTCAGCATGGGCGACGCCTTTGACGAGGGATACCCCCACGACGGGGAACTTCCGGTCCATGACGTGTCACTCTCGCCCTATTCCATCGATTCCACGACGGTCACCAACGCCGAATTCAACCGTTTCGTTCAGGCCACAGGATTCCGCACGGAGTCCGAGGAGTACGGCTACTCTGCGGTCTTCCATCTGCTGGTCGACGCCGACGACCGCGACATCCTCGGCCGCTCCAGTGATGTGCCCTGGTGGATCACCGTCCGCGGCTCCGACTGGGCCCATCCGCATGGGCCCCGTTCCTCCTGGCGGCAGGAACCGCAGTCGCCGGTGGTCCAGGTCTCGTGGAACGACGCCGTGGCCTACTGCCGGTGGGCCGGAAGGTCCCTGCCCACCGAAGCACAGTGGGAACATGCGGCACGCGGGGGCCTGGAATCTCGCCGCTACGCGTGGGGGAATGAGCTGTTGGCCACCGACGGCGGGCACCTGTGCAATATCTGGCAGGGAAGGTTCCCGGTGCAGAACACCCTCGAGGACGGCTATCTCGGACCTGCTCCGACGGGCACGTTCGCCCCCAACGGGTTCGGCCTCTACGAGATGGCGGGGAACGTCTGGGAATGGTGCGCCGATTGGTTCGACCCCAACTACTACTGCAACTCCCCGCTGAAGGACCCTACCGGGCCAGCTGCCGGCCCCGGGCGGGTGATGCGGGGAGGCTCGTTCCTCTGCCACGATTCCTATTGCAACCGGTACCGGGTCTCAGCACGGTCGGCCAACACCCCGGATTCGGCCAGCAGCAATCTCGGCTTCCGGACCGTTGCACCGGTGGCGCAGCAGCCCCGCTAGACCAGCGGGTTGGCGGCCCGCCCCTCGGTATTGACCAGTACGACGACGGAGTCTTCAGTGACGCCCAGTTCCCGGCGTCGTGCGGTCACGGCCAGGGCGTTCCGGGTCCCTGCCAGCGCTGCGGCCCCGCAGGGTCCAGCATCCTGATCCAGCTCCTCGAGATCCTGAACCCCCCGGCGACATTGGCCTTCGGTGACCCCGACGGCGGCGTCCATTCCGGCGGAGAGCAGCGGCCAGCCCAGTGAGGAAACGCTCCCGCAGTTCAGCCCGGCCATCAGGGTGGGAACCGAGGTATCCACGGTGACGGGCGCCCCGGCCTGCAACGATCGGGTCAGGCAGGCCGCGGAGTCCGGTTCCACCCCGAGCAGGGCCGGCCCTGGGCCTGGGCGGCTTCGATAATGTTCCACGAGCGCCTGGGCCAAGGAACCCACCCCCACCGGGCAGGCCAGCAGATCCGGGCTGACCCCCTGAGCCTGAAGGGCGTCGTCGATCTCGCGGAACAGGGTGGTGTATCCGTCGACGATCCACTGCGGGGCCTGGGTGTACCCCTCCCAGGCGGTGTCCTGGATCAGCACATCCCTCTCGCTGCCCTCGACCGAAGCGGCGGCCCTGGCCACGACGTCGTCGTACACTGCCTCCTCTTCCACGAGGCGGGCGCCTTCGCCCCTGATCCCCTCCAGCGCGGCGACTCCGAGTCCAGCGGGAACATGGATTCGGGCCTCCACCCCGAGCAGCCGGGCCATCCGGGCGATGGCCCGGCCATGGTTGCCATCCGTTGCCGTGACGAGCACCGGCAGCTTTCCCGGCGCGCCCTCTTGGCGCAAGAGTCCGGCCAGTCGAGGCACGGTCATCCTCTCGGGGTCCTGGCCCAGACGCTGGCAGAGCGCCCGGCACACGGCCCAGGAGGCGCCGAGGATCTTGAAGGCCGGCAGCCCCAACCTGCTGGATTCGTCCTTGAGCAGGACGCGCCCCACCCGCAGTTCGGCGGCCAGCGACGGCAGCTCAACCAGGGGCGTGGGCGCATAGCCGGCCAAGCTGCGGTGGTAGTCCAGCCCCGATCCCGCTGCTGTGGTCCGCCACCTCTTGGCGGCTGGACGGGAATACCAGGTGCTGGGTTCGCCCATGGTCATGTCTCCCTTGTGGAACGGGACACCGGGCCCGGCATCCCTGACGCGGTGTAGTGCTAGACGGCAGTGTTCTCACCGATGACGGCGGCGATGGCGTCGATTTCGATACGCTTCTCCCCCCGGAACCGGGAGACCTGCACGGTGGTCCTGGGCGGAAGGGAATGTCCTTCCAGCCGGAACAGATAGGCCTCATTGAACTCATCGAATTCATCGAAATCCGCCACGAAAACGGTCAGCTTCAGCAGGCTCGTCAGCGAGGCCCCGGCCTGGGCCAGGACCTCTTCGAGGTGGTCGAAGGCGGCGGCCACCTGATCGGTCATCGTGACCGGGGTGCTGCCATCGGCCAACGTGGGGACCTGTCCGCAGGCGTAGACGACACCGCCGAACACCGCCGCTGCCGAATAGGGGCGGACCTTCGAGTCCTGGTGCCAGTGGCGTTCGATCTCAGGCATTGTCTTCTCCTACCAGATATCCCTCGGCGGCGGCCTTGATGGTCTTCCACAGTCGTCCGTCCACCGGCAATCCGATGGCCCACGCATTTTCACGGCGTTGGGCCAGCTCCTCCGGGGTATGGAGGGCGAAGTTGTCGTCGGGGACCTCGTCCAGGGTGCGGATGAGGGTCCCGGGTTCCGCCCCGCCGACGGGGACAAAGGCCTCGGAAGTGACCCTGACCTGTCCCACGTAGCCGGCGGGGGTGGCGATACGAGTGCCATGGTGGCTTGCGGTGCCACGAGTGAGCCGAGCGACCATGACCGTCTTCCCACAACGGACTGCCGCGGCCAGTAGCGGGGCGTCTAGCAAACCGGCCTCGAGGTCGATTTCCGGGGCGACGACCACGTTGCCCTCCCGGGCCGTTGCCAGTTCGATGAGCATCGTGCCGTGCATCAGCGGCGCGACGTCAATTTTCGAGTCGATCACGTAACGGTGACCGCCGTCGTATTCGCTCCGTTCAAACGCCAGCGCGGGGGCGCTCCAGTTCAGCTGTTTCAGGCAGTCCAGCAGCTCGGCGAAACCGGTGCCGTAGTGGACCTGGGAGAAAAGCACCTGGTGGGCGGCCGCATGGGCCACCGAAGTGCAGGCCCCGTGGGCCACCATGGCCCGGAAGGCGTACTCCCTGATTTCGCGGACCGCGATGCGCACGATCCGGTCCTCGGTGCCGTCCATGTGTTCCCTCGTTTCGATGTGTTCGGAGATCACTGCCACCATCATGCATCCTTTCCGACGAAGACCTTGTCGAAAAGGTCGAGCCAGTTTTCCCCGAGCACCCCGCGGATGGTGGACTCCTGGAGTCCGACCTTCTGCAGGCCCTCGGTCAATTGCGGGAAATCTTCCGGTCCGGCGAACCAATGCGGCCAGGCCGGCCATTCGGGAGCCGGTTGGGTCGGTGGCTGCCAGCGTCCGTTGCGCAGGTACCCCACATAGTCCTGGCCCCAGTTCCGGGTGCAGTCGCTGCCCAGGCCCACCCGGTCGGGTCCGTAGTCGTCGACCATCCGGGCGACCATGGTGCAGAACTGTTCCAGACTCGTCGTCTCCCCGCCGAGCACGATCGGATACAGGCAGGCCCCGATCATTCCGCCCCGGTCGGTGACGGCACGGATGACCTCGTCGGGTTTGTTCCGCGGGTTGTCCACGAACCAGGTGGGATTCGAATGCGTGATGGCAATGGGTGCCGAGGAGGCCTCGACGGCATCCAACGAGGTGCGGTTGCCGACGTGTGAGAGATCCACCAGCATGCCCACCCGGTTCATCTCGGCGATGATGTTCGCCCCGAATCGGGTCAGACCCGAATCCGAGGGTTCGTAGCAGGAGCCGCCGACCAGGTTCTGGATGTTGTAGGTCAGCTGGGCAATGCGCACCCCCAGCTTGTGGAAGACCTCCACCATCCGGAAGTCATCGCCGAAGGAGCTGGTGTTCTGCAGCCCCATCAGCACGGCCACCCGGCCCTCGGCCTTGGCCCTGCGGATATCCGCGGCGTTGTGGGCGAGGAAGGCCAGATCGGCGTTGCGGGCGGCGAGTTGGTACCAGTCCCCGATCTCCTGCAGCGTTTCCAGGGGTCCGTGGTAGACGGCGCAGGTGGCGTTGACGCCGCTGACACCGCCGTCGATCAGTTCCTGCAGGACGGCACGGTCCCAATTATTGATCTGCAGGCCGTCCACGACGGTGGCCTGTTCATGAAGGGCGGTCATGCCGTTGCCTCCGGGGTGGGGCGCTGGGTGAAGAGCCAGTCATCGGTGATGCTGCCGTCCTTCAGATCGGCGATCCGCGGACCGCCGGAGAGCAGTGTCACGCGCAGCCAGTCGGTGGACTGCGGCGTGTAGTTTTCCATGCCGTAGACCGAGAGCTGGTAGCGCTGGACGTTCAACGGCAGGAATTCGGCACCGCGCAGATTATCGTGGACCTCGCCGTAGGCCAGCGGCCCGATGTTCTGGACCCGGGCGGTGAACTGGCGGTGCCAGGGGTGGGACAGCAGGAACTCGGCCACGCTGGTCCCGGCGTCGGCGGCCAGGAGGTCGCGGCGCAGTTCGGCGACGGCACGGGCAATATCGACGCCGTGTTGGACGTTCTCCCCGGGGTCCCGTCCGTGCACTCCCCTGCGTGGTTCCTCGTTGTCCGCCGAGGAGAACCAGAAGTAGCGGTTCTGGGCCGGATCGGCGAAGTCGTGGTCGGCCACCCACTCGTAGTCGGTGTCGATGAGGTGGGCCAGTTCCGCGCAGCTCATGCCCGGAGCCAAGGGCCTGGACTCATCACAGCGCAGCCGGGCTTCTACTTCCGCGTCGAGGTCGCCGGTCAGTTCGGTGAGGATCGTGGCGACGAGACCACGCTCCTCGGGCCCGGAGGCGGCGGCCGCCGCGTGCAGGGCCTTCCAGATCCGATTCGTCTCGGTACCCCGGAAGCTCCCGGTGGAGGACCAGCGACGCAGATCCTCCAGCAGCGGACGCACCCGGTCTGCCAGTTCCGGTCCCGGCAGGAACGGCTGGGAGACATCCAGGTCCTGCTCCTCGAGGTAGTCCATGGCGCGGTCGAACAGTTCAAGCACCCGGACCACCTCCGGGTCCGTGGTTTCGGTGCTGCGACCGGTGACCTCGGCCAGCGGCAGCTCGCGCAGTTCGGCCCACGCGTTGAGCACCTCGGGGTGGTTGATGGCGTAGGGCACCATGCCCAGACCCGTCGCGTTGCCCATGCCGAGGTAGTGGCGCCAGCCCCCGGTCAGGGTGGCGGCGTCAGGGTTGCGGTGCCGGGCACAGGCCTCGACGAGGTTGTAGCTGAATTCGCGCAGCAACCAGGCCGAGAGCATATGCGCCCGGTAGGGGGCCGAGAAGGGGTGGGCGTCGGTGAGGTGTTCGTAGTCGGCCAGACCGCATTTGCCGTTGCTGTAGAACGCGGTGCTGCGGATGACATACGGCGACCCCCCGAATTTCGCGCTGTCGGGCTGTTCACCGTGGGCCAGGCGATCGGCGACGTATTCAAAGAACCGTTCGCTGCGGTTGGCGCGGGTCCAGATGATCGAGCCGGGTTCGGCCCGGCCACGCTCCTGCAGCGGGACCTGGGTCCGGAGCCGGGCCAACCGCTCCTCATCGACGGTTCCCTCCACCAGGGCAGCGGTGATGTCCCACGCCTTGGCGATCACCCGGTCGGTGTGTTCGCCGGTCTTCTGCGAGAAGATGACGAAGCTGAACGTCATGGATTCGGCACGAATCCGGTAGACGGCGTCTCCGCAGCCATCGGCGTCGATGTCGAAGTGGGTGCGTTTGATCTTCCACCCCCGGGCCGTGGCGCGGCGGATCATGGTGCGGATGAAGCTGTGCCGGGTGGCGCGGGCTCCTCCCATGTCGGCGGGGTCCATCACTTCACGTGCGGGGCGCAGCTCCGAGGGCGACGGCAGTCGCAGCGCCGGTTCGCTGATCGATGCGGACATTTTTCATGCTCCTTCCGGTGCCAGGCGCAGGTAGGCCGTCTTGGTGAGGGTGAAGAAGTCGGAGGCGGCGTCGCTGTTCTGCTCGCGCGGACCCGGCTGGGAGGAGTCGCGCAGGCCACCGAACGGTGCATGGACCTCGGAGCCGGTGGAGGGGCCGTTGACCTTGATCAGCCCGGCCACCAGGTCGTTGAGGCAGCGCCGGATGGAACGCTCGTCGCTGGTGAACACGGAGGCGGTCAGACCGAATTCGGTGGCATTGGCCAGTTCGATGGCCTCCTGAAGGGATTCGGCGCGCAACAGGGTGGTCACGGGCCCGAAGACCTCTTCGCAGCAAATGGTCAGCTCGCTGGTGCCACCGAGCAGGGTGGGGGCCACGAAATGTCCCTCCGCGTCGGGGATCGGTGCACGCGCCAGGACCTGGGCGCCTTCGGCTTCGGCCTGCTGGACGGCCTCGTCGATATCACGGCGGGCGCGCTCGTTGACGACGGGTCCGATGCCGGCTCCTGCGTCGGTGCCGGCGCCCACATTCAGTGCGTTGAACCGTTTGACCAGTTCATCCCGGAGCTGGTCGTGGATGGCTCCCACGGCGATGACGCGGCGGGTGGCCGTGCACTTCTGGCCGGTGCTGCCGGTGGCCGCGGCGGTGATGAAGTCGGCGGCGGTGGCAAGATCGGCATCGGGCAGCACGATGGCGGCATTATGTCCACCGAGTTCCATCTGCAGCTTCGCTCCGCGTAGGACCGTCTTTTCGCGGATCCGGTGTCCGACCTCCACGGATCCGGTGAAGGTGACGGCGTCGGCCCGTGGATCGGCCACGAGTTCCGAGCCCAGGGCCCCGGGGCCGAGCAGCAGGTTCAACACACCTGCCGGGACTCCGGCTTCTTCAAGGATCTCGGCGAACATCACGGCGGTGGCCGGGGTGTCGCTGGCTGTCTTCCACACGACCGTGTTGCCCCAGAGCAGTGCCGGGGCGATCTTCCAGGCAGGGATCTGCAGCGGGAAGTTCCAGGGGGTGATCACCGCAACGGTGCCCAACGGCCTGCGGATCGTGCGGACCACTTCGTCCGGGTTGGCCGAGGGGTAGACCGCTGCGTTGGCCCGACGGGCCGACCCTGCGTTGTAGTACAGGGTTTCAATGCTGGCCCCGACTTCGCCGCGGGAGTCGGCCAGGATCTTGCCCTGCTCGCGGGTCATCAGTTGGGCGACCTCTTCGGCACGGCGGCCGAGGATCTCGGCGGCGCGGCGCAGGATGTTCCCGCGGGCGATGATGCCCATCCGGTCCCAGCCGGCGGCGGCCTGCGTGGCTGCGTCCAGGGCGTGGTCGAGCTCGGTGGACGTGGCCGTGGCGTACTGCGCCACCACTTCCTGGGGCAACGCCGGGTTGGAACTGGTGGCAGCCGGGCCGCTTCCTTCCACCCACTGGCCGTTGATGAGTTGCTTCAGGCCAAGGGTCTGCTGTCCGGGGTTGGTCACGCTGATGCTCCTTCGTGCTGCGGTGGTGCTCGTCATGTCTTTGAGGCTACGGCGCTATTTGATCGGCGTGAAGTATCTATTGCTTATGTATTGATCATCAATAACACTTAGTTCATATGGAGATCCGTCAATTGCGCTACTTCGTGGCGGTGGCCGAGGAAATGCATTTCAACCGGGCGGCAGCACGCCTGCTTATCGCCCAGCCGGCGCTGAGCCAGCAGATCCAACGACTGGAACGGGAGCTGAAGACCCGGCTGTTCACCCGCACCACCCGATCGGTGGAACTGACCGAGACCGGCAAGGTCCTGCTGGTGGCTGCCCGCAAGGTGATCCTGGAGTCCGAGCAGGCACTGCGCGGCATCGAACAGGCGGTGGAAGGCCGGACCGGCCTGCTTCGCGTGGGTTTCGTGGGGTCGGCGGCCCTGAATCTCATCCCCCGGATCGTCCCGCCGCTGCGCATCCAATATCCGGGTCTGGAGTTGGAACTCCACGAGTTGACCACCGAACAACAGCTCGGGGCGCTGGAGTCGGGGACCCTCGATGTGGGCATCGTGCGCGATGTCGAGTCGCTGCCGGGCATCACCGCCCGCGAACTGACCCGCGAGCCCCTCATCGTCGCGCTTCCGGACGACCATCCGTTGGCCCGCCGGCCGTCCCTGGCCCTGGCCGACCTGTCCGAGGCCGGCTTCGTGGTCTTCCCCCGCGACCAGGTTTCGCGGCTCTATGACGTCATTTCTGCTTTATGCCTGCACGCTGGATTCCGTCTGCGCGTCGCCCAGGAGGCCATCCAGTTCCCGACGATCCTGGGCTTGGTGGCCGCCAAGACAGGTATCGCCGTCGTGCCCGAAGGAATGCGCGCCCTCCAGCTGGCCGGGCTGCGCTATGTGCCCTTGACCGACACCACGGCCACCTCGACCGTTTCGCTGATCGTCAAGACCGACCGGGCCGAGACCCCCCTGATCGCCCGGTTCACCGCCGCCGCCACCGGTTTCGCCAGCACCGAGGCCACGGTTGGCTGAACCGTGGCCCCTGCCTGGGTGCATGCCGGCCGGACTATTCCTTGGAGGTCGGCAGCTTCGTGGTGGTCGCCGATTCCTTCTCCCCGGCCTGCTCCCCCACGGCTTCCTGCGTCGGGCCCGAACCTCGCGGGTGGATGACTCCCTGTTCGATGGCCATCCGCCGGGCATAGATCGGGGCGGCGAACACCGAGGGCAGCATCAGGAAGCCGACCGGGACCGCGGTGATCACGATGAAGGACTGCAGTCCGGAGATGCCGCCATCACCGATGGCGATCAACACGGCTGCCGCCACCCCCATCATCACGGCCCACGTGGCGCGCAGCTTGGTCGACGGTTCACCGGAAATGGTGCAGGACTGGGCGATGGCGTAGGACATGGAGTCCGTCGTCGTGGCCACGAACGTCACCGTCAGCAGCAGGAAGGCGCCTCCGACCAAACCGGAGAGCGGAAGCTGGGCCGCGATGGACATCACCACCGCCGGTAGTCCGTCCGATTCGTAGGCGGCGCCCACGCTTCCGGGGTTCTGCTGCTCGAACATGATGCCGGTTCCGCCCAGGACGCTGAACCAGACGGTGGTCAACACCGGCGGGATCACTGCCGTGCAGATGATCAGATCGCGGATGGTCCGGCCGCGGGAGATCCGGGCCACGAAGATGGCCATCAGCGGCCCGTAGCCCAGGAACCAGCCGAAGAAGAAGACCGTCCACCCCGAGAGCCAGGTCGGGTCTCCCTGGTAGACGGACATGCCCACGAAGTTGCCGATGTAGGTGCCGAAGCCGCCCAGGAAGGCCTTGAAGACGTAGCCGGCCGAGCCGAGGACGACCACGGCGGCCATCAGGGCGATCGCCAGCCAGACGTTGGCCCTGCTGAGGATCTGGATGCCCTTGTTCAGCCCGGAGGACACCGAAAGCGCCGCGATGCCGGTCAACACGGCGATGACGATCAGCTGGGTGGCGTAGTTGTTGGGGATCCCGGTCATTTCGGCTAGCCCGTAGGAGACCTGCAGGCCCAGGAACCCGACCGGTCCCACGGTGCCGGCGACGACGGCGATGATCGCCACGACGTCGGCGACGGTGCCGATCCAGCTGTGGAGGACCTTCTTGCCCATGATCGGGTAGAGCAGCGTACGCGGGCGCAGCGGCATGCCCTTGGAGTGGGCGTGGGTGATCACGATGGCGCCCAGGGTGCCCAGGATGGCCCAGGCCAGGAAGCCCCAGTCCACGAAGCTCTGCGCCAGGGCCGCGCTGGCCTGGTCGCTCTCGGATTCGAGGCTGTCCCCGTAGTAGGGCGGGGAGGCGATGTAGTGGGCGATCGGCTCGGCCGCGGCCCAGAACACGCCACCGCCGGCCAGCAGGGTGCACATGATCATGGAGACCCATTTGAACCGGGTGAATTCCGGTTTCCCGGTGCTCAGCCGTGCCTTCGCGTAGGGGGTGAAGGCCAGGATGATCGCCACGAAGAAGGTGATCAGCAGCAGGTACTGCCAGTAGGCGCCGAACCATTTGGCGGCACCGCTGAAACCGGAGTTGATGACGTTGGCGGTCCAGTCGGGGAATCCGAGGCTTGCCGCGACGAAGAGGACGACGATGCCGATGCTGATGCCGGCGACCTTGCGGTCAAGCCCCGCAGCCAAAGCGGAGGGAGGCGCATCAGCCTCGGGGGTGGTCAGGGGGGTGGGCTCAGTCATGTGTGTCTCACTTAGCTGATTGAACGCAGCCGGGTGCGAAGCGACTACCGAATAAAGTTCTTGGAGACCCGCGCCATGGTGCGCGTTCGGCACGCGGACTGCGGCACAGTCCGGCCACCCGGGTCAGGAAGGGGTTCCCCGGGATTGCTCCCGGAAAATGGCAAACCTATACGTTAGCATTTTTTCGTCGGTTGGACCCAATCGGCCTCCTGGCCACACCCCTCACCCGACCACGCACGACGCCTCCGGCGGCCCGTGGGAGCGGGGGCGTCGGAGGCGTCGTGGTGGACCGGAAGAGGCTAGCTCCAGATATCGTCTCCGCGCAGCGAGGCGTCTGCGCCGCCATCGGCGTAGATCGTCTGACCGGTGACGTGCGTATTTTCCACGCTCGTCAACCAGGCCAGCAGCCGGGCCAGCACGATCGATTCCGAGTGGTAATTCAACGGCATCGGCACGTGCTGATCCACCATGGCCCGGCCTTCGGGGGTGGAGAGCAGCTCAGTGGTCATCGGGGAGATCACGGTGCCCGGTGCGATCGCATTCAACGGGATGCCGGCGCCGGCGTACCGCTCGGTGATGCAGGCCCGACGCACCCAGCGGGAGAGGGCCCGCTTGCTGGAGGGGTAGTTCAGGTAGCCCTGCTCGGGGCCGGCCTCGGCCAGTGCGGTGCCGATCTCCACCGCGCGGTCCTCGTCCCCGGCGAGCAACGCGTCGACCAGCTCGGGGGAATTGGGCTGCAGCGAGGCCATGGAGCTGACGACGACGGCTCGGGGGGAATCGCTGTTGGCCAGGGTCGGTGCCAGCTGATCGAGGAACTCGGTAACCCCGAAGTAGTTGACCTTCACGGTGAGCGGTTTGGGCATGGAGATCCCGGCGCAGGCGATGACGGCGTCGATGCGGCCTTCGGCCAGGTCTATGGCGCGTTCGACGCCCGAGCTGCGGCCCTCGGGGGTGCTCAGATCGGCATCGATCTCTGCCCCCTTCAGGTCCACGCCGATGACGATTTCCCCGCGTTCGCGCAGCAATTGCGCGGTGGCGGCTCCGATGCCCGATCCGGCTCCGGTGATGGCATAGGTACGGCTCATGGTGTTCCTCCTGTGGTGGGTGGTTCGGTGGTTCCGAGCGTTCCTGCGAAGGATGTTGAGGCGACGGCAAAACGTTCGAGCAAGGTCACGAACGTCCGCCGGTCGGTTTCGCTCCATCCTTCAAGTAATTCGTCGACCATCCCGTCTCCTGCTTTCACGAAAGCCCCGGCGACGTGCTCTCCTGCGGGCGTCAGCTGCACTCGCTGAGCCCGGGCATCCTCGGGGTCGGTGGCCCTGACGACCAGCCCGGCCTCGGAGAGGCGCCGGATGATCTTGCTGATGTTGGAGGGGCCGGTCACCAGGTGGGCGGCGAGCGCCGAGGGGCGTTGGGGGCCCTTCTGGGCGATCACGGTGACCATGACGATCGCCGGCGGGTCCAGATGGACTCCTTCACGGGCGGCGACCCCTGTAAGGAATCCCGGCGCCGTCCATTCGCCCAGGATGCGGGTCAGGGCGGCAATCAGTGCTGGCCGGTAGTCCGTCTCGTTAGTCGTCATGGACGGTTCCCCCATCGACGGGGAGCACGACGCCGGTCACGAAGCTGGCTTCGTCGCTGAGCAGCCAGGCCACGGCGTTGGCGATCTCCGCCGGCTGTCCCAGGCGCTTCATCGGGATCTTGGAGCTGTGCTCGGCCTTGGCCTCAGCCGGCAAGGAGGCCAGCGAGGCGGTTTCGATGGCCCCGGGGGCCACGGCGTTGACCCGGATGCCCTCGGGCGCATTCTCCATGGCGACGCTCCGGGTCAGGGTGACCACTCCGTGCTTGGAGGCGCCGTAGGGGGTCAGCATGGGCGTGGACTGCACTCCGGCGATCGAGGCGACGTTCACGATGGAGCCACTCCCCTGGGAACGGAAGTATCCGATCTGGGATTTCAGCGCCAGGAAGGTCCCGCGCAGCGTCACCGACATGACACGGTCGAAGTCCGAGTTCTCGGTCTCCTCGATCCGGCGTGGCATGACGCCGACGCCCGCGTTGTTCACGGCGAGGTGGAGTCCACCGAAGGTCTTCACGGCGAAGTCGACCAGTCCGGCGACTTCCTCCGGATCGGCGACGTTGGCCCGCTGGTAGGCGGCCCGTCCACCGGCTTCGACGATTTCGGCGACCACCGCTTCACCGGCCTCGTCATTGATATCCGAAACGACGACCGCGGCGCCCTCGGCGGCCAGGCGGACCGCAATGGCCTTGCCAATTCCCGCGCCGGCTGCCGTCACCAGTGCCACTTTGTCTTCGAAAAGCATGTCCGTTTCCTACTTCCCGGTCGCTGCCTGCAGCAGTGGCCTTCTTTGATGTCTTGAGGACACAATATCATCTTTACTGTCGAGAAGACAGTAAATAATGATCGGGCTCTTCGGTTCCCTGACGGGGCTGCTGCCCTGCGTGGCCAGGAACACCCCGTCATAAGCAGTCCACGTTCCCCCGCCCGCCCGCAGCGGCGATAGCATCAGCCCATGCCCGAGAGCCGTTCCGCCGCAGATCACGGCCACGCGTTCAGGTTCCCGGCCCTGCTGCTCACCGCATTGGCGCTGCTGTCGATGGCCGGTCCGGTCGCCACCGACCTCTATCTGCCGGCCTTCCCCGCAATGGCCCGCGAGTTCGGGGTCAACGCCTCGTCCGTCCAGCTGACCCTGACCGGTTTCCTGCTGGGCATGGGAGGCGGCCAACTACTCTTCGGACCGCTCTCGGACCGGTTCGGGCGGGTCCGGCCGCTACTCATCGGCTCCTCGGTCTTCGTCCTGTCCTCGGTCGCGGTCGCACTGGCGCCCACGATCGAGACCCTCACCGCGTTCAGATTCCTCCAAGGCCTCAGTGCGGCAGCCGGCGTCGTCCTCTCCCGCGCCGTCATCTCCGACCGGGCCGTGGGAGGCCAGGCCGCCCGGCTGTTCTCCATCATGATGACCATCAGCGGCGTCGCCCCGGCGGTGGCCCCGTCCGTGGGCAGCCTGATCTTCATCACCTCGGGCTGGCGGGCCGTGTTGTGGGCGATCACCGCGATGTCGGTGGTGATGCTGCTCGGCGCCCTCTGGCAGGTCCGCGAGACACTGCCGGTCTCCCATCGCCGCACCGGACCGCTGTTCGGCGGGCTGGCGGTGGCGATCCGACATCGCCGGTTCGTGGGCTACATCGTGTTGTTCGGGGCGGCCTTCGGGATCCTCATGGGCTACATCTCCGCCTCTCCCTTCCTCTACCAGGGGGTCCTGGGCCTGAGTCCCGGAACCTTCGCGCTGCTCTTCGGGGCCAACGCCCTGGGCATGATGAGCACCGGCCTGGTTTCCGCCCGGCTGGCCACCCGGATCCCATTGCGCAACACCGTCACCGTGGCGGTGACCACCCTGGTGGCCGTGGCCGTGGCCTTCACCCTCTGCGCCCTGTTCGGGGCCCCGGGCTGGACCCTGGCGGTATTGATCTTCGCCACCACCTGCAGCATCGGGTTCGTCATGGGCAACACCACCTCGCTGGCCTTGGCCGAGGTCAGGCACGTCTCCGGCAGCGGTTCCGCCTGGCTTGGCGGGGCCCAGTTCACGCTCGGGGCGATCGTCTCCCCCTTGGGTGGTCTCGGCGGTTCAACCAGCGCCGTGCCCCTCGGATTCGTCCTGCTCGGATGTTCCCTGCTGGCTGCCGGCGCCCTTTTCGCCACCTCGGACCGTTTCCACTCCGAGGCCACCGGATGAGCCGGCCGGCCGCGGTCCGCCCCGCCCTGCCGTGGGTGATCGCCGGGATCGTCATGGTCGCGTTGAGTCTGCGCGCCCCGATCATCGCCCCCACCGCGGTGATCGCCGACATCCGCGAAGGCACCGGGCTCAGTGCCGCCGGGGCGGGCCTGCTGACCGGCCTGCCGGTGCTCCTCTTCGCGTTGGCCACCCCGCTGGCGTCGCGGGTGATCCGCCGTTTCGGCCCCGAAACCACGATCGTGCTCTGCCTGGCCGGGATCATGGCCGGCACGCTCATCCGCTCCTCGGGGCCGGCCCTGGTGGTGCTCGGCGGCACCGCGGTCATCGGCGCCGCCATGACGCTGGGCAAT
Source organism: Arthrobacter sp. AOP36-C1-22 (assembly GCF_052377515.1). Classification (NCBI taxonomy): domain Bacteria; kingdom Bacillati; phylum Actinomycetota; class Actinomycetes; order Micrococcales; family Micrococcaceae; genus Arthrobacter; species Arthrobacter sp. AOP36-C1-22. Next base: position 12,681 of record NZ_JBQSWW010000022.1, on the reverse strand, counting down.
ATCGCTGTCCCGGTGCTGATCCGCCGGGACGTCCCCTGGAATAAGGTCTCCTCGGCGACGGCCGCCTATTCGGCCACGATGAATGTCGGCTCGATGGCGACCCTGCTGGGCACCGCACCGTTGGCCGGGGTGGCCGGCTGGAGGTGGGCGATCGCCGCCTGGTCGATCGTCACCGCCGTCGGACTCATCTATTGGGTCCTGCGACGGCGCAACGCCCCGGGGGCCCCGGTTTCCTCCGGCATGGCGAGCAAGACGACTGGCCCGGCGGCGGCCCCGGCCCGCACCCCGGAACAGCGGGCCCACACCCAGCGCATCGTGGCGCTGCTAGTCTTCGCGTTCTGCGGGCAGTCGGCGGCCTACTACGCCACCACGGCGTGGCTGCCGTTGCTGCTCACCGAAACCCGCGACCTGGCCCCGGCGGCCTCGGGAGCGTCGGCCTCGCTGTTCCAGGTCGCCGCGATCCTCGGCGCCTTCGGGGTCCCGTTGCTGGCGAACCGCACCCGACTGTCGGTGGCGGCGATCGTCGTGGCGGTCTTCTGGATCACCCTGCCGGTGGGGCTGTTGATCGCCCCGCAGGCCTTCGTGCTCTGGTCGATCATCGGCGGCATCGCCCAGGGCGGCGGGTTCACCGTGATCTTCTCCGTCATCCCCCGCATCTCGCATTCCGACGCCGAAGCGGCCTCGGTCTCGGCCCGCATCCAGGGTGGCGGTTATCTCGCGGCGACCGCAGCCCCGCCGTTGGCCGGCTGGCTAAACACCCTCACCGGGGGCTGGACGGCCCCGCTGGTGTTGGTTCTGGTGGCCACACTGACCTACACGACCGGTGCCGTGACCGCGGCCCGGCTCTCCGACCGGGACTGACCCCGGCCGCAGGCCAAACGCAGGACTATCTGCTATTCACCGCCAGCGAGGCCCCGAACCCCAGCAGTGCGACTCCCGCGCCGCGGTCGGTCCAGCGGATGAAGCCCGGCTTCTGGAAGGTTCCCCGGGCCAGATGGGTTCCGTTGATGAGCAGCGAGAACCAGATCAGCGCCAACAGGTTGTGCACCCCGGCCAGCGCAATGCCCATGAGCAGTGTCGAGGTTCCTGCGGGGATGAACTGCGGGATCATCGCGATGTAGAAGACCCCGACCTTGGGGTTGAGCAGGTTCGTGCCCGCACCCTTGGCCCAGGAGAACAGCAGCCCTCGGCTGGCCCGCGCGACGGGTTGATCGGCAACGACCGTGGGTGGGGTGCGACCCAGCGAACGCCAGAGCATGGTCGCGCCCAGCCAGGCCATATACAGGGCACCGACCAGTTTGAGGATCGTGAACGCCGTTTCGGAGGCGGCCAGCAAGGCCGATGCCCCGACGGCAGCGGCAATGCCCCAGAGCATGGCACCCGAGTTGACGCCCAACGCGGTCGCGTAGCCATGGCGGCGTCCTTGGCTGATCGAAGCGCGCAGCACCAGCACGGTGTCCAGCCCCGGGATGATGGTCAACAGGGCGGCCACGACGGCGAAGGACAGCAGGGCCGATTCGATGCTCACGACTGCCATGCTAGGGCCACCGCAGCCAGGACCGCATCCGGCACGTCGCCGGGCGGGCCATCTGGAAGCAGACTACCTAGAAACCGCGCCCCGGCGTCGTGCTGTGGTCTTCGGAGAGATCATCGAACTCGGCGTCGATGGCGTTGGCGTTGGCGTTCCGATCTTTTTTGATCACCGCGGACACCACCCCCGCGACCATTGCTAGACCAAGAATGTTCATGACGATCGTAAAGACCATGGCCGACGCCCTCCCCAGTTGTTGATACGTTCTCGCAGGCGACAGAATTCATCCAAGAACCTGTCTTAAGCCCCAAGGTACAGTCTCGACCCGCCCGGCAGGGGAGGCAAGGCCGCCAGATGTCGAACCGTGACCAAGGCAACCCTGCAGGTACCGCCTTAGCGCAGAATCTGGACGGCAGCAGGCACAACGTCGATCAGTACCGCCCCGCTGCCGACCATTCCCTCGGTTTCGCCATCGCCCCCGTAAAGAATCGCCGGCTCGGCCGAGAGTGTGATGGATCTGCCGCGGAAGGTGTGCACCGTGGGCAAGTCGACGTGGGTACCTCCGTAGACCTTCGGCAAGGCACGGATCATGTCCAGCCGGCCGAAGGCCTCAATCACCACGATGTCCAAGAGTCCATCGTCGATGCTGGCTTCCGGGGCAATGCGCATACCCGAGCCGTAGTAGGCCGAATTGGCAACGGCCACGCAGGCCGCTTTGAAGATCCGCTCGGTCCCGTCGATGCCCACGGTCAACCGGGTGGGACGGAACGTGGCCAAGGCGTACAGGCCGTTCAGCGGATACTGCCACGACCGTGGCAGCCAGTGCCCGCGGGCGACCCGGTCGGCGACCACTGCGTCGATGCCTGCGTAGATCGAACCCGCCACCACTCGTGAGGTGCCGTCGGGGGCGGTGGTGGTGATGAGGTCGGTTTCCGCGGGTTCCTCGTCGAGCAGGATGGTTGCCACGGCGTGAGGATCCGTGGGCAATCCCAGCATCCTGGCGAAGTCGTTGCCCCGTCCGGCGGGGATGACCCCCAGGATCCCGCCGAGCCGGGCCACTTCTCCGGCGAGCGCCGAGACGGTCCCGTCACCTCCGACAGCGACCACCACATCGCCGCGGATGACGGCCTGGGCAAGGGCTCTTTTGCCCTCCGCCGGCCCCGAGGGGGCCACGGTTTCGACCCGGGCCCCGGACTCGCGTAGGATCCGCTCCACGCGGGCGGCCGCGGCCAGAGGGTCGCCGCTGCCGGCAGCCCGGTTGACCAGGAGGGTAAAGGATCGATTCACGCGGACCAGACTACGGTGCCGCGGGCGGCCCGCCGCTTTTCGCGTGCCGCGGTTGCTGTCGCCTCAGTCGGCGGTTCCGGGGAGTGCTGGTGCTTGCGAGCGGTAGACGTGTCCTGTCGGCGTTGTGGTTTCCACCGTGTGCCGGGCTCCGGCGACCTTGCGGGAGTGCCAGTTCAGCGCTTCCTTCGTGTGGTTGCAGCGGACACAGGTTCCCTGCCCGTTTTCCGCGACGGTCGCCCCGCCTCCGGCCCAGGCCAGGATGTGATCCATATGCCGGATGGGAGCATCGCACCACGGGCGGGTGCAGGTCTGGTCCCGTACTTCAATGAAGCGCCGCAAGCCGCGCGGGAACAGTCTGGCCCGCGAATCCAGGCCCACGAGTTCCCCCGTGGCAGGCGCCGTATAGAGCCGTCGGATCCAGGCCAGGGAGTCGGGCCCGGGCGGCGCGTTGGACTCTTGCCCGTCGGTGGGTTCCTGGGGTGTCGCTGTCGACAGACGGGCAGCCCGAGTCGCTTCGCGGATCATGTCCCGGGCGACCTGCGCCGGAACGACCCCATAGCCCTGCAGGTGTGCCGGTTCCGCATCGCCCTGGAACAGCGTCCGGTCCGTCATCACCAGCTGGAGCTCCACGCGCATACCCTCGGCCCGCTGCTGCCCGGTGACCCGTTCCACCAACGTGTCGGCCATGACCTGGCCGCGACTGCGCGCATCCCCGGTTGCCGTCGCGAGATCCGCGGCCCGGGTCAGTGCCTTCAGCACCGCAACCCCCTGGCCCACGGGCAGGGACCCGGTCAGGATGGCCATGGTATCCGGGGCCGGACGTAGGCTCACATGCCGGTCCCCCACGGCCCGGCGGGCGCGTTCGACCGCCGCCTCCGGGCTGGCCTGCTCGGCCAGATGCCGGGCCATGGCCTTCAGCTTCCGATTTCCGACCCCCTCGATGGTGCGCGGATCGGCCATCAAGGCCGCATCGACCTTCTTCCGGTCGTCCAACTCCAGGCAGGCGGTCTCACCCACCAGCAACGTGGCGCGCCACTCGCTGATCTCCCCGGCGCGGAACGCCTCATGGGTATGGGGCATTTCATCCACCATGGCCCGGGCGAAGCCCAGGAGCCGGGAGCCCTCATGCGGGGACTCGCGCCGGGCCAATGCCACCTGCGCACCGACCCCCTGCCCACGCTTTTCGGGGTCGACACCGGCGGCCGCTTCGCGTCTGACCACCCGCTCACGCAGGGCCACGGCCACCCGTGCCTGATAGGCACCGGCAGCCGACTTCACCGCTTCCAACCCGGAAAGCAGATCCACCAGACCCGCTTCGCCCAGCCGGGTTCCCCCGAGCGCCAGGGCCACCCTCACCGCCTCGATCCGGGCGAGCGCGGGCTCCGCAACCGCCGCGGCGTCGGACACCCCGGGGGAGCCCGGGGCTCCGCCGGCATTTTCTCCTACCTCATACTCGAACATGTATTCGAGTTTAGTTTTCTTCCTCCGACCCCATCCCGACGGGATCCCGCCTGTGCACAGCCATCACCGGCACGGCGCCTGTGGAGGGGACGAACAGGGCTCCTGTACTTCACCGGGAGCTTATGCGTACGTTGGCTGGAAGGGGATGCCACCCCGCCCATCCGACCAGGAAGAGGATGATTTCCATGCCACAGATCACCGGAGCCGACGGAAACACGCTGAACTACGAGGACACGGCGGGCGAAGGCCGTCCAGTCGTCCTGATCCACGGCTGGCCGCTCGATGGCACCTCCTGGGCCAACCAGGCGGGCCCCCTGGCCGAGAAGGGCCATCGCGTCATCACCTATGACCGCCGGGGCTTCGGCGCCTCCGAGCCGGCCGCACGCTACGACTACGACGCGCTGGCCGCCGACGTCGCGGCACTACTGGAGGGGCTTGACCTCAAGGACGTCACCCTCGTCGGGTTCTCCATGGGTGGCGGCGAGGTCGCCCGCTACGTCTCGGCCCACGGCGAGCAACGCCTCCACTCGATCATCTTCGCCGCGGGGGTGCCGCCCTTCCTGCTCAAGACCGACGGGAACCCGGACGGTCCGCTGGAGGAGGCGCAAGCCAACGAGATGAAGTCCCAACTGACAGCGGACCGCAACGCCTTCTTCGAGGGGTTCACCCCCGGCTTCTACTCGGCCGGGGACCAGTTGTGCGTCAGCGAGGACCAGCTGAAGGAAACCATCGCCGTGTCCTGCCGGTCCAACGAGGCGGCCGCAGTGGCCTGCATGGATGCCTTCGGCACCACCGACTTCCGCGAGGACCTGCCCAGCATCACGGTGCCTACACTCGTGATCCACGGCGATAGCGACGGCGTCGTACCCTTCGAAGGCTCTGGCCAGCGCACCCACGAAGCCATCGGCCACAGCGAGCTCGTCGTCATCGAGGGAGCACCCCACGGACTCATCGTGTCCCACGCCGGGGAATTCAACTCCGCGCTGCTGGACTTCCTCGATCGCTAGCCGACACATCTGTCTGGAGGCCCACGGTCGTTGTGATCCCCCGCAGGGGGTGTGAGACTGGGCCCTGACCCGTCGACTCCAAGGAGGGGTGTGATGCCGAAAACCGGCCTCGAGAAGGAACGTTTCGCCGCATCCCTGGACCTGCCGGGGGCCGGCTCATGAGCGAGGCCCCGCCCCGCTCATTGGCCCGCGGCCTCACCACGGCCAGTCGCTGGACCGCCAAGTCCCTGGTGCTGGTCGTCGGGTTGGTGGTGTTGTGGCTGCTGCTGCGCACCTTATGGGCGGTGGTCTTCCCTTTGTTGCTGGCCCTGCTGCTGTCCTCGTTGTTGTGGCCGCTATGCCGGGGACTCCACCGGGCAATGCCCCGCGCGCTGGCCGCCCTGCTGTCGTTGCTGGTGTTGTTGGCCGTCGTGGCGGGCGTCATCTGGGCGGCCATCCCCGCCCTCGGTTCAGGGACCCGCCGCCTGGGCGCACTCGCCCAGGAGAACCTCACCAGCTTCACCACGCAACTGCGCGATTTGCCGCTGGATCTGAGCGGGGTGGACCTGCAGCAGAACCTGGAGGACATCCTGGGCTGGGTGGGCGGCCGCTGGCAGGACATCCTGTTCGGCATCGCCTCGGGTCTGGGATCGGTGACCAGCCTCATCGTCGTGCTGCTGCTGACCCTGGTGCTGACCTTCTTCTGCCTCAAGGACGGCGAGCGCTTCCTGCCCTGGGTGTTCCACTGGACCTCGCCGGAGACCCACGTCCATGCCGGACGTCTGGGCGAACAGGCCTGGCAGGCCCTGTCCGCCTACCTGAAGACGCAGATCATCGTGGCCCTGGTCGACGCCGTCTTCATCGGGTTGGGCCTGTGGCTGCTGGACGTCCCGCTGGCCTTCCCGCTGGCGCTGCTGATCTTCTTCGCCGGATTCATCCCCGTGATCGGCGCCGTCTCCACCGGCCTGCTGGCCACCCTGGTGGCTCTGCTGGCGCACGGCTGGGCCACCGCACTGGCGACCCTGGTGGTGGTGCTGGCGGTCCAGCAGCTCGAGGCGAACCTGCTGCAGCCCTACATCGTGGGCAAGGCCCTGCATCTGCATCCGGCCGTCGTCATCGGGGCCGTCACACTCGGCTTCACTCTCTTCGGCATCATCGGGGCCTTCCTCGCCGTGCCGGTGACCGCCGTTGCAGTCGTCGTCCTGCGCTACCTGCGCGAACAAACCCAACCCGCTCCCCCACCGGAAGCCCCCGAGACGCCCTCGGACGCGGCCGACGAGGATCCGGCGTCACCCACCCCGGCATGACGAACCAACCTTCCGGTTGGTAAAGTAAGGGCATGAGTGCCGATACCCGCGACCAGATCATCGATTCCTCCCTGCGCCTGCTACGCCAGGGGGACACGGTCTCCCTGGAATCGGCGGCCCGCGAGGCTGGGCTGACCAAACCCGGGCTGATGTACCACTTCCGGACCAAGGAAGCGCTCATGCTCGGGCTGGTCGACGCGGTGATCGATCAATGGGTCGTCGAACTTTCGGCCCGTCTGGGAGATACCCCGGAACAGGCCACGGCCACCGACCGGGTCACGGCCTATCTGGAATGGACACTGGAGCGGAACTTCGACGCCTCCGATCTGGTGATGCTCACCGATCCGCGACTACGCGACCCGCTGACCGAACGGTGGAGTGAACGCTTCGGCCCGTGGTTCGCCGTGCCCGACGGCGCATCGGCGGCCCTGCGCGGACGGTTGGCAGCGGTCAGGCTGTTGGCCGACGGCATCTGGTTCGCCAGCGCCACCGACATCCTGCCCCCAGCGCAGGACGAGCTGGAGACCATCCGCACCGCCGCCGTCTCACTGTTGGAGGACCAGCCATGAAGAAGTGGCTTCTGTTGACCGGGGCCATCCTCACCGAGGTCACCGGCTCGGTGTCACTGAAGGCCGCCGTCGAACACCCCGGCTGGTATTTCCTCACCGCCGTCGGATTCGTGGTGGCCTTCGTCTTCCTCGCCGCCGTCCTGCGCGAAGGGATGCCCTTGGGCGTGGCCTACGGCATCTGGGGTGCCAGCGGTGTCGCCCTGACTGCTGCACTGTCGGCAATCATCTTCGGCGAACCATTGACGGCCACCATGCTCGCCGGGATGGGGCTGATCATTGCCGGGGTGCTGACCATCGAACTCGGTTCCCAACGCGCCGCGGAGCGTGCACATGAACAGCAAGGGACTCCAGCATGATCGGCTGGGTCCTGTTGGGTGCGGCCATCGTCAGTGAAGTCGCCGGCACCTTGTCCTTGCGCATGGCCACGTCCGGGAGTCGCCGTTGGTACGGTGCCGTCGCCGTCGGCTACCTCGTCGCCTTCTCCTGCCTGGCCCTGGCACTGCAGACCGGGCTGGCCCTCGGCGTCGCCTACGGGATCTGGGCCGCCGTGGGGGTGGCGTTGACCGCTCTGGCCAGCAAGGTCCTCTTCGGTGAACCGCTGAACTGGGTCATGACCTGCGGCATCATCCTGATCATCGGGGGTGTGCTCCTGGTCGAAACCGGGGCCGCAGCCTAGGAAGCTACCGATCGGCTCCCGTCGGCGCGGTCCGCCGGAACCCCGGCCCACACCTGCAGGGCGGCCCAGGCTGCTGCCGTGAACGGGACCGCGAGGATGGCCCCGAGAACCCCGGCGACCACGGCGCCGGTGGCCAGCGCGAGCAGGACCACCAACGGGTGGATCTGGAGCGTGCGGCCCATCACCACCGGCTGCAGCAGATTGCCTTCGAGCTGGTTCACCACGACCACCACCACCAGGACGATCACTGCCGCCACCGGGCCGACACCCAAAAGTGCGACGACGGAGGCCAGGATCCCGGTGACCGTGGCACCCAGGATGGGGATGAAGGCCCCGATGACCTCGAAGATCACTTCCCACAGCGAAGCGCCGTTGTCTTTGTCGAAACACTAGTTCTTCAGTACTTTTGAGTTTTTCAACTTAACGTTGCTTAACGCCCCAGCCTCGTTCTGTAATAGAAATCACAACGTCAAGTAGCGCTAAACACACCATCAAGGTCCACACCGAAGGAAGCCGGCATGACAGATAGCCCATCCGCGATGAAGCTCTCATATGACGAAAGCGCGCCACGCCCGGCTAAGACTTCTGCCGCCGCCGTTGCTCGCGCTTGTGGGGTCTCAGCAGCAACAGTGAGCTACGTGATGAATGGGCAGCCGGGCGTCTCGACCGAAACACGTCGCCACATCGTCAAGGTAGCCAACGAATTAGGTTACCGACCAATACGTCATGGGCGTCTTCCCGACCCGCTATTGACCCGCGTCGTGGGATTGATTCTGCCCAACATCGTCAACCAGATGTACACCGGGTGGGCACAACACATCATTGATGCAACGGCCTCCAAAGGTTTCGAGGTCTTCGTAGCCACCACCCAGGACGACGCCGAGTCCCTAGCTCAGGTCGCCTCTACATTAGCGGCCAGAAACGTGGATGGTGTCATCATCGCAGCAGCTCTGAGGGAGGACTCTAGGGCTCTGAGGACGTTGCGACAGAAACGCATCCCCTACGTCTATCTATCTCGTCGTTCCGACCATATTCCTGGGGACTTTGTCGGCATCGACGACGACGCTGCCGCCTCGGCCCTCATGACTCATGTCCTTTCCCACGGATACACAGAGATCGCAACGGTCATCGGCCCAAGGTTTTCCACTGCCTCATTGGCACGAGAGCAAGCATTTGTCCGAACCGCCGCCGCAGCCGGAATTCCCATCACTGGTCAACGAAAAATCAGCACACGACTTAATTCCGACGGCGGTGTAGTAGCCGCCGAAAAACTATTCGGCTCCCCACAACCTCCGGAGGCAATCGTCTGCGGCTCCGACGAGATTGCCATCGGCATTATGGAGCACGCTCTTTCATTGGGTCTGACCATTCCAGGCGATGTTGCCGTCGCCGGGAGTGATGGATTACCTCACAGCCGGTCTCGCCTCATTGATCTGACCACGATCGTTCAGCCGGTCCAACAGATGGCCGAGCGTTCCTTCGAGCTACTCCTCAACCAAATCACCAGTCCGCGCACCACATATGCGCATACAGTCTGCGATCACTCCATTCACATAGGTGCGACTTGCGGTTGCCCAAAGAGTATCGCTTCTCTGCATTAACGGTTTGTTTCACACTCCTCACGGCAACACCACCTTTTCCATACCCAACACCACGCAAAGGTAGCCATGTCCACTCATACGAACGCGATGGCAATGAGACCACAGCATGTCGTCAACAAACTCATTTTCCGGCGTGTCATGCCTCTACTGATTGCCGCCTATGTAATGGCATTCCTAGACCGCACCAACATTGGCATGGCCAAGGACCGCATGGAGATCGATCTCGGCATCTCCGCCACGGCTTACGGCGTCGGCGCCGGCTTGTTCTTTCTGACCTACGCCCTATCAGAAATCCCTTCTAACCTGATTATGCACAAGGTCGGAGCTCGCTTTTGGATCATGCGCATCATGATCACGTGGGGCATTCTGTCTGCTTGCATGGCTCTCGTCCAAGGGGAATGGTCTTTCTACATATTACGAATGCTCCTCGGAGTCGCTGAGGCTGGCCTCTTTCCTGGAGTCATCTACTTCTTGACCCAATGGTTCATCGCGAATGATCGCGCCAAAGCTAACGGCATGTTCCTGCTCGGAGTCTCGTTGGCTAACATCATCGGTGCTCCACTCGGTGGCGTGCTACTTACGCTGGACGGTCTAGGTGGTCTTCACGGCTGGCAATGGATGTTCATCGTCGAAGGGTTGCCTGCCTGCGCTCTAGCATTCGTAATTTGGAAGTTCTTGCCCAACAAACCGACCGACGCAAAGTTCCTCTCTAGGGCCGAGGCAGAGGACCTAGAGGCTCGCATCGCCGCTGAGGAGAAATCGGGGGCCGAGGCAGCAGGGAACTCAAAACTGATCCACGTGCTGAAAGACAAGCAGATTCTTCTAGTTGTGGCTATCTACTTCGCCCATCAAATCGCTGTGTACGCATTGAGTTTCTTCCTTCCCTCAATCATCGGGACTTATGGCGAACTAAGCACGATCCAAATCGGTCTACTTACTTCTATCCCGTGGATTTTCTCTGCAGCCGGCGCGTTACTGCTTCCCCGCTTGGCGACCAACGCCAGCCGCTCACGACTGATCGCCACATGCACAATGGTTGGTATCGTGGCCGGATTCACTCTCGGCGCAATTGGCGGTCCTGTGCTGGGTCTCATCGGATTCTGCCTCGCGGCGTTCAACTTCTTCGCGTTGCAGCCCATCCTCTTCACCTACCCGGCCACACGTCTGTCCGGGGCTGCGCTAGCAGGTGGCATTGCCTTCGTGAACACAGTGGGACTGTTCGGGGGATTCCTCGGACCATACGTCATGGGATTCCTGGAAGACGCCACCGGTTCCAAGTTCGCGGGCCTTTGGTTCATCGTCGCAATGTGCGTCATCGGTGCTGTCCTCACGCGCTGGCTAAAGCGAGGCACCGAAGATCCTGCCCTCGCCACAGTCTCTGGCCACTAGGCACTGACTTTCAGCAAATTAGACCGCCCAACATCGGACGAAAGCCTCGGATTCACACCTGAGCATCAGCGTTTGCAAATATTCTTCACCACCAAAAGGAGCAGTACCCGTGGATTACACCGGACTAAACTACGCCGGCCGCAAGGTTCTCGTCACAGCCGGGGCCGCAGGCATCGGTCTAACGATCGCCACTCGCTTTCAAGATCTGGGCGCCAAAGTATTCGTAACAGACATCAACCCCGCAGCTGTGGATTCAGCACGTGCCTCCGGCTTTTCCGCAGCGGTCAGCGATGTCTCCAATGAGGACCAAGTTCGATCCCTTATGGACACCGTTGCCACTGACCTCGGCGGACTGGATATTTTGGTCAATAACGCGGGGATCGCTGGCCCTACTGGCTCGATTGAAACCTTAGAAGCAGCGGATTGGAAAGCAACGTTCGACGTTAACGTCCACGGGCAGTTCTACTGCATCAAATATGCGCTGCCGTTCCTCCGACTCTCCACAGACGCGGCAATCGTCAACCTCTCCTCCGCCGCCGGACGACTGGGCATGGCGGGCCGCAGCCCCTACTCCGCCTCCAAATGGGCAGTCGTCGGGCTAACTAAAACGTTGGCCATCGAACTCGGTGGCGATGGCATACGTGTCAACGCCATATGCCCAGGGGCCGTCGACGGCCCCCGCATCGATGCAGTCATTGAAGCCAAGGCAAAGATGTTGAAGCGACCATTGGCTGAAGTCACTGACCTCTATCTCGGCCAGTCATCTTTGAACCGACTTGTTGAGGCAACTGATATTGCAAACATGGCAGTGTTTTTGGGCAGTGATCTCGCCCGAAGTGTCAATGGTCAGGCGATGGCTGTCGACGGCAATACAGAGAAGCTCTACTAGCCCCAGACCCTCTTCTTACGGCAACACTCTCGAGTACCACCAAAGGAATTAACATGGCCTCCAAGAAAAAAGTCATCATCACCTCCGCCGTCACTGGCGCCATCCACACGCCGACCATGTCCCCACATCTGCCCGTTACACCAGACGAGATCGCAGACGCGGCGATCGGAGCCGCGCAAGCCGGCGCCGCGGTCGTCCACATGCACGCCCGGGATCCCAAGGATGGGCGCCCTTCCCAAGATCCGAAGCACTTTGAGCCAATTCTTGAAAAACTCAAGGCCAACACGGGCGCGATCATCAACATCACGACTGGTGGCTCCCCCCATATGACTGTCGAGGAGCGAATGCTCCCGGTTGCTACTTTCAAGCCAGAATTGGCATCACTGAACATGGGATCCATGAACTTCGGGCTCTACCCGATGCTGGACCGATACGCTGATTTCGACCACGAGTGGGAGCGTGAGTCTCTGGAGAAGTCCAGAGATCTTGTCTTCAAGAATACGTTTGCGGACATCGAGACAATCCTCGGCATCGGCAGCTCAAATGACACGCGCTTCGAGTTCGAGTGCTACGACATCTCTCACCTTAATAACCTGGCTCACTTCCATGGGCGAGGGCTGGCGCGTGGCCCCCTATTTGTCCAGTCGGTCTTCGGCTTGCTGGGAGGTATCGGGGCCCACCCCGAGGATCTCATGCACATGCGCCGCACCGCCGACAGGTTGCTCGGCGAGGACTACCAGTGGTCGATCCTTGGAGCTGGTAAAAATCAGATGCCATTGGCCACTATCGGGGCCGCCATGGGCTCACACGTCCGTGTCGGGTTGGAAGATTCCCTGTGGATCGGACCAGGCCAGCTGGCAGCGTCCAACGCCGAACAGGTTTCACGTATCCGAACCATTCTGGAAGCCCTGAATTTTGAGGTCGCGACACCAGATGAGGCCCGCGAAATACTCGATCTCAAAGGCGCAGACAAGGTGGGGTTCTA
>NZ_JBQSWW010000021.1:0-61013 GCF_052377515.1 Arthrobacter sp. AOP36-C1-22 | reverse complement strand
TATTTTAGTAGTTGAGGCCCTCAGCCCTTGGTTGAGGGCCTCAACTCGTTAACGGCACCTGTTGGTATCCCGGCAGCCGCCAGTTCCGCCTCGTCGGCAAACTTACGGACGATTCGTCTAAGATTGAGTTAAAGTACTTTTCCCCTTGGGCACTTCCGAGGGGCCCGAGCAGTAACCCAGATGCGGCATGGCCGGATCTCAGAGAGGAACGGCCACCGTGGCTGACGAACGCAATAATTTCCGAGGCCCGCGGGACGATAAGTCCAAGGGAGCCGGCGGTAAGGACCGCCCAGGCCGCGAGAGCGGTTTCCGCGGTGGGAATGATCGTCGTGAAGGTGGCCCGCGCGGTGGCAGTGATCGTCGTGAGGGTGGCTTCCGCGGTGGGAATGATCGTCGTGAGGGTGGCTACCGTGGCGGTAGTGATCGCTCCGAGGGCGGTTTCCGCGGTGGGAATGATCGTCGTGAAGGTGGCCCGCGCGGTGGCAGTGATCGTCGTGAGGGTGGCTACCGTGGCGGTAGCGATCGCTCCGAGGGTGGCTTCCGCGGTGGGAATGATCGTCGTGAAGGTGGCTTCCGCGGTGGCAGTGACCGACGTGAGGGTGGTTACCGTGGCGGTAGCGATCGCTCTGAGGGCGGCTACCGTGGTGGGAATGATCGTCGTGAAGGTGGCTTCCGCGGTGGCAGCGACCGTCGCGATGGCGGTTACCGTGGCAAGCCTCAGCGCTCCGAGGGAGGCTCCCACAACAGGCATCAGTCAGCTCCACCTCGTGAACTGAAGCGCGGTGACGACACCAGGCGCAATTTCCCCGGTCTGGAAGAAGGGGAACGCCCCGCGCACAACCCTGCAGACCTGCGGGTCTCCAACAGGGCCGACCGCCCGCGCTCTCCCGAGATCGATTCCGATGTCACGGGGAAGGAACTGGACCGCATCACGCGCGCCGAGTTGCGCTACCTCGACGAAAAGAACTTTGATTGGGTGGCCAAGCACCTGGTGATGGCCGGGCGTCTGATAGATTTCGAACCGGAAATCGCCTATGAGCACGCCATGGCCGCCAGCCGGCGCGGTGGGCGTGTTGCTGTCGTGCGCGAAGCCGTTGGCCTCACTGCCTACACCGCAGGCAACTACGCCGAAGCTCTTCGCGAATTCCGCACCTTCCGGAGGATCAGCGGCTCCAACATCCATCTTCCTGTCATGGCCGACTGCGAGCGTGGACTCGGTAAGCCGGAGAAGGCGCTGGAGACGGCCCACAGTGAAGAAGCGACGACATTGGACACTCCTGGACGTGTGGAAATGGCCATCGTGGCTGCCGGGGCCCAGTCCGACCTCGGCAACAGAGACGCTGCCGTGAGTGAACTGCAGATTCCACAACTCGACATCAACCGGGCGTTCTCCTTCAGCCCCCGCCTGTTCGAGGCCTATGCGATGGCACTCGAAGCGGTGGGGAAGCAGGGCGAAGCCGAACTCTGGCGTCGACAGATTTCCCTGGCTGAACGTGCCCTTGGAGTCGGCGAATTCCAGGATCCGGACATCATGGATCTTGGTGACGACGAGGACTCCATCGAGGATGACAAGCCCCGTGCACGGGACTTCATCAACCACGCAGGCACGAGCCCGGAAGCGGCAGGAGACACCTCCGACAAGGCCGCCGAGGCATCCTCGAGCGTCGGCTCCGACTCCACCGAGTCGGATACTGCCTCGAGCGCTCCCGAGCCGGAACAGTAGGAGCCGAGCGCGTCATGTTGATTTCCTGCTTCGACGCCGTTCTTTCGGATCTGGACGGAGTCGTCTATACCGGGCCCAACGCCATCGAAGGTGCCCCCGAGGCATTGGGACGTTTGGCCGGTATGGGCGTCGAGCTTGCCTACATCACCAATAATGCCTCGCGGTCCCCTGAAGTGGTTGCGCGGCATATCCGCCAACTCGGGGCTCCCGCCGAGGCAGGTACGGTCTTCGGTTCGGCCGATGCCGGCGCAGACCTCCTGGCCGAGCGCATTCCTCCCCAGAGCAAGGTCCTCGTGGTGGGTAGCGCCTACCTGCGTGATTGTGTGGTGTCCCGCGGCATGACACTGGCGGAGTCTGCCGAGGAATCCCCGGCAGCAGTCATCCAGGGGTTCGACCCGGATGTGAACTGGTGCGATCTGGCCGAAGCAGCCCATGCGCTGAACGCGGGGGCGATGTGGGTGGCCACGAATACCGATATGACCATTCCACGGGCCCGCGGGCTTGCCCCGGGCAACGGAGCCCTGGTGCGGGCGGTATCCTCGGCGACTTCGGCGGAACCGCTCATCGCCGGCAAGCCAGAACCCCTGCTTTTCCAGGTTGCCGCGGAGCAACTCGAGGCCTCCAAACCACTGGTGGTCGGCGACCGTCTAGATACCGACATCCTCGGTGGCAACCGTGCCGGGTTCGCCACGGCCGTGGTCCTCACCGGGGTGGACGATCCTGCTGCCGTGCTGGGGGCCCCGGCAGATCAGCGGCCCAGGTTCCTGCTGGGAACCCTCGCGGAGCTGTACCTGGACTATCCGATCGTGCAGGCCACCGGGAAACAGATCGTGTGCGGGCACTCCCGTGCCGGGGTGGAGAACGGGAAGATCACCGTGGAGGGTTCGCGGGAGGACCTCAATAGCTGGCGGGCAGCGTGCTGTGCCTGGTGGTACGCGAATCCGCATGCAACGGAGCGGACGACGCCGGAAATCAGCTTCAACTCATAAGGGCGCCGGACGGCGTCGTCATCGCCGCCCTGCAGACCAGGAGGACCCCCATGGACACCCCAGAAGACGGACCGGACACCGACACGACCGGTGATGCCGTTGTTGATGCACAACTCGAATCGCTGAAGGCGGTGGACGGGCTGCCCGCAGAAGACCACGAGGCGGTCTATTCGAAGCTGCACGAAGCTCTGCAGCGCACGCTCGATGAGGACCCTTCCGAAGCATGAGCAGACTCGACCAGGAGCTCGTCGCCCGTGGCCTGGCCCGTTCACGGACCCATGCCGCCCAGCTGATTGCCGATTCCCGGGTGAGTGTCGATGGCCAAAAGGTCACCCGGGCGGCGAAGGCCGTGGCGGAAGCCCAGGACCTGGCCGTCAGCGAGGCCGAGGGAGAGGAATACGTCAGCCGGGCCGGACATAAGCTCGCCGGCGCGCTGGGGGTCTTCACCGACGTGCTGGTCCGGGGCCGTCGGTGTCTGGACGCGGGAGCATCGACCGGTGGATTCACGGAGGTCCTCCTGCGCAACGGCGCCGGGCAGGTGGTCTCCGTCGACGTCGGACACGACCAACTCGTGCGCCAGATCCGCGATGACCCGCGGGTCGATGTGCACGAGGGGATGAACATCCGCGGGGTGACCCGCGAGATGATCGGTGGTCCCGTCGACCTCGTCGTCGCGGATCTGTCCTTCATTTCACTGCGTCTGGTCGTAGGCCCCCTGGCCGGGGTGACCCGCCCGGGTGGGGACCTGGTCCTGATGGTCAAACCCCAATTCGAAGTGGGACGGGACAACCTCGGGCGCACCGGTGTGGTGACCAGCGCGGAATTGCGCCGCCGGTCCGTCGAAGGGGTCGTCCAGGCGGCTCGGGAGGCGGGACTGTCCCTGGCCGGCCTGGCCCGCAGTCCCTTGCCCGGACAAGACGGAAACGTGGAGTTCTTCCTGCGGCTGAGCCGCGTAGCCACCGCAGACCTTCCACAACCGGACGCGGAGACCCCCGCATTGCCAGAAGTTGACTACTCTTGAAGGGGACCCGTTCCGGCCGGACGATTCCGTGTCAGGAACCGGGCAGAAGCATGCCTTCGTCTACCGTGAAGTAGGTTCACAAAAGGGAAGGAACGCATGAGACGAATACTCGTCCTGGCGCATACCGGGAGGGAAGACGCCCTGAGAGCGGCGTTGGATACCTGTCTTCGGTTGCGTGACTCCGGGCTCATCCCCGTGATGCGACGTGACGAACTCCGAAACCTGCGCAACGCCCCCGATGGCAAGAGCCTCGAAGTGCAGATCCTCGACGAAGACGTCTCCCTGAGCGATATCGATCTCGGCATGGTCCTCGGCGGCGATGGCACCGTGCTGCGTGCGGCGGAAATGGTGCGCGAATCGGCGGTCCCGCTGTTGGGCGTCAATCTGGGCCATGTCGGATTCCTGGCCGAGAGCGAGCGGGCTGATCTACGCCATACCGTCGACTGGGTCGTGAACCGGCACTACGTGGTCGAGGAACGCATGGCCATCGATGTGCAGGTCTGGCTCGGAAACCGGAGGATTGCCCATACCTGGGCCTTGAACGAGGCCGCCGTGGAAAAGGCCAACCGGGAACGGATGATCGAGGTCGTCATGGAGGTCGACGGCCGCCCCATCAGCACCTTCGGATGTGATGGGATGGTCATGGCCACGCCGACCGGCTCGACCGCTTATGCCTTCTCCGCCGGGGGACCGGTGGTCTGGCCCGGTGTCGAGGCCTTGATCCTGGTGCCGATTTCCGCCCATGCACTGTTCGCCAAACCACTGGTGGTCGCCCCGACGTCGACCATGGCGATCGAGATGTTGACGCGTACCGATGCCAGCGGAGTGCTGTGGTGTGACGGCCGCCGCACCCTGGATCTGCCGCCCGGATCCCGCGTCGAAGTGACCCGCTCCACGAAACCCGTGCGACTGGCCCGCGTGAACCGCACGCCGTTCAGCGAGCGGCTGGTCCGCAAATTTGAACTGCCCACCAGCGGTTGGCGTGGCCCCGTGGATGATGCACACCGTGATACCGCCACGTCCTCGCTACCGGTGGTGACCTCGCCCCTGCAAGTCATCGAGCCCCGCCACTACCAGCCGCGTCCCGATACGGAGCAGCACCCATGATCGAGGAGATCCGCATCTCGGACCTCGGCGTCATCACCAGGGCCACACTGGAACTGGATCCGGGCTTCACCGTCGTGACCGGCGAAACCGGTGCAGGCAAGACCATGGTCGTCACTGCCCTGGGGCTCCTCCTGGGCAACCGGGCCGACGCCGGTGCCGTCCGCCACGGAGCCAAGCAGGCAGTGGCCGAGGCAATATTGCGTCTACCCTCCGATAGCCCGGCTTTGGCGCGGGCCGAAGACAGCGGTGCCCTGGTTGAAGAACACGCGGGGGATGCCGAGCTGATCCTGGCGCGCATCCTCAGCGCCGAGGGCCGGAGCAAGGCCGCCGTCGGTGGCACGGCCGCTCCGGTCGGGTTGCTCTCGGAACTGGGTTCCCACCTGGTGGCTGTTCATGGGCAAAGCGACCAGCTGCGTCTGCGCAGTGCGGTGGCCCAACGTGAATCCCTCGACAAATTCGGCGGTCCCGAGCTGGCCGCTGCGCGCTCGGCCTACCAGGAGACCTTCGATGGCTGGAAGGCCGTGTCCGTGGAGCTGGAGGAGATCACCTCCGCATCCCGTGAGCGGGCCCGCGAAGCGGAATCCCTGCAGCTGGCCTTGGAGGAAATCGATGCCGTTGAACCACTGCCCGGCGAAGACGAGGAACTCAAGGCCGAGGCCCAGAAGCTGGGGAACGTGGAAGGACTCCGTTCTGCTGCCGTCACCGCCCACGCGGCACTCAGTGGAGATGAATTCAGCGAGGACCCCAACGCCGTCGGCCTGGTCGAGGTGGCCCGGCGTTCCCTCGAGCTCGTCGCCGATGACGACCCCGAGCTGCAGACGCTCGGGAACCGGGTCAACGAGATCGGCATCCTGGTCGCCGATGTGTCCATGGAACTGGGTAGCTACCTGGGCACCTTGGACGGGGACGGACCCGGCCGGCTGGCCGAGGTCGAGGAACGCCGTTCGGCCCTGAACCAGCTGATCCGGAAATACGCTCCCACCATCGACGAAGTCATCAGTTGGTCCGAGACGGCCCGGAGGCGGCATATGGACCTGCAGGACGACACCGGACGGGTTGAGTCGCTCCAGGCCCAGCTGGACGGCTTGCAAGGGCGGCTGACGGAACAGGCTGCGGCACTCAGTGCCCTTCGCCGTGACGCCGCACAGCGGCTCTCCGAACGCGTCAGCTCCGAGCTGATGGCGCTGGCGATGCCCGATGCCCGTTTCGTCGTGGAAGTCACTGACGCCGAGGAACCGGTCAGGCATGGGGCCGATCAGATCTCGATGCTGTTGCAACCCCATGCCGGCAGCGCTCCCCGCCCCCTGGGCAAAGGGGCCTCGGGCGGCGAACTATCGCGGGTCATGTTGGCGATCGAGGTCGTGCTGGCCGAAACCGACCCGGTTCCGACGTTCGTCTTCGACGAGGTCGACTCCGGCGTGGGCGGCAAGGCGGCCGTTGAGATCGGAAAACGGCTGGCCATGCTGGCCCGTCATGTCCAGGTGATCGTGGTGACCCACCTGCCCCAGGTCGCCGCCTACGCCCAGCGCCATATCCGCGTGATCAAGAACTCCGATGCCCAAGCACAGGAAGGCGCGGGCTTCACGGCCAGCGACGTCGTCCGGCTCGAGGAAGGCGATCGCGTCCGTGAATTGGCTCGCATGCTGGCCGGGGCCGAAGACTCCGACACGGCCCAGGCGCATGCGGAGGAATTGCTTGAAAGCGCTCGTCAGGCCGTATCGAGCTTCGTGACATAGCTTTTCCGGACGCGGATACCAGCGTCCGGGAGATAGATTGACGACAACCCGTCCAGCAAATAGATGATAGGCTCGAACCCCGTGGTGCAGCGAACAATTTCCAAGTCCCGGTCCGAAACTACCAAGCAGATCTTTGTCACCGGTGGTGTGGCGTCGTCCCTCGGAAAGGGGCTGACGGCTTCCAGCCTCGGTCACCTGCTGCGGGCACGTGGCCTCACGGTGACCATGCAGAAACTGGATCCATATCTGAACGTGGATCCCGGCACGATGAACCCCTTCCAACACGGCGAAGTCTTCGTCACCGATGATGGGTCCGAGACGGATCTCGACATCGGCCACTACGAACGCTTCCTGGACGAGAACCTCGACGGTTCGGCCAACGTGACCACGGGACAGGTCTACTCCCGGGTCATCGAAAAGGAACGTCGCGGTGACTACTTGGGTGATACCGTCCAGGTCATCCCGCATATCACCGACGAGATCAAGCGTCGCATGCGGCTGCCGTCCGAGGCGGAGGACGCCCCCGACGTGATCATCACCGAAATCGGTGGCACCGTCGGAGACATCGAATCGCAGCCCTTCCTCGAATCCGCCCGTCAGGTCCGCCAGGACGTCGGCCGGAATAATGTGTTCTTCGTTCACGTGTCGTTGGTGCCTTATATCGGCCCATCCCACGAGCTGAAGACCAAGCCGACCCAGCACTCGGTGGCGGCATTGCGCTCGATCGGCATCCAGCCCGACGCCCTGGTGATCCGTTCGGACCGCGAAATCCCGACTGAGATGCGGGAGAAGCTCGGCCGCACCTGTGACGTCGATCCGGAGGCAGTCATCAACTGCGCCGATGCCCCGAGCATCTACGACATCCCCGTGACGATCCACGACCAGGGACTGGACGCCTACATCGTGCAGTCCCTGGGCCTGAAGTTCAAGGATGTCGACTGGACCCAATGGACCCGCCTGCTGCATGCGGTCCATCACCCGGACCATGAGCTCGAAGTGGCATTGGTCGGCAAGTACATCGAGCTACCCGACGCCTACCTTTCCGTCACCGAGGCGCTGCGCGCCGGCGGATTCGCCAACGGCGCCCGGGTCAAGATCCGCTGGGTCCCTTCCGACGACTGCGCCACCGAGGCAGGAGCCAAGAAGTCCCTGCACGGGGTGGACGCCATCTGTGTTCCCGGAGGCTTCGGCATCCGTGGGCTTGACGGCAAACTCGGGGCCTTGAAATTCGCCCGCGAAACCGGCATGCCGACCCTGGGCCTGTGCCTGGGCCTGCAGTCGATGGTCATCGAATACGCCCGCAACGTCGCCGGCCTGGCCGAGGCGTCCTCGACCGAGTTCGAGCCCGATTCGGTGCACCCGGTCATCGCCACGATGGCCGAACAGCAGCACATCGTCGACGGCGAGGGCGATTTGGGAGGCACGATGCGTCTGGGGCTCTACGACGCGACCCTGGGCGAAGGCACGGTCGTGGCCGCGACCTACGGAGCCACGCAGGTCTCCGAACGCCACCGCCACCGCTATGAGGTCAACAACAACTACCGCAAGCAGTTGGAGGAAGCCGGACTGGTCTTCTCGGGGACTTCCCCGGACGGCGACCTGGTTGAATTCGTGGAACTGCCGGCCGAGAAGCACCCGTACTACGTCTCCACCCAGGCGCACCCGGAACTGAGCTCGCGTCCGACCAGGCCGCACCCGCTGTTCGCCGGGCTGATCAAGGCGGGGCTGGACCACCAGAAAGCCGGTCGATAGACCATGGCGACCCCCGAGCGACAGGACGCGGGACCGGTAGACGAAATCAGTCGGCGCCGCGTGCTCCACTCCGAGTCCGTGTATTCGGGGCGGATCTGGAACGTGCTGCAGGACACCTTCGAACTGTCCGAAGGTGGCCAACCGCTGGTGCGTGACTACGTCGCCCACCCGGGAGCCGTGGCGATCCTGGTTCTGGATGACCAGGACCGGGTCCTGTTGGTGCGTCAATATCGCCACCCGGTGGGCATGCAGCTATGGGAGATCCCCGCGGGACTGCTGGACATGGAGGGGGAGCTGCCCCAGCATGCGGCGGCCCGTGAACTGGCCGAGGAAGCAGACCTGACGGCCGGACGGTGGGAGGTCCTGGTGGATATGTTCAATTCACCGGGTTCCTCCAGCGAGGCATTGCGCGTCTACCTGGCCCGTGACCCGCAGTTGATTCCTGCCGGCCAGCGTTTCGAACGCACCGAGGAAGAAGCGGAAATGCAGTGGGAATGGGTTCCGCTCGCCGAGGCCGTCCAAGCGGTATTGGCCGGAAACATCCACAACCTTTCGGCGGTTGCCGGGGTCATGGCCGCGGCCACCGCCAGGGCCCAGGACTTCACCGGCCTGCGCCCTGCCGACGAACCATGGACGGCCCACCCTCGTCTGCGGGCTTCCGGGGGATAGGGATCGGGTGAGCACATGTCCATGGCCGTGACGCCGGAACCGGCAGCCACCGGTGACGGCGGGGGGATTCCCGGACCGCTGGCTCGAGAGCTGGCCTCCTACCTCCAGCACGTCGCCGTCGAACGGGGGATGGCGGCCAATACCGTGGCCGCCTACCGCCGGGACCTGCAGCGCTACGCCACGTTTCTCGCCGGCCGGGACATCGAGTCCGCGACGGGAATCACCCGCCATCATTTGACCGAGTTCGCCCAATCCCTGCGTGACGGATCGGATGGAGGGGCCCCTCTCAGCGCCCGTTCGGCGGCTCGTTGTGTCGTCGCGGTGAGGGGTCTGCACCGGTTCTGGGCCCTGGAGGGGACCACCACCGACAACCCGGCTGCGGATCTGCACCCCCCGGCCGCCGGGCAGCGGCTGCCCAAGGCCATCAGTGTTGCCGAGGTGACCTCGATCCTCGAGGCGGTTCCCACCGACTCCGAAGCAGGTCTCCGCGACCGGGCACTTCTGGAGTTCTTGTATTCCACCGGTGCGCGCATCAGCGAGGCCGTGGGCCTGGACGTCGATGACCTGCATCTGGAACGCCCCGCCGATGGTCCTGCGGTCGTTCGTCTGTTCGGCAAAGGCTCCAAGGAACGCGTGGTCCCGCTGGGTTCCTATGCCGCCGCGGCGCTGGAGGCCTATCTGATCCGGGGACGCCCCGGCATGGCCGCCAAGGGCCAGGGAACACCCGGGCTGTTCCTGAACCTCCGGGGCGGTCGGTTGAGCAGGCAGTCGGCCTGGTCGGTGCTCAAGGTCGCCGCCGAACGCTCAGGCATCGGGAAGGACGTCTCCCCGCACACGCTGAGGCATTCCTTCGCCACCCATCTGCTTGAAGGCGGAGCCGATGTGCGGGTCGTCCAGGAACTGCTCGGCCATGCCTCGGTGACGACCACACAGGTCTACACCATGCTCAATGCCCAGACCCTCCGCGAGGTGTACGCCGCTACGCACCCCCGGGCAAACCACTAGGAACGGATCTTCGACATCATGGCACCCACACCGGCAACCCCACCCGTGCAGGTCGTCCTGTGCCTGCCCATCCTGAATGGGCTCACCGGACGCCAAGTGCTCCTGGGGCTGAAGCAACGGGGCTTCGGCGCCGGCCACGTGGTGGCCCCCGGAGGGAAGATCGAGCCGGGGGAGAGCCCGGCCCAGGCGGCGGCACGGGAACTGCACGAGGAAACCTCGGTGCTCACCGATCCGGCCACGCTGGAACCTGCCGCCCGGGTCTATTTCCGTTTCCCGGCCAACCCCGCGGCGGATATGGACTGCCAGGTCTTCCTGACCACGGAATTCTCCGGCATGGCCGCCGCCTCGGACGAACTCCTCCCGGGCTGGTATCCGGTCGGGCACCTGCCGTTGGACCGGATGTGGGAGGATTCCCCGCTGTGGCTGGACCGGCTGTTCCGTGGTGAACGCTTCGATGCCCTGGTCCGGTTGGGCGATGACAACGAATCGGTGGCGCACTTCGCCACGATTGCCTGGCCGGAGGGCACAATGCCTGATGCCCCTGCCACGGAATCCGATTTCCCCACCCCGGCATAACGCGTCTCGGGACCAAGCCTTCGCGGGCGGGCCCGGCAGGACGGCAGCCAGGGGCGGCGTTCATAATCTAGTGGATAAGTAACCTAGGAGACCTGACTCCTCATTTTCGAGGCCCTGCGACGTCCCGAACGACCAATCATCGTCGTCGATGGCCGAACGCCCGCGGTTCGGGCAGGATGTCTGCAAGGGGGTGTCGGTCCAATGCCCGGACTCCAGCTGCCACCGGGGGACCGCCCCGAGGCGGAAGGACGGTTTTCAACGGAAGGACACCGATGCCGGTCGGGGCTCATCAGGCAGGGGGCACACGCCGCGCCGTGCCGAAGAGGACGGTCTTCCTGACGGGGGCTAGCGGATCGATGGGTTCCGCCGCACTGGCCGAACTGGTCCGACGCCGGGACAAGTTCGACCTCGTGATACTGGTCCAGCATTCGCTCCGGGCCCGGCGTGCCTTGCGGCGCTACATGGCCATGCCCGGACTCCGGATCATCTGGGGCGACCTGCGTGACTACGCCGCGGTGCTCGAAGGGGTCGACGGAGCCGATTACGTCCTCCATGCGGCCGCCCTCATTTCCCCGGCCGCGGATCGTGATCCGGTGGCCACCGATCAGATCAACGTCGGGTCGATCATCAACATCCTCCGGGCGATCCGGGCACAACCCGATCCCGATGCCGTGCACCTGGTGTCGATCGGCTCCGTGGCGATGACGGGCAGCAGGCTGCCGCCGATCCATTGGGGACGTGTGGGGGATCCGATCGCCCCGGCGGTGGGGGACCACTACGCCGTCAGCAAGATCGAGGCGGAACGGCTCGTCGTGGAATCCGGCTTGGCCCACTGGGTCTCACTGCGCCAGACCTTCATCTGCATCCCGCGATTGTTGAGCCTCCTGCACCCGATCCTGTTCCACCAGCCGTTGGACACCGTCTTCGAGTTCGTGACGGCACGTGACTCGGGCCGGCTGTTGGCCAACGCCTGCGAGGAGGGGGTCGGAGACGACTTCTGGCGCCACGTCTACAACATCGGTGGTGGTGAGGACTTCCGCGTGGGGTACCTGGAATACCTGGACCGGGTGTTCAGCAGGTTGGGCCTGCCCCCGAGCCGGAAACTCTTCCGCCGTTCGTGGTTCGCGTTGAAGAACTTCCATTGCCAGTGGTTCCTTGACTCGGACGTCCTCGAAAAGCACCTGGAATTCCGCCGCGACGGCTTCGAGGAATATCTTGACCAGGTCGCTTCACAGGCCTCCTGGTACCTGAAGGCAGGGGTCGCGCGGCTCGTGCCGGGCTGGCTGCTGAGGGAGCTGCTGATGAAACGGATCGCCAGGAGGCCCGAAGGACCTCTGCACTGGATCCAGGGAAACGACCACGAGCGCATCGCGGCCTTCTTCGGGACGCGCACAAACTGGGAATCCATTCCCGGATGGGCGGAGGAGATCGGCGAACCCGGCCCGCCACGATCGCTCAGCCACGGCTTCGACGACCAGCTCCCCGACGCCGAACTCGGGGTCGTCCAGGCGCAATCGGCCGCGGCGTTCCGTGGAGGCGAGTATCTGGGGTCGTCCCTGGAACCCGGTGAGCTGCATACCCCGGCCTTCTGGCGGTGCGCCTTCGGCCACGAATTTTCGGCAACCCCCTACCTGGTCCTCCGCGCGGGGCATTGGTGCCCGGAATGCCAGGCACCTCCGTGGGACTTCGACCGGATCGCCGCCGTGAACCCCTTTTTCGCGCAGGTCTGGCCGACCGCCGAGCACCGGGGCCCCGACACGGAGAACGGCGGTGCCGAACCCCCGTTGGGGGCCGACACCGCCGTCGCCGGAGAGTAGATCCGGCGCTAGAGCTCGCGCTGATCCGGGCCGTTGTAGGCCGATAGCGGGCGGATCAGCGCGTTGTTGGCGCGCTGTTCCATGATGTGCGAGGTCCAGCCGGAAATACGCGAGGCGATGAACAACGGGGTGAACATCTGGGTGTCGAAGCCCATCAGGTGGTACGTCGGCCCCGCGGGGTAGTCGAGGTTGGGCTTGATGTCCTTCGCCTCGGCCATGGCGGACTCCAGCCCGTCATACAGTCCCAGGATCTCGGCGCGGCCGTAGTAGGCGACCATCGCATCGAGTGCCTTCTTCATGGTGGGCACCCGGGAGTCGCCGTTCTTGTAGACGCGGTGTCCGAAGCCCATGACCTTCTTCTTGGCGGCCAGGGCCTCCTCCATCCACTTCTTGGCGCGGATGGCCGCGTCCTCGCGGGTCTCGTCCTTGCGGATGCCCAACTCCTCGAAGGTGTCCATGACGGCTTCGTTGGCACCCCCGTGCAGGGAGCCCTTCAAGGCACCGATGGCCCCGACGACCGCCGAATGCATATCCGACAGGGTCGAGGTGATCACCCGTGCGGTGAAGGTGGAGGCGTTGAACGAATGCTCCGCGTAGAGGACCATCGACACCCGGAAGGCGTCCACGACCTCCGCGGGTGCTTCTTCTCCGTTGGTCATCCACAGGAAGTTCTGCGAATAGTCCAGATCATCACGCGGGGCGACCACGTCCTGGTTCCGGCGACGACGCTGGTCGTAGGCCAGGACCGCGGGGAAACGGGCCAACAACGACTTGGCCTTTTCCAGTTCCGCCTCCGGGGATGCGTCCTCGGCCAACGGGTGGTTGGCCCCGAGCACCGAAACCGCGGTCCGGGCCACGTCCATCGGGTGGCAATCCAACGGCAACAGGTCCACTGCGGCCTTGACGTTGTCCTGCAAGGCACGATTGGACCGCTCGAAGGAGACGAACTCCTCCAGTTCCGAGGCGCTGGGGAGTTCCCCGGTCCACAGAAGCAACGCCACTTCCTCGAAGCTCTTCCGGGCGGCCAGGTCCTGGACCGGGTAGCCACGGTAGAGCAGGGAATTGGTCTCGGGGTTGACCTTGGAGACGGCGGTGTAGTCGACGACGACCCCGGCCAGGCCCTTTTTGATGTCGGTCTCGGTTTCGCTCATGCTTACTGCTCCTTTGAACCCGATGGGAGATTTGCGCCATTGCCGTCGATCTCGAGCCCGGGGACCTGGAAATTGAAGATCCCGGTATCGAAGCGGTTGTACGCTTCATAGTCCACCAGATCATACAGCCGGGCGCGGGTCAGCATCTGCGGGACCTGCTCCTGCTGGGTCCCCTGGGCGCTGATGGTGTCCAGGACGCGCTCGGCGGCACCCATGGCGCTGCGCAGCAAGGTCACGGGGTAGATCACCAGGGAGACGCCGGTCGCGGCCAGTTCGTCACGGGTGAACAATTCCGATTTGCCGAATTCGGTCATGTTCGCCAGCACCGGCACATCCACGGCTTGGCAGATGGCCTCGAACTCCGAGAGGTCCTTCATCGCCTCGGGGAAGATGGCGTCCGCTCCCGCATCGACCAGGGCCTTGGCCCGCTCCACGGCGGCCTGCAGCCCATCCACGGCCCGCACATCGGTCCGGGCCATGATCAGGAAGTTAGGATCCCTGCGGGCATCGGCGGCGGCAGCGATCCGCTTGACCATGGTCTCCAGATCCACGACGTTCTTGCCATCGAGGTGGCCGCAGCGCTTCGGGTTGAACTGGTCCTCGATATGGCAACCGGCCAGACCTGCATGCTCGAGTTCCTGGATGGTGCGGGCCACGTTCATCGGTTCACCGAAACCGGTGTCGGCATCGACGATCGCCGGAAGATCGGTCATCCGGGCGATCTGCCCGGCCCGGCCGGCTACTTCACTCAGCGTGGTCAGCCCGACATCGGGCAGACCGAGTTCGTTGGCGAGCACGGCACCGGAGATGTAGACGCCGTCGAACCCCTTTTCCTCGATCAACCGGGCCGAGAGCGGGTTGAAGGCTCCGGGGAACTGGCGGGCAGTCCCGGGGACCAGCATCTCGCGCAGGGCGCGGCGCTTGGCCTCGGCGGTGGTGGTGGAATACAACATCTAGAACAGTCCCTTCGGTGCGGCGGCAGCGTCGATGACACCCGGTGCTGCCACGATGTTCAGCTGGTCCATTTCCCCTGCGGCCAGCTCGGGCAGCCGCTCGGCGGTCGCGATGAAACGCTCGATCTCCTCCGGGGCGACCATTCCTTCGGCCAGCGAGCGGAACTTGTTGATGTACTGTTCGCGGGCGAACGGACGGGCCCCGAGGGGGTGGGCGTCGGCGACGGCGATGTCATCGGTGATGACCGTGCCGTCATTCAGCGTGATCTCCACTGATCCGCCGAAGGCCTTCTCGGCGATGTCCTTCGAATGGTAGCGGCGGGTCCATTCGGCATCTTCTTCGGTGGTGACCTTATGCCACAGTTCCACGGTGTCGGCCCGCCCGGCGCGCTCGGGGGCGTAGGAATCGACGTGGTGCCAGGAGCCGTCCTGCAGGGCCACGGTGAAGATGTACGGGATCGAGTGGTCCAGCGTCTCTCGGGAGGCGGTCGGATCGTACTTCTGCGGGTCGTTGGCGCCGGAACCGATGACGAAGTGGGTGTGGTGGCTGGTCTTGATCAGCACGGACTTCACGTTCGCCGGGTCGGTGGCCTCGGGGTGTTCGCCATGGAGCTTGCGGGCCAGGTCGATCCACGCCTGTGCCTGGTACTCGGCGGAGTGCTCCTTGGTGTAGGTATCCATGATCGCGCGCTTGGTTTCACCGGGGGCGGGCAGCGGCACCGTGTAGGAGGCGTCGGGTCCGTCGAGCATCCAGGCGATGACGCCGTCCTCGCCTTCGTAGATCGGCACGGGGGAGGTCTGGCCGCGCATGGCACGGTCGGCGGCCTCGACGGCCATCTTGCCGGCGAAGGCCGGGGCGTGGGCCTTCCAGGTGGAGATCTCGCCCTTGCGCGACTGGCGGGTCGCCGTGGTGGTGTGCAGTCCCTGGCCGACGGCCTGGAAGATGGTCTCGACCTCGAGACCCAACAGGGTGCCGATTCCGGCCGCAGCGGAGGGGCCGAGGTGGGCGACGTGGTCGATCTTGTGTTCGTGCAGGCAGATGGACTTCACCAGGTCGACCTGGATCTCGTAGCCGGTGGCGATGGCGCGCACGACGTCGGCACCGGTGGCACCGGTGTGCTGGGCGACGGCGAGGATCGGAGGGATGTTGTCGCCGGGGTGGGAATACTCGGCGGCCAGGAAGGTGTCGTGGTAGTCGAGTTCACGCACGGCGACCCCGTTGGCCCAGGCAGCCCACTCGGGGGAGACCTTCTCGGTGATCCCGAAGACCGATGCGCCCGCGCCGCCGGAGCTGGGTGCGTGGCAGAGGGCCTGGGCGCGGGCGGCGATGATGGGGCCGCGGTTCAGCGAGGCCACGGCGACCGAGGCGTTGTCGATCACCCGGTTGATGACCATGTCGGTGACCTCGGCGGAAACCTCCACCGGATCGGCGGCGACGGTGGCGATCTTATGGGCCAGCTGCCACTCGCGGGGCAGGTTCTCTTCCGAACGGTAGACGCGGACTGGGTGGTTGATCATGCTGAAGCCTCTTTCGGTAGGGCATGGGATTTGATGTGTTCAAGACTGTTGTGCAGGTGCAGCAGCGTGGCGGCCGACGCGAGTCCGGGATCCCCGGAGGCCACGGCTCGGGCGATCTGGGCGTGTTCGCGGGCCGAGGCACGCAGTCGCGCCGGGGCATCATGGGAGAGTCGGCGCAACCGGGCCAGATGCACGCGCAGGCCCTGGAGGGCCTGGGCCAGATAGGCATTGGATGCGGCGTCCTCGATGGCGGCATCCAGCTCGCCAGCCAAGGAATAATAGCCATCGCGCTCGGCGGCGGCACTGAGCGTGCGGGCCGCGGCGTCGAAGCGTCGGGCCAGTTCGTTGAAGACGGCCGGGCTGCCGGTCCTGGCTGCGCTGCGTGCGGCTTCGACCTCCAGGGCCCGGCGGAGCGAAAACAGGTCATCGACATGGTCCAGGGAGACATCGGAGACCACGACCCCGCGACCTCGTTGGGATACGGCCAGACCATCCGCTGCCAGCCGTGACAAGGCCTCCCGCAGCGGTGTGCGGGAAACGCCGAGTCGTTCAGCCTGCTCCACCTCACCGAGCACCGAGCCCGGCGGCAGGGCCCACGAGACGATGTCCCGTCGCAGCGCCGCGTAGGCCTTATCACTTGCCTTCATACCATCAGTGTATACAAGAACTCGAGATGATGCCCAGAGGATTGGGGGTCCTATCGAGTTTTCGTGAGTAGATTCGGGATCTATGTATACATAATGGTTGAGCCTCTGTGACCCGGGCCATAGAGTGGGCCCATTACCTGCCCATCTACGAGGGAGTGCCTGATGTCTGACTACCGTGAAACCTATGCCGCCAGTACCGAGGATCCCGCCGCCTTCTGGCTGGAAGCGGCCACGCTGGTTGACTGGAGCACCCGCCCCGAACGCGGGCTGGACGACTCCCGGGCACCGCTGTACGGATGGTATCCGGACGGGAGGCTGAACCTCACCGTGAACGCCTTGGACCGCCATGTGGCCGCCGGTCGCGGGGACCAGGCGGCCCTGGTCTACGATTCCGCGGTCCTGGGGACCCGGCGCAGTTACACCTATGCGGAGCTGCTCGACGAGGTCTCGCGCTTCGCCGGGGTCCTGCGGGACCGGGGGATCGAGGCGGGGGACCGGGTCATCCTGTATCTGCCGATGATCCCGCAGGCCGCGATCGCCATGCTGGCCTGTGCCCGGATCGGGGCCGTGCACTCGGTGGTCTTCGGCGGGTTCGCCGCGAAGGAACTGGCGGCCCGGATCAACGATTGCCGCCCGAAGGCCATCGTCACCGCCACCGGCGGGGTCGAACCGGCCCGCCGTGTCGAATACCTGCCGGTGGTTGCCGAGGCGATGGAGACGGCGGCACATAAAATGGGCACCGTCGTCGTGCACCACCGTGAGGGCTTCCAGCACGACCGTTCCGAATACGGAGGCACCCCTGCCGGGTGGCTCGATTGGGAGGACCTCACCGCAGCGGCCGAGCCCGCGGGCCCGGTGGACATGGCCGCCGGGGACCCCCTCTACATCCTCTACACCTCCGGAACGACCGGGTCCCCCAAGGGAGTGGTCCGCGATACCGGCGGGTACGCGGTGGCCATGGCATGGTCGATGCGCAACATCTACGGAGTCGAAGCCGGCGAGACCATGTTCACCGCCTCCGACGTCGGTTGGGTGGTGGGCCACTCCTACATCGTCTACGGGCCGCTGATCGCCGGGGCGACGACGGTGCTGTACGAGGGCAAGCCGGTCGGCACCCCCGATGCCGGTGCCTTCTGGCGGGTCGTGGCAGAACACGAGGTCGACGTCATGTTCACGGCCCCGACCGCGCTGCGGGCGATCCGCAAGGCGGACCCTCGGGCGGAACTGCTGGAGAACTACGACACCTCGCGGTTGCGGGCGCTCTTCGTCGCCGGTGAACGGCTGGACCCGGACACCTTCAGCTGGGCCGGAAAGGTCCTGGGGGTGCCCATCGTCGACAACTGGTGGCAGACGGAGACCGGCTGGCCGATCGCCTCCAACCTGCTGGGCCTCGAGGCACTCCCGATCAAACCGGGGTCCCCGACCGTGCCGGTCCCGGGATACCACGTGACGATCCTGGATCCGCTGGGCGAACCGGTCGGGCCCGGGCAGGAGGGGAACATCGTCCTGGAGCTGCCGCTGCCCCCGGGGGCGCTGCGGACCCTGTGGGGCAAAGACGAGCGCTACCGCTCGGCCTACCTCGACCAGTTCCCCGGCTTCTACACCACCGGTGACTCGGGCTACCTGGACGAGGACGGCTATCTCTATGTGATGGGTCGTACCGATGACGTGATCAACGTCGCCGGGCACCGGCTCTCCACCGGGGCGATCGAACAGGTCCTGGGGGCCCACCCCGCGGTGGCCGAATGCGCGGTCATCGGGGTGGCCGACGACCTCAAGGGCCAGAGCGCCTGCGGTTTCGTGGTGCTCAAATCGGGGATCTCCACCTCCGAGGAACAACTCGCCACCGAGCTGGTGGCCCTGGTGCGTGAGCGGATCGGACCAGTGGCCGACTTCCGCCGGGTCCGGGTGGTCGAGGCCCTGCCCAAGACGCGCTCCGGGAAGATCCTGCGCAAGACGATGCGTCAGATCGCCGACGGCAAGGCCTACTCGGTACCCTCGACGATCGAGGACCCCGCGGTCATCGAGGCGCTGCTGCCGTTCCTGCGGATGGAGTGAGGCGGCAGGATCGGGTGTGCCTACCGCCAACGGTATTCATATTCCGGCCGGCCCGGGGTGCCATATCGCGGTGACTTGATCGCCTGATCGGCCCCGGCAAGGTATTCCAGATAGCGGCGGGCGGTCACGCGGGACAGCTGCACGACGTCGGCGACTTCGGTGGCTGACAAAGCCGTCGGTTTGCTCTGGCGGGCACCGGAGACCGCCGCGAGCGTCTCCTCCTGCAACCCCTTGGGCAACCGGGTGGGGGCCACCGTGCGCAAGGCAGCCAAGGCGCTGTCGATCGAGGCCTGCGTGGCAGTGCCCTCCGCATCGGCAAGGTTGAGCCGGAAGTTCCGGTGGTTGTCCAGCCTCTCCCGGAACACGGCGAAGCTGAACGGCTTGATCAGGTACTGCGTCACCCCGGCCGACAGTGCCGTTTTGACCACGTGGAGATCCCGGACGGCGGTGATGGCGATGATGTCCACGGTATGCCCGCGGCCGCGGATCCGCCGCGCCACATCGAGGCCGTGGAGGTCGGTTAGATTCATATCCAGCAGGACCAGATCGATCGGGGCCCCGACGGTGGCCGCCGCGTCGAGCCTGGCGAGCGCCCCGCCGCCGGTGAGCACGACGGCATCGACCACGTAGCCCGGGATCCGGCGCACATAGTCTGCGTGGGCCTGGGCGGTCATCGGTTCGTCATCGACGATGAGCGTGCGCAATTCGCGGTCAGTGGCCATGGTCGACACCTCCTGATGATGGGTGGTCGGGGATCTGGCGGCCCAGTGGCAAGGTGATGGTGAAGATTGCGCCACCGTCGGATTCAACCTCGAGCGTTCCGTTGAGCCGGGCCACGGCCTGCCGGACAAGGGCCAGCCCGAGTCCGCGTCCCCCAGGAGCCCCGGGGCCCTTGGACGTGCCACCGAGACGGAAGATCTCCTCGAGCTGGTCGGTGTCGACCCCCGGCCCGGAATCGGCAACGGAGATGATCAGCATCTGGTCCGCCACCGAGAAGTCGGCCCAGACGGTGCGGAGCGGTGAGGTGGCGGCGGCATCGAAGGCGTTATCGAGCAGGTTGCCCGTCAAGGTGACCAGATCCCGGGCATCCAGCGCCCCCGGAGGAAGGTCCCCGCTGGCAGACATCGTCAAACGGATCCCGCGTTCGTGGGCCTGGGCCGCCTTGCCGATCATCAGGGCGGTCAGGAACGGCTCGTCGATGGACTGCACGAACTCGTCGGTGAGCCGCTGGGACTCGTATTGGTCCTGCACGGCGAATTCCAGCGCCTCCCGTTCGCGACCAAGTTCGATCATGGTCGCCACGGTATGGAGCCGGTTGGCATGTTCGTGCGTCTGGGCCCGCAGCGCCTCGGAGAGCGTCTTCATCGACTCCAGTTCCCCCGTCAGCGCCTGCAGCTCCGTGTGGTCACGCAAGGTGGCCACCGTGCCCAGCTGGCGCGGGGTTGGACGGGCCGCCGGCTCTCCCCGGCGCAGCCCACCGGACCTGCGGAACGGAAAGACGGGCGAAGGGCCGATATCCGGTTCGCTCGCGCGCTGTTGGCTGATCACCAGGATCCTTTCGCGGGTCAGATGGATCTCATCGGTGGCCCTGCGGCCCGACGCGAAGAGGTCCAGGACCGTCTCGGGTAGTCCCAGCTCCGCCACCGGAGCAGGTTTCAAGGCTCCGGCCGGCGGGAGCGCCAACAGGTCTGCAGCCTGGTCGTTGTAGAGCACGAGGCGACGGTGGTCATCAATGAGCACCAGGCCTTCGCGCAGCGAATGCAGTGCCGAATCGTAGTAGGCGAAGAGGCTGCGCAGTTCCTCGGGACCATATCCCAGGGTCACCCGGCGTAAATACCGACTGAGCAGCCAGGAACCGAGACTGCCGAGGATCGTCGCGGCCAGAGCCACCCAGAGGACCGTGGGCAAGGAGGCCGCCTGAGCCAGGGACAGGCTCTGCAGGGTCACCCCGACGGCGACCATCGCGATCACCCCGCCCCCGTCGTCGTGCACCGGGGCGATCGCCCGGACGGAGGGGCCGAGGGTGCCCTCGTATTCCTCGACCTGGCTGTGCCCGGCCAAGGCCTGATCGATGCTGCCGATATAGGGGCGGCCCAGCTCGTCGGGATTCGGGTGCGTGAACCGCGTGCGGTCGGGAGCCATGATCGTCACAAAGTCGACGTGTGCCATGGCATCGACCTTCCGCGTGTAGGGCTGCAGTGCGTCAGAAGGGGCAGGACCGGTGACGGAGTCCTCCACGAAGGGGTCGTTGGCGAGGGTCACCGCAATGCCGAGGACCCGGTCCGCCGTCGCCTCCCGGGCCTGGGTCTGTGCCGTGGCGTAGTTGCTTGCACTGACGGCGGCACAGATCAGGACGACCAGCAGCAGCTGGGCCAGGAACAACCGGCTGGCCAGCGAAAAAGTACCCTGCACCGTTGGATGTGCCTTCGCCGCCATGGGGTCCTCCTTGGAATCCGTCACCAAGTTTCGCACGGGGACCGGCGGACCCGGCGCGGAGACGCGTGACCAATATGAACGCAAGCGTGAGGTGAATCACTTTCGGTCCGACCATGGAGGGAACCCATATTTCGAAGAGCAGAAGGAGCCGGCATGGCAACGAAGCCAGCAGCATATGAACCCAGTCCCGGAAGCGTGGCGGCCGGTCAGCCTCCAGTGCGGAAGAAGGACAGGACCCACTGGCTGTACATCATGGTCATCATCGCCGTCGTCCTGGGCGCGACGATCGGACTGGTCTTCCCGGAGGTCGGCAAATCGCTCAAGCCACTGGGCACCGCTTTCGTCGCACTGATCAAGATGATCATCGCCCCGATCATCTTCTGCACCATCGTCCTCGGTGTCGGCTCGGTGGCCCGGGCCGCGACGGTCGGCAAGGTCGGCGGTCTGGCGCTGGGCTACTTCATCACGATGTCCACCTTTGCCCTGGCCATCGGCCTGCTCGTGGGAAACCTGATCCACCCCGGTTCAGGACTGCATCTGCAGCCCTACGATGCGGCCGCGGGGGATCAGGACAGCGGAACCGTTGATTTCCTGATGAGCCTGATCCCCGGTTCCATCCCGGTGCTGCCCACCCTCGTGCTGGCACTGCTGGTCGGCTTCGCCCTGCAGTCCATGGGCAAATCCGGGGAAGCGGTGCTCAAGGGCATCCAGCACATCCAGGGCGTGGTCTTCAAACTGATGATGATGATCATGTGGGCCGCCCCGATCGGCGCCTTCGGGGCCATCGCCGCAGTGGTGGGGGCCACCGGCTGGGCGGCCATCGGCTCCATGGCCATCCTCATGGGTTCCTTCTACATCACGTGTGCGCTGTTCATCCTCGTGATCCTGGGCTCGATCCTCAAGGCGGTGACGGGGCTGAACATCCTGAAGCTGATGAAATACCTGGCCCGGGAATACCTGCTGATCTTCTCCACCTCATCCTCCGAATCGGCCCTGCCGCGCCTCATGGCCAAGATGGAGCATGCCGGGGTCTCCCGGCCGGTGGTGGGGATCACCGTGCCGACCGGCTATTCCTTCAACCTCGACGGCACGGCGATCTACCTGACGATGGCCTCGCTCTTCGTCTCCACCGCCATGGGGATGCCCATGAACCTGGGCGAACAAATATCGTTGCTGGTGTTCATGATCATCGCTTCCAAGGGCGCCGCCGGAGTCACCGGCGCCGGACTGGCCACGCTGGCTGCCGGTCTGCAATCACACCGTCCCGAGCTACTCGACGGCATGGGAGTGATCGTGGGCATCGATAAGTTCATGTCGGAAGCCCGCGCACTCACGAACTTCACCGGCAACGCCGTCGCCACCTTGCTGATCGGCAAGTGGACCCGCGAAATCGATATGGAGCAAACCCGCGCGGTGCTCTCCGGCCAGCGCCCGTTCGATGAGCTCTCGCTGGAACCAGAGGCTTTCGAGGCCGAGGCCGAGGCGCAAGCCGGGCAAAACCTGCCCGAACCGGCGCTCACGCATTAGCCGCCTCATGCACCTCGCCGTCGACCGGTTCGGCCCATGGGGCGGACCGGTCGACCGCGCCCTTCCGGCGGTGGAAGCCGTCCGCCCGGGGTCAACCCTCGAGTTCAGCTTCAAGGTAAAGGCTCGCCGTTTGCCGGCAAACCTGCGCGGTTGCGGACCGTCGCAGCGATAGCCTAGAGGCTAGGCAGTGAGAGAAGTAAGCAACGATCGGAAGCGTGGTTCATACCGTGAGCGAGGAAAAGGGTTCGAGGACTCGGACAGCAGGGTTGCTGAAGGAGCCGCCGGTGGTCGGGCCCACCGGTCGACCCCTGACGAATTTCCCCGAACCACAGCCGTTGGAAAGCCACGGCCCGGCCCGCATCATCGCGATGGTGAACCAGAAGGGCGGGGTCGGCAAGACGACCTCGACCATCAACCTCGCAGCCGCGCTCGCCGAATACGGTCGTAAGGTGCTGTTGGTCGACTTCGACCCGCAGGGAGCCCTCAGCGCCGGATTCGGAACCAACCCGCATGAGCTGGACATCACCGTCTACAACGTGCTGCTCGAACGCAAGACCAGCATCCATGATGCGATCCTGGGCACCGACATCGAGAACATCGACCTGTTGCCGGCGAACATCGACCTCTCGGCCGCCGAGGTCCAGCTGGTCAACGAGGTGGCCCGTGAACAGGTGCTCGAACGGGCCCTGCGCAAGGTCTCCGACGACTACGACGTCATCCTCATCGACTGCCAGCCCTCGTTGGGATTGTTGACCGTCAATGCGCTGACCGCAGCCCACGGGGTGATCATCCCGCTGACCGCCGAGTTCTTCGCCCTGCGTGCCGTGGCCCTGCTGGTGGAGACCATCGACAAGGTCCAGGACCGGTTGAACCCCTCCCTGCAGGTGGACGGCGTCCTGGCCACGATGTACGACGCCAGGACCTTGCACTCCCGGGAAGTCATCGGCCGGCTCGTCGAGGCCTTCGGGGACCAGGTCTTCGAGACCGTCATCAAACGCACGATCAAGTTCGCCGACGCCAACGTCGCCGCCGAGCCGATCACCAGCTATGCCACCAACCACCCGGGGGCGGAGTCCTACCGGATGCTGGCCAAGGAGCTCATCAGCCGCGGCGGCGCCCCGTAATGAGGACGGCGGACCGTGCGGACACCGTGTCGCCGTCCGCCGCCCCCGACCCGCAGGGCAGCGGTGGCTTCGCCGTGGCCCTGGAGAATTTCTCCGGGCCCTTCGACGTGCTGCTGAACCTCATCGGCAAACACCAGCTCGACGTCACCGAGATCGCCCTGGCGAAGGTCACCGACGAATTCATCGCCTACCTGCGTGAGCTGCGCGACGGCGCGGGGGAGGGCGCCCTGGAGGAGACGACGTCGTTCCTGGTGGTGGCCTCCACCCTGCTGGATCTGAAGGCGGCCCGGTTGCTGCCCACCGGCGAGGTCGAATCCGACGAGGACATCGCCCTACTGGAGGCGCGTGACCTGCTCTTCGCCCGACTGCTGCAGTACCGGGCGTTCAAAGCGATCGCCGGGGAATTCTCCGACCGCCTCGCCGTCGAAGCCGAACGCTACCCGCGCCGGGTCTCCCTGGAACCCGGTTTCGCGGCCCTGCTGCCCGAACTGGTCTTCACCACCAGCGCGTCCACCTTGGCCCGGCTGGCCCGCAAGGCCATGGAACCCAAGCGGATCGAACCGACCGAAGTCGGCATCGAGCACCTGCACGCCCCCGCCGTGAACGTGCGTGAACAGGCCGAACTGATCGCCACCCGCTTGATCGGAGGCGGACAGGTCAGTTTCACCGAACTGGTGGCCGACGACTCCCGGACCCCCGTGGTGGTGGCCAGGTTCCTGGCGCTGCTGGATTTGTTCCGTGACCGGTTCATCGGCTTCGAGCAGGCAGGTCCGCTGGCGGAACTGTTGGTCTGCTGGAACCAGGATGCCGGGGCGTGGGACCCCGAAACCGTGACCGGGGACCATCAGCTGCCTCCACCCGTCGCGGCGGCCCCCGCGGCGGGGGAGGAGGGGCCATGACCGGCAACGACGCCGGGGCGCCGCCACCGCCCGAGGACCCCCACGTCGATGACCTTCCCGGTGGGGCGCGGGCGGCCATCGAAGCCGTGCTGATGGTCGCCGACGAGCCGGTGGCCCCGCAGCGGCTGGCCGAGGTCCTGGCGGTGGACGTCCAGCGGGTCCGCGAACTGCTGGCCGAGCTGCAGAACGACTATGACCTGCATCACGGTTTCGAGCTGCGCGAGCTTGCCGGAGGGTGGCGGGTCTATTCAAAACGTGACTTTGCTCCCGTTGTCTCCCGCTTCGTCCTGGACGGCGCCACCTCCCGTCTGTCCCAGGCGGCGCTGGAGACCCTGGCGGTGATCGCCTACCGCCAACCGGTCTCCCGCGCCCGCATTGCGGCGATCCGCGGGGTCAACGTGGACTCCGTGGTCAGGACCCTTTCGATGCGCGGTTTGGTCGCCGAAGAGGGGACGGATCCGACTTCGGGTGCCATGCTGTATCGGACCACCGGCTATTTTCTGGAAAGATTGGGGGTGGACAGCGTGGCGGACCTGCCGCAGCTCTCCCCCCATCTGCCCGGACTGGACGACCTCGAGCACTACGACGGGGACCCTTTCTAGGCCACCATCTCAGTAAGCAACGAAGGAATCGACATGACCCAGGGATCCAATTCAGGCGCAGGCCGCGGCAATCAACGCCGGTCGACGCCCGGCGAGGGTGCCGGGCGCGGCGCTTCCGGACGACGACAGGACGGACCCAAGCAGGGCCCGAAATCAGGGGGCAGCTACGGCGCCAAGAAGCAGGGCGCAGCCAAGAAGGACCAGTCATCCTCGGCCCCGCGGGGGCCCCAGGCCTTCGGTGGCGAACGCTTCGGCCGGAACCTGGGACCGGTGAAGAAGAACCGCCCGGCTCCCCAGCGACGGACGACTCCGCGCACCGAACCGACGCAGGACCAGGACGGCGTGCGTCTGCAGAAGGTCATGGCCAACGCCGGGGTGGCGTCACGCCGGGTCAGCGAGGAGATGATCACCGCCGGACGGGTGGAGGTCAACGGTGAGATCGTCACCGAGCTCGGCATCCGGGTGGACCCGGGCTCCGAGACCATCCATGTGGACGGCATGCGGATCCAACTCAACGAGACGATGAAATACCTCGTCTTCAACAAGCCGCGCGGCGTCGTTTCCACCATGGAGGACCCCGAGGGACGGCCCTGCGTCTCGGATTTCCTGCGCAAGAAGGGCGAACGCCTCTTCCACGTCGGCCGTCTGGACGTGAACACCGAGGGACTGCTGTTGCTGACCAACGACGGGGAACTGGCCAACCGGCTGACCCACCCCTCCTACGAGATCCCCAAGACCTACCTGGTCCAGGTGCCCGGACCGATGGCCCACGGGGTGGGTGCCGAGATGAAGAGCGGCATCAAGCTCGAGGACGGCATCGCCAGCGTGGACTCCTTCAAGCTCGTCGATTCCACCCCGGGCAAGGTCCTGGTGGAGGTCGTCCTGCACTCGGGCCGCAACCGGATCGTCCGCCGGCTCTTCGACGCCGTCGGCCACCCCGTCAAGCGCCTGGTGCGCGTGCAGATGGGCCCGATCCGTCTGGGTGACCAGAAGCAGGGCACCATCCGCCAGCTGGGCAACCACGAGGTCGGCCACCTGCTTTCCGAAGTAGGTATGTAGCAGGTGGTTGCCGCACATCTTCCAGGTCCGGTACTGGTGATCGGTACCGGACTGCTCGGCGCCAGCGTCGGTCTCGGCCTGAGCCGGCTCGGCGTCCAGGTCTCGTTGGCCGACACCTCCCCGACCGCCGCACGGGTCGCGCAGGACATCGGTGCGGGCACCCTGTACGAACCCGGTGTCTCACCCGAGCCGCTGCTGGTCGTCGTCGGCGCGCCGCCGGACGTTAGTGCTGCGGTGGTCTCCGATGCCCTGCGGGCCCATCCGGGGGCCACGGTGGTGGACATCGCCAGCGTGAAGACCTCCATCCTGCGGGCCTTGAGGGCCGATGACCGGCTGACCGAGGCCGACCTGTCCCGCTACGTGGGGACCCACCCCATGGCCGGGCGGGAGAAATCCGGTCCCGCGGCCGCCCGCGGTGAATTGTTCACCGCCATGCCCTGGGTCGTCTGTGCCCACCCCGGGTCCCGGGAGGCCAGCGCCGTCATCGCGGCGGACCTGGCCATAGACCTCGGCGCCACCGTGCACCGGATGGAAGCCGCCGAACACGATGCCGCCGTCGCACTGATCTCGCATTTCCCGCAGATCGCCTCCTCGCTGTTGGCATCGCGCCTGCTCAACGCCCCGGCCCATACATTGGCCCTGGCAGGCAACGGGCTGCGCGATACCACGCGCATCGCGGCCTCGGATCCCCGGCTGTGGATCCAGATCCTGAGCAACAACGCCCCCGAGCTGGTGGGCATCCTGCACGGGTTGCGGGAGGACCTGAACCGGCTGATCTCCACGCTGGAGGACCCCGAGGGCCCCGGAGCCCTGTTGGACCTGGCGGAACTCATGGGGGAGGGCAACGCCGGTCAGGCACGCATCCCCGGCAAGCACGGGTCCCCGCCGCAGGCCTTCGCCGTGGTCACCGTCATCGTGGACGACCGCCCCGGGCAGATCGCCCAGCTGTTGGCCGACGTCGGCGACGCGGGAATCAACCTGGAGGACCTGAGGATGGAACACTCCTCGGGCCATCAGGTCGGCATGGTTGAAATCTCCGTTTTACCCGGGCGCAGCCAGGAACTCATGGAAGCCCTCACCGAACGCTCATGGAAGGTAGTGCAGTAAGTGCAGAATCTAGTGGTGGCCATCGACGGCCCGTCAGGCAGCGGAAAATCATCGGTCTCCAAGGAGGTGGCCCGCCGGCTCGGCGCCGCCTACCTGGACACCGGGGCGATGTACCGGGCGCTGACCTATGCCTGCCTGGAGGCCGGGACCGATCTGCAGGATGCCGAAGCAGTCACCGCAGCGGTGAAGGCGGCCTCCGTGCAGATCGGCACCGAGACCGATACCGAACAGGTGATGGTCAACGGGGCCGACGTCAGTGAGGCAATCCGTGCACCGCACGTGTCGGAGGCCGTTTCCTCCGTCGCCGTGATCCTGGAGGTCCGGGCCGAACTGGTGCGTCGTCAGCAGGAGATCATTGCCGCCCACGAGCGCATCGTCGCCGAAGGCCGGGACATCACCACCGTGGTGGCCCCCGAGGCGCCGGCCAGGATCCTGCTCACCGCGCGTGAGGAAGTGCGCATGGCCCGCCGCGGCCTGCAGCTCGGCGGCACCCAGAGCGGGGAGGACCTGCAGCGCCAGGTCGTCGCCCGGGACGCCAAGGATTCCACGGTCACCAGTTTCACCACTGCGGCCGACGGCGTGGTCACGGTTGATTCCTCCGACCTGGACTTCGAGCAGACGGTCCAGGCCGTGCTGGGCGTCGTGGAAGCCGTCGACGCCCCGGCCTGAGGACCCACGGGCCCCAAGCGTGCAAAAATAGTAAGTGCTTCCGCGTACGGCGGAAGCGGCGAACAAAGGAAACCCCTGAACATGACCGATCACGCCGCCGTTACCGGCGACGGAGACGAATACGTCCCCTCGGGAGAGGACCACGTCGCCGAAAAACTCGAACTGATCACCGATGAGGAAGCCGAGCAGCGCGCCGCTTCCTTGCGGGAAGGCCTGTCCGACTACGAACTCGACGACGAGGACACCCGGCTGCTGTCCCACCTCGACGACGATGATTTCGAAGAGGTCGAGGAGAAGGCACCCCCGGTGGTGGCCATCATCGGCCGCCCCAACGTCGGCAAATCGACCCTGGTCAACCGGATCATCGGCCGCCGCGAAGCAGTGGTCGAAGACGTTCCGGGAGTCACCCGCGACCGGGTGTCCTACAACGCCGAGTGGAGCGGACGCGATTTCACCCTCGTGGACACCGGCGGCTGGGAACACGATGCAAAAGGCATCCACGCCCGGGTCGCCGACCAGGCCGAAATCGCGGCCGAGCACTCCGACGCGATCATCTTCGTCGTCGACTCCGCCGTCGGGGCCACCGCCACCGATGAACTGGTCGTGAAGATGCTCCGCCGGCAGAAGAAGCCGGTGTTCCTCGTGGCGAACAAGGTCGACGGCGAAGCCCAGGAAGCCGACGCCGCCTCCTTGTGGAGCCTGGGATTCGGGCAGCCCTACCCCGTGTCCGCCCTGCATGGGCGCGGTACCGCCGATCTGCTCGATGACCTGTTGGATAAGCTGCCGGCCTATTCGGCGGTCAGCGCGCTGATCCCCACGGGAGGACCGCGCCGCGTGGCGCTCATCGGGCGACCGAACGTGGGCAAGTCCTCGCTGCTGAACAAATTGGCAGGAACCGACCGCGTCGTCGTCGACGACACCGCCGGAACCACCCGGGACCCGGTGGACGAACTGGTCGACATCGGTGGACGCACCTGGCGCTTCGTGGACACCGCGGGGATCCGACGCCGCCAGCATATGGCCGTCGGCTCCGACTACTATGCCTCCCTGCGCACCCAGTCGGCCCTCGAGAAGGCCGAAGTCGCCGTGGTCCTGTTGGCCGTGGACGAGGTCCTCAGTGAACAGGATGTGCGGATCCTGCAGACCAGCATCGACTCGGGACGTGCCCTGGTCCTGGCCTTCAATAAATGGGACCTGCTCGACGACGAACGCCGGCACTACCTGGAGCGGGAAGTTGAACACGACCTGGCCCATGTCGATTGGGCCCCGCGCGTGAACATCTCGGCGGCCACCGGCTGGCATAAGGACCGGCTCGTCCCGGCCCTGGACCTGGCCCTGGAGTCCTGGGACCGCCGCATTCCCACCGGCAAGCTCAACGCCTTCCTCGGCGAGCTCGTGGCGGCGCACCCGCACCCGGTCCGCGGGGGCAAGCAGCCACGGATCCTCTTCGCCACCCAGGCCTCGTCACGGCCGCCGCGCTTCGTGCTGTTCACCACCGGATTCCTGGACCCCGGGTACCGCCGGTTCATCACCCGGCGGCTGCGGGAGACCTTCAGTTTCGAAGGCACACCCATCGAGGTCAGCATGCGCGTGCGTGAGAAGCGTGGGCGGTCAAAGTAGAACGGAAAATAGGGTAGAGTAGCCGAGGAGCTTTTCGCAGACGGCACCCGCCCCTCGAGGACGGGAGAACGGCTGCGGAACCGCCGGGCTATGGCGCAGCTTGGTAGCGCGCCTGACTGGGGGTCAGGAGGCCGTGGGTTCGAATCCCGCTAGCCCGACCGGCTAAGAAGGACCTTGTCAGAACGAACTATCGTTCAGGCAAGGTCCTTCTTGCCGTGCTCTGCTCCACGGGGCCGGAACCTCTTCCGCCCCCGGTTCCGCGTCCGGGGAGGCCGCGGCCGGCCATGGGCCCCGAAGTGCCCCGAAGCGTCAGCGTGAACCGTCCGCACCCGGATCGTGACCACCGGCTTGCGTCGAGGGATAACCGGTAGGCTAGGCTGGATAAAACACAAAGTGGGCGCGCCATTTGGGCGTTATGGCCCCCGGTGGCCGAAGTAGGGACATGGCATTTCAGGGAGGAAACACATGAGTGGCGAAAACCGTTGGGAGGACACCGCTGCGGACCGCAAGGAATCTGCTGCGGAAACCACCAGCATCGGCCTGCCTCCGACCACTGACGAGGTCTCTCCCGAGACCTCGCTGTCGACGGAGGAGCGCTCCTCCGTCAACGCCTTGCCCGAAGGTTCCGCCCTGCTGATCGCCCATTCCGGACCGAATCGCGGTGCCCGGTTCCTGCTTGACGGGGAACTGTCCACCGTGGGCCGGCACCCCGAAGCCGATATCTTCCTCGACGACGTCACCGTCTCGCGGAAGCACGCCCAGTTCCGCCGGGACGGCGAGGGGTTCCAGGTCGTCGACTCCGGCAGCCTCAACGGCACCTATGTCAACGGCGACCGGGTGGACGCGGTCCGCCTGCGCACCGGCTCCGAGGTCCGCATCGGCAAGTTCCGCCTGACCTTCTACTCGGGGACCGTCCCCACGACCGCCGCACGGCAGGACTGACGGTCATCCCTGTGGTTTCATCCGCGCACTCCCGCCGGGGTGTCGGCGTAGGCGCCGACACCTCCCGGTCCAGTGTGCTCAACATCGGTGAGGTCCTCACCGAACTCTCGGCGGACTTCCCGCAGACCACGGCCTCGAAGATCCGCTTCCTCGAGGAAAAGGGGTTGATCACCCCGCAGCGCACCGCCGCCGGATACCGCAAGTACACGGCCACGGACATCGACCGGCTGCGCTTCATCCTGTCCCTGCAGCGGGACCAGTACCTTCCGTTGAAGGTCATCAAGGATTATCTGGACGCCGTCGACCGGGGTGAACGCCCCGACCAGTTGGCCAGCGGGCTGACCTTGACCCCGCGCAGCGTGACCGACCAGTTGGCCCAGGAGATCGCCGGGCACACCCGGCCGCTGACCCGGGCCGAACTCCAAGGGGCCACCGGGGCCTCGGACGACCTGGTCTCCGAGCTGCTGGCCTACGGCATCATCTCCGAGGACGACCAGCGCTTCGACGAACATGCCGTGCGCATAGCCACCGCCAGCGCCAAGCTGGCTGGACACGGGATCGAACCACGGCACCTGCGTGGCTTCCGCGCCGCCGCGGACCGTGAAATCGGATTGGTCGAACGGGCCGTCGCCCCGCTGGCCAGTCGTCGTGACGTCTCCTCGCGCGCCAGCGCGGCGGAGACCGCGCGCGAAATCAGCGACGCCTGCCTGGCCCTGCATAGCGCCCTGGTCAACGGCTCGATCGCAAAGATGGACCACTAGGCGCTGCAGGAGGAACCCATGCGAGAACTGATGCTCGTCGGAGTCCGGATCGAACTACCCTCCAACCAGCCGTTGGTACTGCTCAAGGAAATCGACGGCCCCCGCCACTTGCCGATCTGGATCGGCACCCCCGAAGCCTCGGCCATCGCCATGACCCAGCAGGGGATGGGCACCCCCCGGCCGATGACCCACGACCTGCTGGAGTCCATCACCTCGGCACTGGGCCACCCCCTGGTGGAGGCCCGGCTGGTGTCGGTGAAGGAAACGGTCTTCTACGCCGAACTGGAGTTCGA
The DNA here is from genome assembly GCF_052377515.1 of Arthrobacter sp. AOP36-C1-22. Classification (NCBI taxonomy): domain Bacteria; kingdom Bacillati; phylum Actinomycetota; class Actinomycetes; order Micrococcales; family Micrococcaceae; genus Arthrobacter; species Arthrobacter sp. AOP36-C1-22. Next base: position 29,252 of record NZ_JBQSWW010000021.1, on the reverse strand, counting down.
CGGCGGGGCCACCGTGGACTCGCGGGCCTCGGATGCGATCGCCTTCGCCCTGCGGGCCGGATGCCCCATCACCTGCGCCGAGGAAGTACTGGAGGAGGCGGGGGTCCTGGTCAACGACGAGGGCTCCACCGAAGAGGCCGCAGAGGACCAGGTGCGCGAATTCCGCGAGTTCCTCGCCGACGTCGAACCCGAGGATTTCGACAAGTAGCGACACGCCCTCAAGTTAAACTTGAAGGTCTTTGACGTGGGACTGGTTCAGCCGTACCGTCAAAGCATAAGAATCCCATTGCTTCGCTGTCCCATCACTCGGCACAGTGGACGGCATCCGATGCCGCCACGGTTCCCCGACAGCTGGCAAACTCCCTATTGGGGGGAGTTTTCAACTAGGAGGGTCCACGTGAGTCCGATAGGTGAGCATAGCGGGGCGTCAGGCCCCGGCCAGACGGGCGCCGGAGACAATTCCCAGGGCCTGCTGTTCACCGAGGACCTGCCCGTCCTGGACGAAGGGGCGGGATACCGGGGCACCGTGGTCTGCAAGGCGGCCGGGATCACCTACCGCCAACTCGACTACTGGGCCCGGACCGGGCTGGTCGAACCAGCCGTACGCGGGGCCGCAGGCTCCGGCAGCCAGCGCCTCTACAGCTTCCGGGACATCCTGGTCCTCAAGGTCGTCAAGCGGCTGCTGGACACCGGGGTCTCCCTGCAGCAGATTCGTTCCGCCGTCGTGCACCTGCGCGAACGAGGTGTGGAGGATCTGGCCCAGATCACCTTGATGAGCGACGGGGCCTCCGTCTACGAATGCACCTCCGCCGACGAGGTCATCGACCTGGTCCAGGGCGGACAGGGCGTCTTCGGCATTGCCGTGGGCCGTGTCTGGCGCGAGGTCGAAGGCAGTCTGGCCGAACTACCCAGCGAGCATGCCGTCGTCGAGGAAGAGGTCTTCCCGGGCGACGAATTGGCCCGCCGTCGTGCGGCGAAGAAGTCCGCCAGCTAGAGACGTCATCGGTTCCGGTCCGTGGAACCGGTCAACGAGGAACGGCGCGCATCCCCGGGAAGGGGGTGCGCGCCGTTCCTCGTCCGGGGCCGGGAAGCCCCTAGCGCGACGTGGTGGTGCTGTCCGGTCCGGTGCGCAGCCCGGCCAGGAGTTCATCGAAGCGTTCCGCCGACTGGCGGGCGGCGTCGCCGGGCCATTGGTGGACGGGGTAGGCGGCACCCTGGATCTGCTGCCAGTTCGCCTGGTCGGGCAACACGGGGGAGAGCAGTGCATCACCGAACATGGTGCGCATCTCCTCGAGCCGGAAACGCTGCTCGGCCGAGGACTGGCGGACCCGGTTGGCCACCACCCCGGCGGTCTGCAGTCCCGGGACGAACTCGCTGCGGAAGAGTTCCAGGGCCCGCAGGGTGCGTTCGGTGCCGGCGACGGAGAACAGGCTCGGTTCGGCGACGAGGAGCACGTCGTTGCTGGCGGTCCAGGCCATGCGGGTCAGCCCGTTCAACGAGGGCGGGCAGTCGATGAGCACCAGTTCGTACCGTGTCTGGCGCGCGAGCAGCTGTTTCAAGCGGCGCAGATGGCGCAACCGCAGGTCGGGACGGTCGTAGATGCCGCTGAAGGCCCCGCCGACGGCCACGTCGAGCACGGCCGGCCCGGTCTTGCCGGAGGACGCCGGGGCCCTGCCGGTCCACGGGCTGGGGACCGCTGCGGCGGTGATGTCGCCACGGCGGGCGTTCTTCAGCAGGTGTCCGATGTCGTTGTCACCGTTGGGTTCCACGCCCAGGCCGGTACTGGCATCGGCATGTGGGTCGAGGTCCACCACCAGGGTCGGGATACCGGCGGCCAGCGCCGCCGACGCCAAACCGAGGGTGACCGACGTCTTGCCAACGCCACCCTTGAGACTGCTGATGCTCACGACCTGCACGGAACGGACCACGACCTTACTGTTTTTTTACGCTGATTCGGCTCCCAACCATCATAGGGTGGCCCCGCCGTTCGGCGCCTCCCCCTGCCACGGTGTGGCTCAGGTCATGAAGAAATAGAGTTTTAGCTGTGTGATGGCCCACTGTAAGGTGAGCGCAGGCTTGAATCTACGCTTCGCGCCTGACGCACGGAGGCAAAACCCCCCGAGACCCGGGGAGACCGTTGCGTTCGTCCTGTCCGAACAGACACCATGCAGGAGAACCATGTTTTCAAAGGTTTTGGTAGCCAACCGCGGCGAAATCGCGATTCGCGCATTCCGTGCCGGCTACGAATTGGGAGCCAAGACGGTTGCCGTCTTCCCCTACGAGGACCGCGGATCCATCCACCGCCAGAAGGCCGACGAGGCCTACCAGATCGGCGAGGAGGGCCACCCGGTCCGCGCCTACCTGGACGTGGAGGAAGTCATCCGCGTCGCCAAGGACTCCGGGGCGGACGCGATCTACCCGGGCTACGGGTTCCTCTCGGAGAACCCCGATCTCGCCCGTGCCGCCGAGGAAGCCGGCATCACCTTCGTGGGGCCCCCGGCCGATGTCCTGGAACTGGCAGGAAACAAGGTCCAGGCGCTGAAGGCCGCCAAGGCGGCAGGAATTCCGACGCTGGCCTCCTCCGAGCCCAGCGACGACGCCGAATGGCTGATCGGCGAGGCCGATAAGATCGGCTTCCCCATCTTCGTCAAGGCGGTGGCCGGCGGTGGCGGTCGCGGCATGCGCCGTGTGGATACCCGGGAGGATCTTCCCGAGGCCCTGGACGCCGCCATGCGCGAAGCGGCCACCGCCTTCGGGGATCCGACCATGTTCCTGGAGATGGCCGTGCTGCGCCCGCGTCATATCGAGGTCCAGGTCCTCGCCGATGCCCACGGGGACGTGGTGCACCTCTTCGAACGGGATTGCTCGCTGCAGCGCCGCCACCAGAAGGTCGTGGAGATCGCCCCGGCGCCGAACCTGGACGAGGGCATCCGCCAGGCCCTCTACGCCGATGCCGTGAAGTTCGCCAAGGCCCTGAACTACCAGAACGCCGGAACCGTCGAGTTCCTGGTGGACACGGTGGGGGAGCGGGCCGGCGAGCACGTGTTCATCGAGATGAACCCGCGGATCCAGGTCGAGCACACGGTCACCGAGGAGATCACCGATATCGACCTGGTCTCCGCCCAGATGCGCATCGCGGCCGGGGCCTCGCTGACGGATCTGGACATCCGCCAGGACCAGCTGCATATCCGTGGTGCCGCCCTGCAATGCCGCATCACCACCGAGGACCCCGCCAACGGGTTCCGCCCGGATGTGGGCACCATCACCGTCTACCGGTCCGCCGGCGGCTCGGGGGTCCGGCTGGACGGAGGCACCATCTACACCGGTGCCGTGGTCTCACCGCACTTCGACTCCATGCTGGTCAAGCTGACCTGTCGCGGCCGGGACTACGAGGCCGCCGTACGCCGGGCCCGCCGCGCGCTGGCCGAATTCCGGATCCGTGGGGTGGCCACGAACATCCCGTTCCTGATGAACGTGCTCGATGACCCGCAGTTCATCGCCGGGGACGTCGCCACCGACTTCATCGATTCGCGCCCCGATCTGCTCGAGGGCAACCGCAGCCAGGACCGTGGCACCAAGGCATTGTCCTTCCTGGCCGATGTGACCGTGAACCAGCCCAACGGCCCGCGCCGTGAGGGCCTGGACCCGCGGCAGAAGCTGCCGTACTACCCGGGGGACAAATCCGACCAGCCGATGCGCAGCCCCTTCGACGGCCCCTCGGAGCACGAGCCCGCCGCCGGCTGGCGCCAGGTCCTTCTCGAACGCGGGCCCGAGGGCTTCGCCGCCGAACTGCGCTCGCGCACCGAACTGGCGGTCACCGACACCACCTTCCGGGACGCCCACCAGTCGTTGCTGGCCACCCGGGTCCGCACCCGTGACCTGATTGCCGCGGCCCCGGCCTACGCCCATACGCTGCCGCAGCTGTTCTCCATGGAGGTCTGGGGCGGGGCCACCTACGATGTCTCGCTGCGCTTCCTGGGCGAGGACCCGTGGAAGCGGCTGGAACTGCTGCGCGCCGAGCTGCCGAACATCCCGTTGCAGATGCTCCTGCGTGGTCGCAACACCGTGGGATACACCCCGTACCCCACCGAGGTGACCGATGTCTTCGTCCAGGAGGCCGCCGCAGCCGGGATCGACATCTTCCGGATCTTCGACGCCCTCAACGACGTCTCGCAGATGGCCCCGGCCATCAAGGCGGTCCGCGAGACCGGGACCGCGGTCGCCGAGGTGGCGCTGTGCTACACCGGGAACCTGCTCGATCCCGAGGAGAAGCTCTACACGCTGGACTACTACCTGGATCTGGCCCAGCAGATCGTCGACGCCGGAGCCCACATCCTGGCGATCAAGGACATGGCCGGGTTGCTGCGACCGGCGGCCGCCGCACAGCTGGTCACGGCGTTGCGCGAACGCTTCGACCTGCCGGTGCACCTGCACACCCACGACACCGCAGGTGGCCAGCTGGCCACGCTCATGGCGGCCTCCAACGCCGGGGTCGACGCGGTCGACGTCGCGGTGGCCTCCATGGCCGGGACCACGTCCCAGCCCTCGGAATCGGCGTTGGTCGCCGCCCTGGCCAACACCGACCGCGATACCGGGATCCCGCTTGAGGCGGCGGCCTCGCTGGAACCCTACTGGGAAGCCGTGCGCTCGATGTACGGGCCGTTCGAATCGGGGCTGCCCGGTCCGACGGGCCGGGTCTACCGCCACGAGATCCCCGGCGGCCAGCTCTCGAACCTGCGCCAGCAGGCCAAGGCGCTGGGGCTGGCCGAGCGTTTCGAGGACATCGAGGAGATGTACACCGCGGCCAATGCGATCCTGGGCCGGTTGGTGAAGGTCACCCCGTCCTCGAAGGTCGTCGGTGACCTGGCCCTGCATCTGGTGGGCATGAACGTGGACCCGAAGGAATTCGAGGCCAACCCGCAGGAATTCGACATCCCCGATTCGGTGATCCAGTTCCTCTCCGGCGAACTCGGGGATCCGCCCGGTGGATGGCCCGAGCCCTTCAGGACCAAGGCCCTGCAGGGACGCAACGTCAAGGTCCGGGTCGAGGAGCTCGAGCCCGAGGACCAGGAGGGCCTGGCCGGGGATTCGTCGACCCGCCGCCAGACGCTGAACCGGCTCTTGTTCGCCGGGCCGACCCGTGACTTCGAGAAGCTGCGGGCCGAATACGGCGACGTGTCGCTGCTGCACACCCGGGACTACCTCTACGGGCTGGTCCAGCACGCCGAACACGTGATCTCCCTGGGCAAGGGGGTGCGCCTGCTGGTGACCCTGCAGGCGATCTCCGAACCCGACGAGAAGGGCATGCGCACCCTGATGTGCACCCTGAACGGGCAGATGCGCCAGATCACGGTTCGCGACGACAACGTCGAATCCACGGTCAAGGCCGCGGAGAAGGCGGATCAGTCGAATCCGGGCCACGTGGCAGCACCCTTCGCCGGTGCGGTCACCGCAGCCGTCGAGGTCGGCGACACCGTCCCCGCCGGCGGCACCATCGCCACGATCGAGGCCATGAAGATGGAAGCAGCGATCACCTCGCCCGCCGGTGGCCGGGTGAGCCGTATCGCCATCGAAGGCACGGCCCAGGTCCAGGGCGGGGACCTCCTGGTGGTTCTGGAGGCCTAGGGCCGCCGTACCACCGCAGGACGGGACGTCCACCGACGACACGGTGGGCGTCCCGTCGGTGCGTTAGGGTGATGGCTGACGTTCCTACAGCCAGTACTTTCCGCAGAGGATGCCATGACCCAGCCGCACCAGAACCACGACGACGACGAAGCCCCGGAGACCCCGGAACCGGCTCCGCACGACGAAGTGGACCCGTCGGAGCCCAGAACCGACACCCCGGAGGAGGACCTCGGCGAGGACCTCAAATCCGCGGGGGCCGGCCATGGGGCCGCCGACCTGCCGGACCTCTCCGATTGGCAGCCGGTGGACCAGAACGAGGCAACGGCCGCGGATCCCTCCGATCCGCGCCCGCTGGCCCAGGGCATGGTCATCCCTGCAGCACCGACCGACCAGCAGGACCCCGGGGCCGGCACCGCCGGTCCGGTCGGGGGAACCCCGGGCCCCGGCCCGGCCACAGCCACCGCCACCGCCTCCGCCGGCGTCGGGGCGGGAACCACCGCCGGAGCCGGCGCGGCCCCGCAGCCCAAGGCCCCCGAAAGTGCTTCGCAGCTGACGCCCGACCGGCTGCTCGAACCCCGGGACCGCGAACCCGTGGGCGGATGGCGTCGCCTGTTGTTCCGGGCCTCCTTAGGCCGGGTCAACGTCGGGGATTCGGACGCCGTGCGGATCCGCCGGCAGATGCAACACCGGATTTCGGCCCCCTTGCCCGGAACCACCCGCTACGTCCCCGTCCTGTCCCGGAAGGGAGGAGTCGGCAAGACCACGGTGACCACCCTGCTGGGCATGGCCCTGGCGCAGATCCGGGAGGACCGGGTCATCGCCCTGGACGCCAACCCCGACCGCGGGACGCTCAGCGACCGCTCGCCGGGCAAATCGGAGTTCACCGCCCGGAACCTGGTCCAACACCGTTTCAGCGTGGACACCTTCGCCAAGCTCTCCTCCTATGCCGCACGGGAAGGATCACGTCTGCACGTGCTGGCCTCGGACACCGACCCGCGGGTGGCCGAGGCGTTCGACGACGCCGACTACCGTGCCGTCACCGAGCTGCTTTCGAAGTACTACTCCATCGTGCTCACCGATTCCGGGACCGGGATGGTCCATACGGTCATGAAGGGCACCCTGGAGAAGGCCGATGCCGTCGTCCTGGTCTCCGGGGCCAGTGTCGACGAAGCCCGGTTGGCCTCCGAGACACTGTCCTGGCTGGAGGCCCACGGGCGCACCGAGCTGGCGAAGAATGCGATCGTGGTCATCAACCAGTCCTCCGGAACCGGTCGCGGGGTGAACGTCGAGGAGATCGAATCGCATTTCCGCTCGCGCGTCGCCACGGTCGTTCGGCTGCCGCATGATCCGCATCTGGCCGAAGGGTCCCGGGTCTCCCTGGACCGGCTCAAACCGGGCACCCGCGACGCCGTGATGGAGCTCGCGGCGTTGGTCGTGGACGAACTGAAGGGCTGAATCACTTGACGCATTATGACCTGGCCATCGTCGGATCCGGATCCGGCAATTCACTGATCACCGGTTTCTGGGACGATAAGAAGGTCGCCATGATCGACGCCGGGACCTTCGGCGGGACCTGCCTGAACGTGGGGTGCATCCCCACGAAGATGTTCGTCTACCCGGCCACCCTGGCCGCCTCCCCCCGGGAAGCGGCCCGTCTCGGGGTCGACTTGGAACACCGTGGAACCGACTGGCCGGGGATCCGGGACAGGATCTTCGGGCGGATCGATGCGATTTCGGCCGACGGTCTGCGCTACCGGGACCAGGAGCTCGAGAACGTCGACGTCTACACCGAGAGCGTCCGGCTGCGTGACCCGCGGACGCTGGTCACCGAATCCGGGCAGGTCATCACCGCCGACCAGATTGTTTTGGCCTCCGGCTCCCGGGCCGTGCTGCCCGAGGTCCCCGGTGTGGAGCTGCCCCAGGTCCACACCTCGGATACCGTGATGCGCCTGGACGCGCTGCCGGAACGGGTGCTGATCGTCGGTGGCGGCTTCATCGCCGCCGAGTTCGCCCACGTCTTCCATGGCCTGGGCTCCCAGGTCATCCAAGCGAACCGTTCCGCGGCCCTGCTGCGCCATCACGACCAGGAGATCTCCCGCCGGTTCACGCAGTCCGCCGCCCGACGCTGGACCCTGAAGCTGGACCATGCCCTCAGTGCCGTCACCGAGAACGACGACGGAACCGTCACCGGGCACTTCGAGACCGCTGAAGGGCCCGTGGAAGTGGTCGCCGACGTCGTGCTGATGGCCACCGGCCGGGTGCCGAACTCGGACCGGATCGGGGCCGAAGCCGCCGGATTGGACCTGGAACATGACGGCCGGTTGGCGGTGGACGGGTTCCAGCGGGTGCTCTCCGGGGGTCAGGCGCTACCCGGGTGCTATGCCCTGGGCGATGCCTCCAACGAACAGCAGCTCAAACATGTCGCCAACCGCGAAGCCCGGGTGGTGGCGCATAACCTCGAACACCCCGGGCAGCTGCGCTCCACCGACCGGTCCTTCGTCCCGGCAGCGGTCTTCACCGATCCGCAGATCGCCTCGGTGGGACTGACCGGCGAACAGGCCACGGCCCGGGCGCAGGACCCCGAGGACGTCGTCACCGTCGTGCAGGATTATGGCTCCACGGCCTACGGATGGGCGATGGAGGACCAGGAAGGCATCCTCAAGCTGGTGGCCTCCCGGTCGACCGGCTTGTTGCTGGGGGCCCATGTGATGGGACACGAGGCCTCGATCCTCATCCAGCCGCTCATCCAGGCCATGGCCACCGGGCTCGGGGTCGTCGAGATGGCCCGGCGCCCCTACTGGATCCACCCGGCGTTGACCGAGGTCGTGGAGAATGCGTTGCTGGGCCTTGAGCTGCCCGCCGGGGAGGACGCACCGCTGTAGCGGAGCCGCACCGCAGCACACAAAAAGGCCGGGCCACGCACTGTGCGTGGCCCGGCCTGTTGTCTACCGGGGCTCAGGACGGCTTCTTGGCCGTGTAGATCTCCTCGACGACCGTTTCGAAGTCCTTGAGCACCTGGGCGCGCTTGACCTTCAACGACGGGGTCAGGTGGCCGGAGGCCTCGGAGAAGTCCGTGGGGACGATGCGGAAGGCCTTGATGGCCTCGGCGTGGGAAACCGTCTGGTTGGCCTTGTCGATGACGGCCTGGACGCTTTGACGGACCTTGGGGTGCTCGGCGGCCTGCTCCACGGTCAGCGATCCGAGCTGGTGACGGCCCAACCACCCGGGCAGGGCCTCCTCGTCGAGGGTGACCAGGGCGGAGATGAACGGGCGGTTGTCCCCGACCACCAGGGCCTGGGAGACGAGGGCATCGGCGCGGATCTGGTCCTCCAGCAAGCCGGGGATGACGTTCTTCCCGCTGGCGGTCACGAGGATTTCCTTCTTGCGCCCGGTGATCTTCAGGAACCCGTCTGAATCGAGCTCGCCGATGTCGCCGGTGCGGAACCAGTCGTCGTCGAACGCCTCCGTGCGCAGATCCGGTCGGTTGTGGTATCCGGCCATGAGGCAGACGCCCCGGGTGAGGATCTCGCCGTCGTCGGCGATCTTCACGGCGTTGCCCGGCAGCGGCCTGCCAACGGTGCCGATCTTCAGCTTGCTCGGGGTGTTCACGGTGATCGGGGCGGTGGTCTCGGTGAGGCCGTAGCCTTCGAGGATCATCAGCCCGGCACCGTTGAAGAAGTGCCCGAGGCGTTCGCCCAGCGGGCCACCGCCGGACACCGCATACTGGATGCGCCCGCCCATGGCCTCGCGGATCTTCGAGAAGACGAGCTTGTCGAACAGGCCGTGGCGCAGCTTCAAGGCCAGCGGCACCGAGCCCTCGCCCTGGGCGCGGGAGAACTGGACGGCGGTCTTCGCCGCTGCGTGGAAGATCCTGGCCTTGACGTTGCTGGCATCCTCGGCCTTGAGCATCGAGGAGTTGTAGACCTTCTCGAAGACCCGTGGAACGGCCAGGATGAACGTGGGCTTGAAGCCTTGCAGATCCGGGAGCAGGTTCTTGATGTCGGGGGTGTGGGCGACCTTGGCGCCGCCGGCGACGGCCAGGACCGAGATGAAGCGGGCGAACACATGGGCCAGGGGCAGGAACATGATGGTCGAGGACCCCTCATGAACACATTCGGGCAGGGCTTCCTGGGCGTTGCGGGACAGTTCCACGAAGTTCAGGTGGGTCAGCTCGCAGCCTTTGGGGCGTCCGGTGGTGCCCGAGGTGTAGATGATCGTTGCCACGGTCTCGAGTCCCATGGAGGAGCGACGTGCCTCCAGTTCCTCGTCGCTGACCCCGGTTCCGGCCGAGCGCAGGACGTCGAGTCCATCGCCGTCCATCTGCCAGATGTGTCCGATGTCCTCGAGCTGCTCCTGGATGGAGGCCTGGCGGATCACGTTCTCGTGGTTCGGTGATTCCACGATGGCCGCTGCGGCCCCGCAGTCACCCAGGATCCAGGCGACCTGGCTGGGGGAGGAGGTCTCGTAGACCGGCACGGAGATGCATCCGGCGAACCAGATCGCGAAGTCGACCAGGGTCCATTCGTAGCGGGTCCGGGACATGATGCCGATCCGGGAGCCCTTTTCGAGCCCCGCGGCGATCAGGCCCTTGGCCAAGGCGCTGGCATCGTCCCTGAACTCCCGGGCCGAGACATCGATCCATCCGCCGTGACCGTCGGGCCGCGAGAACAGCATCGGGTTGGTCCCATTCGCTTTTTCCAGCACGAAATCCGTGGTGTTGGACGTCGCGGGGCTGACCACGAGCGGGGGTACGCTGAACTCTCGCACGATGTGCTCCTCTACTTCAGTAGGCTATTCAGATTGGACATCTGACGATGGGGATCGTCATCCAAGCATAGTGTGTTGCATCACTAACCTACTCGCTAGTAACTTATGGTGCCAACATCGGGCCAGGGAAGGGCATCGCCATGGGTACGGCACCGGCAGCGGACCAGGCCATCGGGCTGGACATCGGCGGCACGAAGATCGCCGGTGGCGTGGTCGACGGGGCGGGGAACCTCCTGCACCGCGACCGGCGTTCGACCCCCGGATCGAGCCCCCAGGACGTCGAACTGGCAGTGCTGGACCTGGTGGCCGGCCTCCGCCGCTTCGCCCCCCGGGCCCCGATCGGCGTCGGGGCAGCCGGCTGGATGAATCCCGAGACGGGCACCGTGCTCTTCAGCCCGCATCTGGCCTGGCGCAACGAACCCCTGCGCGACCGGCTGGCCACCGTGCTCGGCGGGACGGTCTGCGTGGTCAACGACGCCGACGCGGCCGGCTGGGCGGAATATCGTTTCGGGGCCGGGCAGGGTGAACCGAACCTGGTGTGCCTGACCCTGGGCACCGGGATCGGCGGTGCGCTGGTCGCCGGGGGACGGCTGCGCCGGGGCCGGTTCGGGTTGGCCGGGGAATTCGGCCACCAGGTCATCCAACCCGGAGGCCACCGCTGCGAATGCGGGAACCGCGGTTGCTGGGAACAATATGCCTCCGGCAACGCCCTGGGGCGTGAAGGCCGTGAAATAGCCCGGGCCAACTCGCCGGTGGCCCACACGCTGCTGGACGCCGTGGAAGGGGACGTGGAGGCCATCAACGGGTCGTTGGTGACCGAGCTGGCAGCGGCCGGGGATCCTGCCTGCCAGGAGCTGATCATCGATGCCGGCCAGTGGCTGGGGCTGGGCCTGGCCAATCTGGCCGCCGCCTTGGATCCGGGGACCTTCGTCATCGGTGGGGGGCTGGGATCTGCCTCCACCCGGTTGCTCGAGGAAGCCGAGACATCGTACCGGAAGAACCTCACCGGACGGGGCTACCGGCCGTTCGCCGGCATCCGGCAGGCGGGGCTGGGGGCCGACGCCGGGCTGATCGGAGCCGCCGACCTCGCCCGGCAGGAAGCCGCCCCGAGCCGAGGGTGACGACCGCGGGGCCGTGCCGTCCCCGGGCAGGGGTCAGACCCTGGCGCCGTTATCGCCGTCCTGCCGGTGGCGCGGGAGCCTGAAGGCCAGATAACCGGCGGCGGCCACGAAAGCCACGCACAGGGTCAGCCAGACGCCCATCGGCGCCGAACGCCACAGGATGGCCAGAAGCAACAGGGCGATCGGTGCTCCGGCGGCACAGGTCCAGGCCAGCACGGTCAGCGGATTGCCCGAGCCCAGGGCCGGAGGATCTTCCGGGGTCCAATCCTCCTCGGGCTCCTCGAGCAGTTCGTAGTCCCGCGGCCCACCGGCCGGGCGGAGCAGGGGAACCGGCTCGTCGAGGGGATCCGGGGTCGGGCCCGGTGGATCGGCGGCCTCGGCTTCCGGATCGACATCCATCCCGACGTCGTCGAGCCGGCTGACCAGATCCTGCCAGGCGGCCTCGTCGGCGGCCCGGTCCCGGGGGGAGCGGGCGTTGTCATCAGCCATGGGCATGACCTCCCAACGCGTCGAAGAAGGCGAGCGAGCCCTCGAAGATCGCTGCGGCGTCGTAATCAAGGGTCGCCACGTGCAGGCTGCGTTCCAGATACCTCAATTGCAGCCGCGGCACCCCGGAAGGGTGCATGCCGACCAGCTCGCGCCGCAGCAGATCCAACCCCGGTTCGGAGACCACATGGTCCACCACCGAGCGGAAGACGAACACCGGGGCCTGGATCGCTTCCAGATTCTTCCGGGTGGTGCGGATGAGCCGACGCAGCTCGTGCACCGCGGCCACCGGGGTCCGTGGGTAGGCCCCCTCGTCCTGGCCGGGGCGGGCGATGTCGTTGGCGATGGCCGGCACCGAGGGGACGAACCGTTTCAGGATCCCGGCCAGGGCCGCGGTGCGGTCCACCATGCTCAGGGCGGGGTTGACCAGGGCGAGCCCCGCGGGTCGGCGTTCAATGCCCAGATGCAGGGCCAGCGTCCCGCCCATGGACAGTCCGACGACGAAGACCTTGCGGTGGGCGGCGGCCAGGAGATCGAATTCGGCCTCGACGGCCGCCGTCCACGCGGAACGGGGGGTCCGGGCCAGTTCCTGCCAGCTGGTCCCATGCCCGGGCAGCACCGGCAAGGAGACCGTGTAGCCGCCCGCCAGAAGGGCGTCGGCCCAGGGGCGCATGCTGCGCGGGGTGGAGGTGAAACCGTGGATGACCAGGACCGCATCACCGTTGCCGCCGCGGACCCGGAAGCCTTCAGCCGCGTCGGAGGGGGCCGTTGCCGAGAATTCCATAGCGCTCCCAAGCAGGCCGGGGATCGTGCCCCGGGGTGGATATGTGCCTAGAGTAGAGCGTAACCGACATGGGGTCCGTGCGAGGCGGGCGCCCGACGACCTGCCCGGCGGAAGGCTCCCACACGTGTTTTATTGGATCATGAAGCGGCTGCTCATTGCACCGCTGACCAACCTGCTGTTCCGGCCGTGGGTCAAGGGCATGGACAACATCCCTGCCGAAGGTGGCGCGATCCTGGCCAGCAACCATCTCTCGGTCTCCGACTCGATCTTCCTGCCCGTGGCGGTGGACCGTCCGGTCGTCTTCCTGGCCAAAATGGAATATTTCACCGGCAAGGGCATCAAGGGCAAGCTCACTGCCTTGTTCTTCCGCCTCTCCAACCAGCTGCCGATGGATCGTTCCGGGGGTGCCGCCTCGGCGAACTCGCTGGGGGCGGGGGAGCAGGCCCTGCTGGACGGGAACCTGTTGGGCATCTACCCGGAGGGCACCCGCAGCCCCGACGGGCGCCTCTACCGGGGCAAGGTCGGGGTTGCCAAGCTGGCCCTGGCCACCGGCGTCCCGGTCATCCCGGTCGCCATGATCGGCACCGACAAGGTCCAGCCGATCGGCAAGACGGTACCGAACATCCGACGGGTCGGGCTGATCGTGGGCGAACCACTGGATTTCTCCCGCTACGAGGGGATGGAGGACGACCGCTTCGTCCAGCGCTCGGTCACCGACGAGATCATGTACGCCCTGATGCGCCTCTCCGGCCAGGAATACGTCGACTCCTACGCCGCCTCCGTGAAGGCCAGGATCACTGCCGATCGGCTTGCCGAGCGCAAGGCGGCCCGTGAGGCCCTGGCGGAGAACGCCCGCGCCCAGGTCCGGGCCACGGTGGACGCCGCCAAGAAGGAGGTCGAACACATCCGTACCCCCAAGGACGGGGCGGACGGCGATACCACGGAGGAGCCCCCGGCAGCGGAGCAGACCACGGGGACCGGCCAGGCGGACGACGACGATGCTCCCAGCGACACCGGACTACCCGGGGATCCCGGGAAGAACGGCAACTCCAACCCGGCGTGAGCGGTGGTCGGGCGGCAGTACCGTCCTGCCCCGGATGACCGGCCGAAACGAAACTTTACGCCGCGAATAGGGTGCCGGCCCACGACCCGGATACGCTGGGTTGGTGACTGATTCGACCCAGACTTCCGCCCCGTTCCACCAGCCCATCCCCGGGCCCGCTGCCGATCCCGGCCTCGACGCCTGGCGCGAGCTCCCGATTTCACAGCAGCCCACGTGGTCCGGCCCGGAATATACGAAGGCAGTCGACGAGCTGGCCTCCCTGCCGCCGTTGGTCTTCGCCGGAGAAGTGGACATCCTGCGCGAGCGGCTGGCCGCCGCGGCCCAGGGCCATGCCTTCCTGCTGCAAGGGGGCGATTGCGCCGAGACCTTTGCCGGGGCAACCGCCGACCGCATTAGCGCCCGGGTGAAGACGATCCTGCAGATGTCCGTCGTCCTGACCTATGGCGCCTCGATGCCCGTGGTGAAGATGGGGCGCATGGCCGGGCAGTTCGCCAAGCCGCGCTCCTCGGATTCGGAGACCCGCGAGGGGGTCACCTTGCCGGCGTTCCGCGGTGACATCGTCAACGGGTTCGAGTTCACCCCCGAGTCCCGCCGTCATGACCCGGCCCGGATGGTCAAGGCCTACAACACCTCGGCCGCCACGTTGAACCTCATCCGCGCCTTCACCCAGGGCGGATTTGCCGACCTGCGCAGCGTGCATCATTGGAACAAGGGCTTCCGGGCCAACCCGGCCCACAGCCAGTACGAGTCGCTGGCTGCCGAAATCGACCGCGCGGTGCGGTTCATGGACGCCTGCGGTGCAGACTTCGAAGCACTGAAGACCACCGAGTTCTTTGCCAGCCACGAGGCCCTCCTGTTGGATTACGAACGGGCCTTGACCCGCACGGACTCGCGCACGGGCCAGCCCTACGACACCTCCGGGCACTTCCTCTGGATTGGGGAGCGGACGCGGCAGCTCGACAGCGCCCACGTCGATTTCCTTTCCCGGGTGCGCAACCCGTTGGGGGTCAAGTTGGGCCCGAACACGACGCCCGAGGATGCCCTGGCCCTGGTGGAGAAACTGGACCCGAACCGCGAGCCGGGCCGGCTGACGTTCATCACCCGCATGGGGGCGAAGAATATCCGCGAGAAGCTTCCGGACCTCGTGGAGAAGGTCACCGCCTCCGGGGCCCAGGTCCTCTGGGTCACCGACCCGATGCACGGCAACACGGTGACCAGCGAGAACGGCTACAAGACCCGGAAGTTCGATGACGTCATGGACGAGGTGCGGGGCTTCTTCGATGTCCACAACTCGTTGGGCACCTACGCCGGCGGACTGCATGTGGAGATGACCGGTGACGACGTGGCCGAATGCCTCGGCGGTGCCGACCCGATCCGCGCCGACCAGTTCGACGATCTCTACGAATCCGTCTGCGATCCGCGGTTGAACCACCGGCAGTCCCTGGAGATGGCGTTCCTGGTGGCCGGCGCATTGGCCGAGCGCAAGCCGCGCACCGACTGATCGACCTGAAGCGCCACACGACGAAGGCCACGCCCGGGGAAGACCCCGGACGTGGCCTTGTCGTTGGAGGATCGAGCGGGCGGGGTGGCTCAGACGACCCCGAGGGTCACCGTGGACCCTTCGGGGAGTTCGCCGGAGGACGGGTCCTGCGTGGCCACCGTGCCGAAGATGATGCCGAAGCTGCCTTCGTTGATCTCGACCTCGAAGCCGGCGTCTTTGAGGATCTTCTCGGCCTTCTCCAACTGCTTGCCGCGCACCTTGGGCACCTCGACCATCCGCGGTCCCTTGGAAACGGCGAAGGTGACGGTCGTTCCCCGCTTGGCCTTTCCGGAGGAGGGCTCCTGCGAAATGACGATCCCCTTGTCGACCTTCTTGTCGAATTCCTTGCCTGACACCTCCGGTTCCAGGCCCGCGTCCTTC
The DNA here is from genome assembly GCF_052377515.1 of Arthrobacter sp. AOP36-C1-22. Taxonomy (NCBI): domain Bacteria; kingdom Bacillati; phylum Actinomycetota; class Actinomycetes; order Micrococcales; family Micrococcaceae; genus Arthrobacter; species Arthrobacter sp. AOP36-C1-22. The sequence continues at coordinate 13,485 of NZ_JBQSWW010000021.1, read as the reverse complement.
AACGTGGCTTTGGCGTCCTTCTCGGTGCGGCCGGTGACGTCGGGGACCTTGACGGGGGCCCGACCACGGGAGACCACGTAGGAGACCTTGGTCCCCCGGCGCACCTTCGACTCCGGCTTCGGCTTCTGCGAAACGACCTGACCGGCGGCGATCGATTCGTCGTACTCCTTCTTGGCCTTCCCCGGCACGACCTCGGCGTCCTTCAGGGCTTTTTGGGCGGTCGATTCCTCCAGCCCGACCACGTTGGGCACCGCAAAAAGCTCCGGACCTTTGGAGATCAGGAGCTCGACTGACTGGTAGCGGCGGATGGTGGTCCCCGCTTCCGGTTCGGAACCAACCACCAGGCCCTTCTTGATCTCGTCGTCGAAGACCCGGGTCGCACTGGACGAAACGCGGCCCGCCTCCAGGGCCTGCTGGGCGGAGGCAGCCGACTGGCCACTGAGCTGGGGGATCTGCACCGGTGAACCGGGGCCCATCCCGAAGAACCAGGCTGCGGTGGCCACCAGCGCGGTCACCAGGAAAAGTATGATGCCCAGGATCCAACCACGTCGTCGAGACGAGGGGGAAGCAAGGCTCTCCCGGGGTTTCTGTGCTTCACGCGCCCACTGCCGGCGGGAGTTTTTGGCCTCCTTGCGGGTCTGGCGTTCACGGGCCCGCCGGGACAGCATGGCCTGCTTCGACCGGCCGGCTCCGGACGCGGAGTCGAGGGCGGGTTGTTCTCCGGTATCGGTGGAATCGTTGTATCGGGGCAGTGCCTGTGTCGCTCCTGCAGGCGTTGAAATGACGCTGGTGGCGTTGTCTGGGACGCCCAACACCTCGGTTGCCCCATCCGGAAGGCCGGTCTGGCCGATGGCTTCGGTCCGGGCCGTGCCGTCGTCGGCGGCCGGCAGGGACATCAGGGCCCCGACGATCCGGGTGGGTGCGGATCCCGGCCCGGTATCCGGGGCGTCGGAATCGACAACGGGCTGGTCGAGTTCCTCATCGGTGAGCGTCCGTCGGATCTGCCGGATCTCGCCCAGGAGTGCTTCGGCATCCTGGGGCCGGTCCTCGGGTTCCTTGCGGGTGCAGAACTCCACGAGTTCATCGAGGTCGGCAGCAAGGTTCGGCAGGAGGAGCGAAGGGGCCGGCACGTCATTGGAGACATGCTGGTAGGCGATGGCAATGGGAGCTTCGGCCACGAAGGGCTGGCGCCCGGTGAGCATCTCGTACAACATGATGCCCACGGCGTAGATGTCGCTGCGGGCGTCGGCGGGGGCCCCGGTGACGAGTTCGGGGGAGACGTAGGCCACCGTGCCGATGAGGTTGCCGGTGGAGGTCTGGTTGCTCGCGGCGCGGGCCAGCCCGAAGTCGGCGAGTTTGATCTGGCCCGAATTCGACAGCAGGACGTTTTCCGGCTTGATATCGCGATGGACCAGGCCTGCAGCGTGTGCCGCGGCCAGGCCCTCGACGACCGCGTCCAGCAGGGCCAAGGCCTGGCGCGGTGCCATGCGTCCCTGGCTCTTGAGCAGGTCGCGCAGGGTATGGCCGTTGACGAGCTCCATGGCCAGGTAGGCGGTGTGTCCGTCGACGCCGGTATCCAGGACACCGACGATATGCGGATGGGAGAAACCGGCTGCGGTGATCGCCTCGGCACGGAAGCGCTCGACCAGCACCGGGTCCTCGGCCAAGTGTGGATGCAGGATCTTCAGCGCCACGTTGCGTTCGAGGCGGATGTCGGTGGCGAGATAGACCGTGGACATGCCGCCGACGGCCAACCGCTCGACAATGCGATAGCGGCCGTCGATCATCGTGCCCCGGTCGGGACTGGCTCCGTGTTCACTCACCCCACGATGGTAGCCAGAACCCGGCGCCTTTCCGTGGACATCCGCTCGGGGGAGGCGGAATCGTTGGGTGACGCTCAGGTCCTTAAACAGCCGGAGGGAGCGAATCCGTGGATTCGCTCCCTCCGAACGGCTAGAGGTTCTGTCTCGCTATGATGCGCGGCGGGCCCGGGCTGCGCGGCGCTTCAGGGCGCGGCGCTCGTCTTCGCTCATGCCACCCCAAACACCGGCGTCCTGGCCGGATTCGATGGCCCACTGAAGGCAGGTGTCGATGACCGGGCACCGGCGGCAGACGCTCTTGGCCTCTTCGATCTGGAGCAAGGCTGGTCCGGTGTTCCCCACGGGGAAGAACAACTCGGGGTCTTTGTCCAGGCAGGCTGCGCGACTACGCCAATCCATGCTTTTTGATGCTCCTTGGAATAGGTTTCGGGGGACGACCCACCACGGTCAATCCGAAGAGTGGGGCGGTGGCAGCACAAAAGAGAGCACTCACGAATGCTCCCGTTCACCTGCCCCATAAGATTGTCATGTTACTTGTGTGTAAACAAGGGTTGGACCGCAACCAATCGTTTCATGACACTGAGGCTTTTCTCACCCCAGCAAGGCCTTGCGGGGCAGGCGTTCCCATGTCAAGGCCCGCTCCGGGGGTGCCCTGGGGACACCGTCTGGTTGGGCCTGCCCAGCTCGTCGAGTAGATTCGGGGGGTGAGTTCCCCGAGTTCCCCCTCCCACCCTCCCCACGATCCGGCAGCCGTCCGTCGGCGCCCGCCATCGATCGTCGTGGTGGCGATGTTGTTGTTGCTCGAGGCCGTCGCTGCACTGGGCGCGGCTGCTTGGTACGCCACGTCGCTGGGTGAACCCGGACCCTTGTCGATGGGTGGGCGCATCTTCATGCTCGTTCTGATTCTCGGGGCGGCAGCATGGCAGGCCAACGTCGGGGTCCAGGTGTTCAAGGGGAATGCCTGGACACGCGCGGCCGCCGTGGTCTGGCAGGTCTTCCAGGTCATCTTTGCTGTTTCGTTCCTCGGGAGCGGGGGGTGGAGCCTGGTGCTGGGCCTGACGCTGCTGATCCCGGCGGCAGCGATCATCCTGCTGATTTTTGATCCGAAGGCCACTGCATTCTTCGGAGACCGCACACCACAAAACTAGGCGTCGGCACCATCCGCGACGGCACATTGGATCTGGGTCAGCCTTCCCTGGCGCAGCACGACGGCCCGCCCCGGCAGTGCCAGTTGATGTGGCCGGAGCCTCCATCCGGGGAAGTCCCCGTCACTGGCTTGCCGGGGGTTGAGCAGAAGAAACGCAGCCGGTGGGAGCATTCGTGCCACCGGGGGGAGCCGAGCGAGCCCGACCCGTTCGGGTGAGGCCGACATGACGACATGGGTGCCTGAGCGGATCAGGGAATCCAGATGAGCCAGGTCGGCGTCGGTGAGTGCCAGAACGTCATCGAGGAACAACAAGTCCGGTGGGTCAGTGGCCGGGCCCAAGGACCAGCGGATATCGAGGCCGGACCCCAGCTGGCCGGCCATCATGCGCAGGACGTTCGATTTTCCTGTTCCCGGGCCGCCCAGGACGAGACCAACGCGGCCGGGTTCCCAGATCCACGGCCGGTGTTCCGGCGCCATGAGCCCGATCTGATATCGGCCCGGGTGGCGGTCGATGCGCGGCAGCTGGTCTGTGCCGACCCGTGAAGGCAGGGGATGACACGAGCGAAGCGGCAGATTGGTCGGCGGGCCCTGGGCCTGGACGGTCGATGGCGCCGGTGTACAGAGTTGGACGACGACCCCCCGCTCAGGGGTAAGGGGGGACGTATATACGGCGCGCCCCGGGTATGGACCGGTGTTCTTGAGTCGTGGCCAGCCCATCAAGGTTTCTTCGCCCAGGCCAAAACGGAGGTACAGCCGATGGTCTGCCAAAGCGTGGAACCGGGAGGATGTCAGATCACGATCCCCGGTGACGATGAGACACGTGTTTTCCCGCTCCGTCGTACGGGCCAGGGCCGCGAGCCGGTCATCGAGGGAAGCGAAGTCCGAAACCCCCAGCACCGTGGCCCATGCCGCGAGTCCGCTGACGAGCAGGACCCGAGTTGCTGTCGGTTGGTCTGCGGCATCCGGCGGTGCATCAAAGACGTCCAGGAGTTCATGGACACGTTCCGGTTCCCCGGCAGTGACGTAACCGGCGACACGTGGGTTCCCGGAACCGGGGCCGAAGTGTCCTGCCCCGTCCAACACGTAGATGTGGCGCTCCGGTTCCCCCTGAGCGAGGGTGTTGAGTAGTCCGAGGAGCGAAGCGGCAGCGGAACTTCCTGGACCGGCGATGACTGCTAGGCGTCTTTGGGATTCAGGAATCCACCACAGCGGCAGCAGACGCTGATGCTCGATGTCGTCGATCAGGCCGAGCGCGATGGCCCCCTCGGGCCGTTGCGTACGGAGCCGTCGCGGTATGAAATGGAGTTCGACAGGGAGCGGTGCAGCGAACGTCGCGACCGGGGACGGCGGCTCCTGGACATCCGAGGTCCTTCGTTCCAGAAGCCCTGCCGGGGAAGAATCCGCGGGCTGTGGTCGGTGGATCGTCGTGATGGGACGGCAGTCCTGGAACCCTGGGCCTGTTTCCCACACCTTCCAGACCGGTGCGTCGTCGCCGACGGGCAGGGACCGAAAAGGCATGGGCGGATCACCGGCTCGACGCATGAAGCCGAGCCCCGGGCTGGACGCAGGGAGTTCGGCGGCCGCCGAAGTGCCAAGGAGCTCGCTCGAATCCAGTGGGCTGAGCAGACGAAGGGCGATGACCGTGTTGATGTTGGCGCGCATGGACGCCGTGACGACTCCCTGCGGGCGTTGGGTGGCGAGCAGCAGATGCACACCCAGGGACCGCCCCACTGTTGCGATGCGCATGAGTTCAGGAACGGCGTCGGGCAGTTCGTCGCTGAGGACACGAAACTCGTCGACGATGACCACGAGGCGCGGAAGTGGTCCGGACACCGAATCGGCAAGGGCCCGATAGCGGGCGTAGTCTTCTGCCTTTGCCTCCTTGAAGAGTGATTCCCTGCGCTGTAGTTCAACTCGTAGTCCGCCGAGGACCCGTTCTCCGGATTCGGCATTGAGATCAGTCACCAGGGTTTGGCAATGTGGTGTTTCTGCGTAGGGCCCCAGCGTGGCTCCACCTTTGAAATCCAGCAGGAGCAGCGACAACTGATCCGGACCGTAGCGGCAGACCAGATCCAGGGTCATGGCCTTGAGGAGTTCGGACTTTCCCGAGCCGGTGGTTCCCGTGACGAGGACGTGGGGACCATCGCAGACGAAGTCCAAGGACACGGCAGTCCCCTCACAGACACCAAATCGACTCAGGAGTGATTCTGCCGAGGAGGCCTGCCAGACGGGGGTGTGCCCTGCCGAACCTCCGCGAGGTGTATCGAGTTCGTCGTCGCGTGCGGCTGCCCCCGCAGCAGGAAACTCCAGCTCTTGTTGGGATGACCTGCAGGCCGTGGAGAAAGTCGCGGAGGAGATGCCGTCCACCGCGACCAGAACCTCGTCGTCGCCGTGGCTCAACGTGGACGTGGTGAGGTCGAGACTCCAGTCGGCCGTGGCCTCGGATATTGGAGTGGTGAGGATCAGGGCCGGCGGCTGGCGGTCCCCGTCGATACCGCGGATCGCCGCAGCGATGCGGTCTCCACCGAGGGTCCCTGGCGTGACCAGCAGGACCGAGGAAGGGTGCAGGGCGGGTATGAGCAGCAAGGCTTCATCCGCGTCGTTGCACACGCGCAGGCACGGCATGAGCCGTACTTCCATTGGGAGGGTATCGGTCCCGCCGATGATCATCAGGGTCGAAGCCGCAAGAGAACAGGCTTGGGAAAGCTGGATGACGGCCGAGCGGATGAGCGGGCCGAGGCCCGGTTCTGGTCCCGACAGGAGCCCCAATTTACCTGAAGAAATCGTGATGATGACGGGAGCGTTGACGGAAGGCACCTGGGGACCTCGGTCGGAAGGTGGCTGGAGGATGAGTGGTGGGACCACGCGTCCTGACCCAAGACGCAGGGGGTGGGAGACAGCTGCTGGCTGCCGTGCTTTGAGCGAGGCGCTGCCCCTTCTCGTGTTTTGGAGAACCTGGAGTCCGACTGGTGGGACCAGGTGTTCCATGTCCTGGATCAATTCCGTCGAGATGCCGTGGATACGTCGACGCAAATGACGACGTGAATTGAGCTCGATGGTCGCCGGGACCCCGCCGGTGACGAGGCCGAAAGCGCTGAAAGCCAAAAAGAACCATGAACCCAGGGTCAGCGCCAGAACGATACCGATGAGGAGGGGGAGGGCCGCTGTAGTCATCATCAGCCACGGCCTGCTGCCGGAAGCGGGGCGTGATAGTTGCGTCGGAGGTGGCGGCCATGGAGCCGGACGATCATAGGGGGACCGCGCATGGCCATCGACCCGGACGGAGTGAATGCGGAAGGTGGTGTTCCCCAGGGAGAACTCGTCGTCGGCGCCGAGGAACTGTTTCCTTGGTTTTGAGACACCGCGTCCGGTTGATCGTGGACCAGTGGTTTCCACAAGTGCAATGGAGGTCTTGTCGACGATGATGTCGGCATGGTGGCGGGAAAGCCCGGGATCGGAAGTAGCCAGGTCGCAGTCACCGCGTCCGATGGAGTATCTCCCGCGGGTCAGGAGCAGACGGGGACCACAATCCGGTCCTTTGATGGCAACCAGCCATATTTCGGAGGGCGTAGGCGGAGGTGAAAATGGTCGGCTGAACGGTGTGAGGGTCACCATCCCCTCGGTGGGGAGCTGTTCCACCTGATCCAGCTGTCCGCCACCGGCCAGACGGAGTCGCGCGTAGCCCAGATCGGTCAGGACACTTCCCAGCTCGGCCCCCGATAGACCGTCGGGGCCGGTGACTTCGAAACTCGTTGTCCGGGCAGCGTCGAACGGGCCCCAGGGCTGTCGGACGACGGCGACGTGAAGTGTCATGTGAAAGCGCCTTTCGCTCAATGATCCCCGGCTCCAGGTCACGTTAGCCCGGATTCACAAGCGCAATATTTATTAGCGAAATATTGTGGATAACATGCACAAGGATTTTCCACACATGGGCCTAATCCCTTGTTTGATGCATGCGGTGTGGGTAACGTCACAAGAGTTGTCCCAGCGGAGGACACCACGGGTATCAAGTCCTGTGCCCAGAACTTTGCACGGGAGATGCAGGTGGACGGACAACGCACCATCGAGGACGAGGCACGCGAGCGTGTTCGGCGCCGGGGACTGGACCCTTCCGAACATGTCGCCGAGATCCGTCGGATCGTGGACATGGCAGTGCGTGACTACGATGAACGATCCTTATTGGAAGGGCTGCCACGACTCGGGGACCTGGAGGAAGCAGGCAGATCGGTCTTCGACGCCATCGCGGGCTTCGGGCCGTTGCAGCCGCTATTGGATGACCCGGAGGTCGAGGAGATCTGGATCAACTCTCCTTCGGAGGTTTTTGCTGCGCGGGGCGGCAGTTCTGAATTGACCTCGATTCGGTTGGACGACGGGCATGTGCGGATCCTGGTGGAACGCATGTTGAAGACGTCGGGCCGCCGCCTGGACCTATCCACACCCTTTGTCGATGCCGCGCTGCCGGATGGGTCGCGTCTGCACGTGGTCATCCCGGATATCACCAGAAAACACTGGTCGGTCAACATCAGGAAATTCATTGCCAGGGCATCTCGCCTTGATCATCTGGTTGAGCTGGGATCGCTCAGCCGACAGGCCGCTGACTATTTGCACTCCGCTGTTGGGGCTGGACTCAATGTGCTGGTCTCCGGGGCCACACAGGCAGGAAAAACTACGCTGCTGAATTGCCTGGCTTCGGGGATCGGTAGCCGCGAGCGAGTCATCACGGTGGAGGAGATCTTTGAACTCAAGATTCCACTGCGCGATGTAGTGGCCATGCAGTGCCGCCAGTCGAACTTGGAAGGTCACGGCCAAATCGACATGCGCCGCATCGTCAAGGAGGCTCTGCGCATGCGGCCGGACAGGATCATTGTCGGAGAAGTCCGCGAAGCAGAAGCGTTGGACATGCTGATCGCGATGAACTCGGGACTTCCGGGGATGGCTAGCGTTCACGCCAACTCCGCCCGGGACGCCGTCACGAAAATCTGTACGCTGCCCCTGCTGGCCGGAGAAAACATCAACTCCAATTTCGTGCTGCCGACCGTTGCCTCCTGCATCGACCTGGTGGTGCACTGCGAGCGGAGTGCTGCGGGGCATCGCAGGGTTTCCGAGATCATCAAGCTAGGTCGCAGGGTCGAAAACGGCATCATCGAGTCCTCGACGACGTTCAAACGGACCGACGGCGAACTACGGATGGCTCCGTCGGCGGATCTGGCCCACGACAAGTTCGACAACGCTGGAATCGACCCGACCTTGCTCTTGGGGGTCGGACAATGACTTTGGTCTGGGGGCTGGTCTTGGGCCTGGGACTCCTATTGGTTTGGCAGGCATGCTGGAGCGAACCAGCGAAGCCGGCGAAACCACGGAAGCGCCGAATCCAGGCGCTGCTGTTGCGTGCCGGACTGGATAAGGTCAGTGTCGCTGGCTTCATGTCTGCCATGCTGCTCTGTTTCGTCATCGTCGCCGTGATCGTCTTTGTTGTGACGTTGTCGCCGCTGATCGCTCCCATATTCGGAGCTTTTGGCACACTCGTCCCGATGTTGGTCGTCCGCTGGCGTGCAGCCAAGCGAGCAATGGTGCTCCGGGAGCAATGGCCGGATGTGGTCGACCATCTTCGGTCGGCCATCCGGGCCGGTCTGTCGTTGCCGGAGGCGCTGATGCAATTGGGGGTTCAAGGCCCCGAGCAACTCCGGCCGGCCTTTACGGAATTCGGGCTCGACTACCGGGCAACGTCGCATTTTGTTGATGCGATGGAGCGACTACGGTACCGACTGGCAGATCCCGTCGCCGACAAGATCGTTGCGGCCCTGATGATCACCCGCGAGGTCGGTGGCTCGGATCTGGGAGAGATGCTGGGGACTTTGGGCGGGTTCCTCCGCGATAGTGCCCGCACCCGTGGCGAGCTCGAAGCTCGACAGTCATGGACGGTGAACGCGGCGCGCCTGGCCGTCGCTGCTCCCTGGGTGATCCTGCTACTCATGGCGTCCCAGCCACAAGCGGTCAAAGCATATTCAACGGTCGGAGGCGCCGTCGTACTTTTGGGCGGGCTGTTCATTTCCTTCTTGTGCTACAGGATCATGCTGGGTATTGGGACATTGCCCTCCGAGGAAAGAATCCTCAAATGACGGGCTCAATTGCCTGGTCCCTGGCGTTGGGGCTGCTGCTGGGCTCAGGACTCTGGTTGTGTTTTGTGAGACTTCCCGCCCTGCGTCGGGTGAAGTTCTCAGATCGCATTTCCGGGCAATTGCGCCCGGCCGCGAATCCTTCCGGGACCCGCCCCGGTCAAGTTGCGGCGGAAACGCCACTGGGTCCGCTGGTCAAGATCCTCTGGCCGGTCCTGAAGGATCTTGTCACCATGTTGAACCGTTTCAATCCGGCTGGGGGAGGAATTCAACGGCGGCTCCAACGGGCAGGACTGGTGGCGAGCGTTACCGAATACCGGATATCGCAATTGACTTATGCAGGTGCCGGACTTCTGCTGGGAAGCATTTTCGTTGTCGCATCGGCGGCGAGGGGGAACTTCAACGGGGTCCTGGCAATCACGGTGCTGTTGATCGCGGGGGTAGCGGGATTTGCGTTCCGAGAATGGCATCTCACGGAGCTGGGGACCCGACGGAGCCGGAGGATTCTGGGGCAGTTTCCGAGCATTGCCGAACTCATCGCCTTGGCCGTGGGGGCGGGGGAGAGCACAGTGGGGGCCATCGAGCGTATCTGCAGCACTGCCGAAGGCGATTTACCGGACGAATTCAAGGCCCTATTGGCGGATGTTCGATCCGGAACGCCCATGACAACGGCGTTCCAACGGCTGGCCAGAAGACTTGATCTCAACGCAATGACCCGATTTTCCGACGCAATCACGGTCGCAGCAGAGCGCGGGACGCCATTGGCAGAAGTGTTGCGGGCCCAAGCCCAAGATGTCCGGGACGCAGCCAAAAGAGAGTTGATGGAGACTGCCGGGCGTAAGGAAATCAGCATGATGATCCCCGTTGTCTTCGGCATGCTCCCGCTCACCATCGTCTTCGCCGTCTATCCGGGTCTCTCGCTGATCGACATGAACCTCTGAATGCCGAATGGGGTCTTATCCGCGGCATCCAGCCATCTAGCAGGAAGGCACAACACAATGAAGTACGCATGGAGCCAAGCCAGGGCACTCGGATTGACGGCGACGTTGATCTGCATGGCCAGGGTCCAAGGCCTCGGCTCGCGGTTTCGCGATGACGAACGGGGAGATGTACCTGGGTGGGTCATGATCACGCTGATGTCTGCGGTGCTGGTGGCGGCGCTGCTCGCCGTCGCGGGCCCGCGATTGAGCGATCTGTTCAACCAGGCCATCAACCGGGTATCCGGTCTCGGCTAGGAGGAGCCAGGACGAGATAGCCTCGATGAAGACTCTGCAGCATGCCGACAGGTGTCGCACGAAGCACGGCGCGGAAGCCGGTCCGGAGAACGGTTCCGCCGTCGCGGAATTCGTCATGGTATCTGCCCTGTTGACGATGCTGTTCGTCTCCGTTCTGCAACTGGCACTTGTCCTGCACGTACGCAACACGTTGATGGACGCCGCCGCGTCGGGAGCGCGGTTCGGCACACTGGCTGATCGTTCACCGGCTGAGGGGGCGCAGCGTACGAGGGAACTCATCGATGGTTCGCTGGGGCCGGGACTGAACAAGGACGTCGAATTCACAGCCACGACCATCGGCGGTCAGCCTGGGCTCAAGATAACAGTCAGCACTCCCTTACCACTGCTGGGGTACTTTGCGGTGGGTGGGCATCTGCATGTCAGCGGGGAAGCGGCGCGATATGGCGGATAGGGAGCTCATGAAACGAATCCGCCAGACGTGGGCCGATGGGCATTCATCGGAACGTGGATCCTCCATGGTTGAATTCATCTTCCTCGGGGTCCTCCTGCTGGTTCCGGTCACCTACCTCATCATCAGCGCTTCGCAGTTGCAGGCTGCCTCCTTCGCTGCAGTCGGTGCTGCAGACCATGCTGCAAGGACGTTCGCGACTGCCGATACCGAGACGGAAGGGGCGGCCCGGGCCAGGAACGCGGTTGAGGTGGCGTTGGGAAATCTTGCCGTGGACTCCCAGGCGGCAACGATGGAATACCGGTGTTCGCCGTCCTGCCTTGAGCCGGGGTCGACGGTGACGGTGGATGTCTCCATTCGTGTGGGACTGCCGTACCTGCCACCAGGAGTGGACCTTGATTTCGGGCGGTCTTCCTCGTCGGCAACCGTCCGCGTTGATCGGTATGGGTGAGTCGAACATGTCCACCGGAAGACGATGGTTCACCGGACACCGCCCCGGGTGCCGCAGAGTGCACGGGGCGTGGGGCCGCCACCGACCCCCCATGACCGAGGAAACCGGACAATCGATGATCCTGATCATCGGCTATGTACTGATAGTGCTCCTCGCCGTCAGCGCGACCCTGGCTGCAACCCTGGTCAACACGCAGGCCCGCAAACTCCTGAGCGTTGCCGATAGTGCCGTCACGGCTGCGGCCGACAGCTTCGAAGTGGAGGAAAATGGCGAAGACGGTGCCCTGGACTTGCGTCTGAGCGACGAAGGAGTGGCGGCGGCCGCCGCCAAGTACGTGGCCGACGTGGGTGCGGCGGAGAGGTTCGACGGATTCGCCCTGGCGCGCGCCAGCTCCAGCGGAGACGACACCACAGCGGTCGTGCGCCTGAGCGCGGTGGTGCGCCCACCCATTATTGGTTGGTTCGTCCCCGAGGGGATTCCCATCAGCGTCGAGTCCAGTGCCCGAACCGGACTCACCAGATGACGTAGTCTTGGAAGATCATGGCTTCTACTGACTTTCCCGCGGAAATCCGCGACCTGCGCAATACATTCGCCTCCATCGAAGCCGTCACCGACATCGAGCGGATCAAGACGGATATCTCCGAGCTATCCGAACAGGCTGGTGTCCCTGACCTCTGGGACGATCCCGCTGCGGCGCAGGTCATCACCTCCAAGCTTTCCCACCGGCAATCCGAACTGGGCAAGATCGAGCGGCTTGAAGCCCGCATTGATGACCTTGAGGTCCTGGTCGAGCTCGCGGCAGAGGAAAACGACGCTGACTCCCGGGCCGAAGCCGAGAAGGAGCTGAAGTCCCTGCGCAAGGCGCTCAGCCAGCTCGAAGTCGTCACCCTGCTTGCCGGGGAATACGACGAGCGGGCCGCGGTGGTCACCATCCGTGCCGGCGCCGGTGGTGTTGATGCCGCAGACTTCGCCGACATGCTCATGCGCATGTATCTGCGCTGGGCCGAACGCCACGGCTACACGACGACGGTCATGGACACCTCCTACGCCGAGGAAGCCGGCCTGAAGTCCGCGACGTTCGAGGTCAATGCCCCTTACGCCTTCGGGACGTTATCCGTCGAGGCAGGTACCCACCGGCTGGTGCGGATCAGTCCCTTCGACAACCAGGGACGTCGCCAGACCTCCTTTGCTGCTGTTGAAGTCATCCCGCTCATCGAAAAGACCGACTCGGTAGAGATCCCCGACAACGAGCTCAAAATCGATGTGTTCCGCTCCTCCGGCCCCGGAGGCCAGTCGGTGAACACCACCGACTCCGCCGTGCGGATGACCCACATCCCCACCGGGATCGTCGTCTCGATGCAGAACGAGAAATCCCAGATCCAGAACCGGGCCGCCGCCCTGCGCGTCATGCAGTCCCGGCTCCTCTTGGCGCGTCAGGAAGAAGAGAACGCGGCGAAGAAGGCGCTCGCCGGTGACGTCAAGGCCTCCTGGGGCGATCAGATGCGTTCGTACGTGCTCAACCCGTATCAGATGGTCAAGGACCTGCGGACCGAGCACGAGGTCGGCAATACCGGTGCCGTCTTCGACGGGGAGATCGACGACTTCATCGACGCAGGAATCCGCTGGCGGGCCAACGCCCGGCATGAACACGCCGAATAACACCCGTCACGACGCCCCGCAGAGGCCGCCGTCCCCTGACAGTTCCACCGCTGCCGTGCAATGATCCGAGTGCAGCGATCAACGGCGTGCTGCTTGGCCGGCCGCCTTCGATGATCGCTGGAACAGCGTGAAGTGCGAGAACGGGAGCAAAGCAATGAGCGGATATCTGCAGGGACGCCAGGCAATCGTCACCGGGGGAGCCAGCGGCATCGGAGCCGCATGTGCCCGGGCCTTTGCCGAGCGTGGTGCAACGGTCACGGTCGCGGACCTCAACGGGGAAGCTGCCGAGCAGGTCGCCTCCGAGATCGGCGGCAAGGCATGGCAGATCGACCTGGGGGACACCTCGGCGCTGGAGGACCTCAGCCTGGAAGCGGACATCCTGGTGAACAATGCAGGGATCCAGCGCATCAACCCCGTGCACGAATTCGTTCCCGACGACTGGCGGCTGATCCACCGGCTCATGCTCGAAGCGCCCTTCCTGCTCATCCGTGCGGTGCTTCCGGGCATGTATGAACGTGGGTTCGGGCGGATCATCAACCTCTCGAGCATCCATGGGCTGCGCGCCTCCGCCTATAAGAGTGCCTATGTCGCCGCGAAGCATGGCCTAGA